>PMBX01000077.1 GCA_003153915.1 Phycisphaerales bacterium
GATGCCCACTATGACGTCACGGTCCTGTAAACCCGCCTTCGCGGCGGGCTGATCGGGAATGACCTGCTCGGCCATCACCGCGGGCTTATCCAGTTTCTGGATGTCTGAGACCTCCTTGGGCACCGGGGCGAAGGTCAGCACGCCGATCCAAGGCAGACGCCTGGTCTGGGCAGGGGACGTTGGGATGTTGCCCAGCACATGGGCGAACTCCTCCACGGGCCAAAAGAACGACGCCTCCTCCTGCCCGCGCAAAGCCATCGTGCCGGACATGTTGTCCAGCACCGCGTCGAAGGCATTGTAATTGCCTTGCTCCCCGCCCCGCAGGGCAACGCTGCCCCGAATGTTGGAGAAATACACCTCATGGGCCATGTACCGCTGCGTGGCGACCAGGCCCACGGCCAATCCCTCGGCATTGAACACCGGCGAGCCAAAACTGCTGAGGCGTCCGCCAGTGACATAGACCAGCGACTGGGGAATGCGGATGACGGAGGAGACATATCCGCCGCCGACAAAAGGCTGGAATCCCGTATCCTGGCCCATCACGCCGACGGAGGCCACCGGGCTGCCTGCCGAGACGTTGGCCTTGGAGGCAAACTGCACCACGCCCCATGTGTGTGGTTCGCTCGCCCGCAGGAAACCGATGCCCGTTTCGGGATCGATCCCTAACAGTTCGGCCTTGACGGTCTTGTCAGGCGCCTGGAGGGGACGGAGCACGAAGTCCTTGAGCGCCTCGCCGGACAGGCGGCGGTCCAGTGTCAGCGTGATGAAGATGGCCGACGGCTCGGTGGCGATGCAGATGGCGGGGCCTTCGATCGCCTGGCTGCCCATTTCGTCCTGCATGTTGCATCGAAAGATCGCCATGGCGGAGGTCTTGTCCTTGGCATCGGCCAACATCTTGGACATGTCCGCGCGAGACAGCGGCGACAGCAGCGCCAAGGCCGCGGCCACAATGGTCAGTAACCTGCTCATAAGGTTTCCTTTGCCCTAATGGGCGATGGAGTCTCTCTTTGATTTTATCCCGTCCGCCCGCACAAGACTCACCGGGCGGCAACACGCAATAATCTATAATCTATCTGTTATGGCGGCGTCCATCGGCAACCGCTCGAATCGATCGGCGTGCCAGCCAACTCGGTCCGCAGGAGGGAGGCAATTTCCGCAACAACATCAGAAAAACCAATCCCGCCGCGGCGATTCCCATCGCCTCGTACTGGTTGTGCGTCAGGACGCCCGCGGCAAGGTCGTGGGCATTCTGGTCCCGGATGCCCTCCTCCAGGAACCTCACCATCGGATATAGCGTCGCCAGGAGGGCGAAGACCTGCCCCTCGCGCGTCCGCAGTCGGTAAAAACACAGGAGAATCACCGTCAGCAGCAGCGCCCCGGCCATGGAAAGTAATTGCGCCGGTTTGACCGGCAGAGACCGGCTGGCCCCCGCCAGGGCGATAAGGTCCTCTTGGAGGTAGGCGTTGGCGCTGCGCCGTTGTTGGTCATCCAGCCGACCGTCACCGTCGGTGTCGAATTTCGACAGCACCCATCCCCGCCTTGCCCGCATGTAAGCCTGGGCCTCCGGCCAATTCAACTGCCCATCGCCGTTGGTGTCAAAATGCGCGACCGCCTCGGCCCAGTTCTCGCTGCCGGCCAGCATTCCGCCCGCCCGCTTAAGCCCGTCCATCCACTCGGCCTGGCTGATCCGTCCGTCACTACCGGCGGTGACGCCGAATGCCTGCTGCCATCGGGCTTCATCCAGCAGGACCGCCAGTTGGTCGCCCTCCAGGCGGCCGTGGAGGTATTTGGGCGGCCAAAGCCGCTGGGAATCAAAGGCATCTCTCAGCCGTTCGTCGGGTTGGACCATCCCCGCATGGAACTGGTGGGAATACACGGGGGAAGGGTCCTGCCATGCGGAGGAGAAAGGCATCGCCCGATCGGTAAACTTGACGAGGGGCTTGCTGTACATGGGAAACCGCATCCCCAGTGGGCAGTCGTCCGCGCAGACGGCCCCGAAGCAGCAACCATTCAGCAGGCAGCCCGCCCGGCCGAACGCCAGGCCCAGCATCATGCTGGCGGCAACGATGTCCAGATATCGCCGCACGGGCAGCTTCCTGGCCCACAGGTACGCCACAACCAGGAGCGTGGCCAGGATCAGGCCGCCGTGGTAAATCAGCCCGCCGGACGTGATGTCCAGCATGTCCATCAACGAGGCAGACCCGTCGGCGAACTGGTCGGCCCAGTGCTGGATGATGTAGGCGATCCGCCCGCCGATGATGCCGCCGGCCAGCGCAAGCATCCCGATCTTCGTGACGACATCGGGGTTCTCGCCGCTTCGCCTCGCCCGCCACCTCGCCAGGTAGATGCCCCCCAGAAATCCCAATACCAACATCAATCCGTAACCAAAGACGCGCAGCGTGACGCTCCTGGCGGCCAGCTCCAGCGTGAACAGTTCCAGGATGATCTGTCGCATCGCGGCGCCTCGATACTCGACGGCGGCTACGGACGGCTCAGCGGGCGGTTGGTCCCGTCCACCAGTACGATCCTGGGCTTGACCGCCTCTGCCTGCTCGATGGGCACATACCCAAAGGCCATGATGATAACCTGGTCCCCGACATCAACCAGCCGGGCGGCTGCGCCATTGATGCAGATCGTCCCGCTGCCGGGGGCGCCTTCCATGACATAGGTTTCAAAACGCTCCCCGTTGGCCAGGTCGGCCACCAGCACGCACTCGCCGGCCTTGAGATCGGCGGCCTCCATCAGCGCGCGGTCGATGGTGACCGAGCCAACGTAGTCCACGCAGGCGTCGGTGATCGTGGCCCGGTGAAGCTTGGCTCGCAACATCTTCAACAACATGGGCACCCAGACCTTTCAGGCAATTGTTCCGTCTAAACCGCGACGGGGCGTGCATCCTACGGACCCACCAGCACGTTGTCTATCAGCCGTGTGGTACCGAAATTCACCGCCAAGGCCACCAGCACCGCTCGCTTGGTAGTTCGTACGTCCGTCAGGTCCACAGGATCGACGATTTGTATGTAGTCAACCACACCATCGGGAGCGTGGGCGGCCAGGTGTTCCCGTATGATCGCGACAACCTCCGAACTGGGAGGGCGACGGCGGCGGACCAGACTGGCGACCGTTTCCAGAGCCCCCCACAACGCCGTCGCCTGCTTGCGATGCTCTGCCGACAGATATGCGTTCCGGCTGGATACCGCCAGACCGTCACCGTGGCGGACCGTCGGGCAGACGACAATCTCCACGGGAAAATCCAGGTCCGCCGCCATCCGGCGGATGACCACCGTCTGCTGGTAGTCCTTGGCGCCGAAATACGCCTTGTCTGGCGCGACGATATTGAAGAGCTTGGCGACAACGGTGGCTACACCGGTGAAATGGCCCGGCCGGCTGTGACCGCACAGGTTGGCGTCCAGCTTTCCAACGCTCACCTCCGTCAGGCACCCAGGCGGATACATCTCCTCTGTTTCGGGCATGAACACCACATGCACGCCGTTATCCCGGCAGATCGCCAGGTCCGCCTGCGGGCTGCGCGGATAGCGGTCGAAATCCTCCGCCGGGCCGAATTGTTTGGGATTGACGAAGATGCTGGCCACCAAGTAATCGCAGGCCGCCCCCGCCGCATGGAACAGGCTGGCGTGGCCCTCGTGCAGGGCGCCCATCGTGGGGACCAGGGCAATGGTCTTACCCTCCGACCTCGCCGAGGCGATGTGGCCGCGGATATCCTTGATCGTATTGGCGATAATCGGTTCCACATCCATTCCTTATCGCGTCGCCTCCGTCCCGGCAGGCAGCCGGCTGCGAAGTTCCGCCAGCAGTTCCGCGCGGGCATCGGGGCGACGCAGGTCCGTCTTGTCGCAATCGACGACAATAACAGGGCAGCCCAACGAATCGACCAGGCTATTGTACGCCACCCGCGCCGCCGATAGGAACTCGGCGGTCATCGACCGCTCGAAAGCCCTGCCCCGCTGGGCGATGCGATACATCAGCGTCGCCTCCCGAGCGTCCAGGGCAATGACAAGGTCCGGCGGATGGACCAGCGATTCCATGCGAGCGGCGATTGAATCATAGAGCATCATGTCCCCGGCGGAAAGCCGTAGTTGAGCGTAGATGCGGTCCTGGCAGAAGCCATAGTCGCTGACGAACATGCCCCCCGCCGGCCAATCGGAGCAACGAAGCTGCGCGACGCGCGACAGCAGGAAATAAAGCTGCGCGGGCAGGCGCGCCGAATCCTGCCCGGCATAGGAGTCAGCCAGGAACTGGTTGCCTGCATAGTCCTCGGCGATCAGCCCCGCGGGCAGTTGGCCGGCTAGGTGACGGGCGAGGGTGGTCTTTCCCACCGCCGGAGGCCCCAGGATGCTGACCAGCGCCGCGCTCACCGGCCCGCCTCCGCCTCGGCCAGCAGTTGCGCAACCGTCTTGCCCAGGATGGGATGCACCGCCTGGGGCGCGATCTGCGCCAGCGGCAGCAGGACGAAGAGGCGCTGGTGCATCCGGGGGTGCGGGATGGTCAGGTTTGGGCTGTCGATCACTTTGTCGGCGATCATAAGGATATCCAAATCGCAGGTCCTGGCGCCCCATCGCTGCTCCGAATGGCGGTCACGGCCTAGCGATTTTTCGATCTCTTGCAGGGCCGCCAAAAGGCCGCCCGGCGAGAGGTCCGTTTCAACCTCCACGGCGGCATTGAGGTAAGGGCCTTGTCCCGCCGGGCCTCCCTGGGGTGGCGTCTCGATGAAATCCGAGACACGCCTGACGACGATCCGCCCAACCTCGCCCAGCATCTCAACGGCCCGGCGCAGCGTCGCATGGCGGTCGCCGAGGTTTCCGCCCAGCGCGATGTAGGCCGTCAGGGTGGGCATGGTCAAGCGGTCAAGGCCCCTTGGAGGGCGATTGTTTCCTGGCAAGAAGCCCGGCGCCGACACCGATGTTGGCGTAAACTCGCTGGGGGGCACTGGTCAACGCGGATATCCATTGCCCTAACGGCTCCATCCTGCCTTCCTTGGCCAGCAACATCCCGATGAGATAGCAGTCCATTTCTTCATAGTTGCCCTCGGGGGTCTTTGCCGCCGCCAAGGCCTCTTGGACATCCCCCAATCGCAGACGCAGGCCCAGCAAGGCCGGATTGCCCGATGCCGAGAAACTACCTACCTCCAAGCGGAAAGGATCTCCGCCCGCCCCTGGGATGGCCAGCACTTCCTGCATACTCTTGCGGGCGCCGGACAGGTCGTTGGTCTTGAGCTTTGCCATCGCCACGGCCGCGTAGGCGATTCCCTTGGCAAGGGAATCGCTTTCCTTGCCGGCGGACTGCTCCGCCATGGAGAAAGCCTTGTCCATCCCCTCTTTCTCACCACGATCGGCCTGGGCCTCCGCGACGGCGACATACGCCAGGGCCTGCTGAACGAAGGCCTTTTGGCGAGCGGCGGACCGCAGCGCCTCCTCCAGGTTGCCTCGATGCGCGAAGGCGGCGGCCAAGCCCGTCAAGATCTCCTGCACACTGTCCGTCTCGGGTTGTTCTTTGGCGCCGTCATTGGCGGAGTCGTTGGCGATGACCGTTTTGATCTTGGCCATGGCTTCGGGCATATAATCCTTCAGCCGCTTTTCGGAGATCTGTTCGGTTATCGCCTTGGCCTTGGCCTCGTTTTCGGCCAAGGCATATTTCTTGGCGATCAAGACATAGACCCTGCTTTGCAGTCTCGGATCGGCGATCAACGTAGCGACTTCCTCGGACTCGGCCAGGCGAGCCTTGTTGCACAGGACCGACGCTGCTCGCCAAAGACCGCTGTCGCGAATCCCCGGCTCGCTGATCTGGCCGGCGACGGCCTTGATGGCGGAAACGTCACCGGCTCTGGCATGACCCAGCATGATGGACGAGAATATCTCGGATCGCATCGGATCTTTGAGTTTGCCGGCCTCAGTTGCGGCGCCCTGATAATCGCCCGCGTCGGCCCGGGCGATGCCCATCAACTTGCGCACCTCGTCCCTGGCCTCGACACCCGCAAGGGCGTCGATCTCAGCCTCGGCGCGGAGGAACCAGGATTCCGGAACGCTAGGATCGCCGGCAGGCAAAGCCGCCGCTCCCGTCGTCGGTTGGGTGGTGGGGCAACTGCCGCAACAAGCGGGTTTGGACACCGCGCCGCACTTACAGTTCGATTTGCAGCATTCGCCGGCTGGTTTGCTGGTCGCACAGCAATCCCCAGCCGCCTGGGAGGCCGCACAACAACAGCCGGCCTTTTTATCCACCGGGCAGACGTTCGAAGTACCCGGCTGGACTATCGGACACGACACGCCCGCCTTGAGTTGATCCAATCCGGTTTTATCGGCGGAGTAAACCGACCCCGTCGCCAGTAACACAGCCGCCACTGCCCATGTGGTTGTCTTCATTTTTCAACTTCTCCAATCGCTCCCTACGGGAACGTTTCTTAATCCTTGGTCTTGACGATACGGTTCATGGCTTCAGCCAGAACGGCGTCGGGATACGTCAGCGAGATGCGGAAGAATCCTTCGCCCCATTGTCCGTAACCCAGCCCGGGCGTGACGATCACGCCGGTTCGTTCCAGCAGGTCGGCGGCGAAGGCGGCGCTGGAGCCGTGGTACTTTTCCGGCACGGGCGCCCAGACATAGATCGTCGCCTTGGGCTTTTGGAGATTCCATCCGCTGGCATTGAGGGCGTCGACAACCAGGTCGCGGCGCTTCTGATAGATTGCGTTGATCGGCGGGACGATGCGCTCGTAGGAATCCAGCGCCTTGGCGGCGGCGAATTGGATTGCCCGCAACGTGCCGTTGTCGCTGTTGTCCTTGACGGTTCGCAGGCCGCGCACGGCAGAGGTGTTGCCGGCAAGGAAACCCACCCGCCAGCCGGTCATATTGAACGCCTTGGACAGCGAGAAGAACTCCACGGCAACCTCGTCTGCGCCATCCACCTGTAGGATGCTGGGGGCGCGGTATCCGTCGTAGGTGTTCTCCCCATAGGCATTGTCGTGGCAGATAAGAATATTGTTCGCCCGGCCAAACTCCACGGCCCGGCGGAAGAAGTCCAGGTCCGCCACCGCCGTGGTGGGATTGTTGGGGTAGTTGAGCCACAGAACCTTGGCCAGGCGGCGGACTTCCAACGGAATGGCATCGAAGTCCACCAGGAAACCGTTGGACCGCAACAGCGGGACCTGGTAGGTCACGGCGCTTGCGAACACATGGCCGATGTTGTAGGTGGGATAGCCCGGGCTGGGAGCAATCGCCAGGTCGCCGGGGTTCAGCACGGCCAGGGCGAACTGGGCGATGGCGTCCTTGCTGCCGGAGGTGGCGACGACTTGATCTTCCCGCAGCGTCACGCCATAGCGCCGCTTGCAGAAATTCCTTATCGCCTGGGGAAACTGCTCCACGGGAACGTCGCAGCCGTAGCGGTGGCGGTTGGGGTCGGCGGGGTCGCGGACGGCGCGACAAAGTTCCTCCACGACCGGATCGGGCGTGGGATTGTCCGGGTCGCCGATGGCGATGCGGATGACCTTCACGCCGCGCGACCGCGCCTCGGCCTCTACACGCCGCAGATCGGCAAAGAGATATGGCGGCAGCTTTCTGAGACGTCCTGACAGTTCAATGTCCATTCGTCTGGCCTCTGAAGGGTTGCGGGGCATTGTATCAATTCCCGGCTGGAGAGCAATTGGCTGAACCGTCCTTCCATTACGGAGCCGGGAGAGTATCATTCCGGTCAGGACAGACGCGTATCGGCTGAGACAACGCCTGGTTATCCGCCTTTGATGACGCTGCCGGACCCATGAACAGCACGCAACGACTTGCGGCCTGCCTGAAAGGCCAACCCACCGATCGCGTGGCGATCAGCGCCTATGAACTGGTCGGCTGGAACAGCCGGGCCTGGGAGAACATCGAGCCTAGCTATCGCCGGCTAATGGATATCATCCGCGCTCACACCGACTGCATGTACATGACCGACGTACCTGTTCCCAACGCCGCCCAAGGCGCCTGGGACGTGGAGACCACGCGCTGGGACGAAGGCGGCCAGCACGTCACGCGCGGCGTGATCCACGCTCCCGGCAGGGACTTGACCTTCGTCAGCAGCCACAGCGACAACGTAAAAACCGTCTGGCGACGCGAGCACCTCGTCAAGAACCTCGACGATCTCCGCGCGTACCTGGACCTGCCCTGGCAGCCGGGCGAGGCAGATTTCGGCGAGCTTCAACGGGCCTGGGGGGAACTGGGCGATGATAAGGGCCTGCCGCTGGTGACCATCGAGGATCCGCTTTGTGAGCTGGCCGAGGCGTTCGAGTTCGGCGACTTCATGGTCCACATGATGACCGAGCCGGAGGCGATGTTGGCGGCGATGGANNCCTGAAATGTTCCGCCGCCTGGTGACCCGATATGACGGCCTGTACATCCGCATGATCCGAGCGGCCGGGGCCTTCGCCCGCATCCATTCGCACGGGAAGATCGCCCACGTGCTGGACCAGATCGACGAGATGGCGCCCGACGCGCTGGACCCGCTGGAACCCCCGCCCGACGGCGACATCGACATCCCGGAGTTGAAGCGCCGCATCGGATCGCGGATCTGCCTGATGGGAGGCATCGAGTTAAAACATCTGGAGACGCGAGATGAGGACTTCATCTCTCAACTGGTGCGTCAAACCATCGCAGCCGGCAAGAGCGGCGGGCGGTTTGTAATCATGCCGACGGCGGCTCCGATCAACATTCCGTTATCGGCCAAGACCGAGGCCAATTTCATCCGTTTCATCGAGACGGCTCTGGATACCGGCCGTTATTGAATCAAGGGTGCAACCAATGAAGCCACGTTTTACCGTGATGGGATTTCAGCTTGACCTCGCAAGGCAGATCGAGCGGCAGGAGGTGCTGTTCTCCGCCGTCCGCAGCACGCACGAGCTGGGCTACAACACCGTCCAGCTCTACCTGGAAGACGCCTATGCCTTCCCGCGACATCCACGTATCAGCCGCACGCACGCCTACAGCGTTGATGTGATGCAGGAATTGCAGCGACTTTGCGCCTCCCAGGGCCAGGAACTGATACCGGTATTCCCCTCCCTGGGCCACGGCGGCTACATCACGGGCAAGGAAGGTTACGCTGACTACGACGAAGGCCGTGGAACAGGCAAGCTGGCCGGCTGCCTCAGCCCCAGTTTTCCGGAAACTTATACGTTATTACAGGAACTCTACGAGGACTGGTGTCGCCACATTCCAGGCCGATACCTGCACGTCGGCCTGGACGAAAGCGACGCGATGGGCCAGTATTACATCCGCTCGCATGGCGCGGAAGGCTTCGACCCCGCCGGGATGTTCGCGCAACACTGCAACCGCCTCAACGCCATCGCCCGTTCCCTGGGGCGACGCATGATTATGTGGGGGGACATGTTCTTCTACATGCCCTCGGCCATCCCCGCCATCGACAAGGACATCATCGTCGCCGACTGGTACTATTTCCCTTTCCAGGATGTCCCGGCTGTTGAGCTTTTCGGTTTCCGCAAGCTGGATTCCTCGCGAATTCTCCGCCAAACCGGCCTGGAGGTCTGGGGTATCCCCTCCATCTGGCCCAATTGCCCGTTCCCCGACATCGGCGACCGTTGGCGCAACCTGCGGGATTGGATGCGCTACGGCCAATCCGTCGGCCTTAATGGAATCATCAACACCGAATGGGAGAACAGTTGGGGATTCCCCGGCACGACGAATCTGTTGTTCCGCATGTTTGGCGGAATGTGCGCGGGAAAACTCCCCCAGGACCTGGACTCGGCCGCCACGGAATATTTCGCGGGCCTGTCGAGCCATCCCGCCGCGGGCGGCCTGGCTGGCGACGTGTTGCGACTTGGCCGGTATCACTTCACGGCCTACCGCAATCGAAAGGCCATCCATGACAAGCCCGATGCAATGATTAGTACCTACCCCCAGCGGCGAGCGGAATTCCGGCAGAACCGTGACGACCTGGAGGGCATGTTTGGGGATATCGCCGAAGTAATTCGGCAAGCCCGCGATGATTCCTCCAGGGGTATCCTCCAAGCTGTCCAACTCAGCCATCAGACTCTTCGTCTGTTCTGGAA
Organism: Phycisphaerales bacterium; assembly: GCA_003153915.1. Lineage (GTDB taxonomy): Bacteria > Planctomycetota > Phycisphaerae > SM23-33 > SM23-33 > FEN-1349. Next base: position 10,046 of record PMBX01000077.1, read on the forward strand.
AGCTCACGCCCTCCTTTGCGAGGCCGCCGCCCGGGCCGGCGGCGACCCCTCCGCCGAAACCGCCGCCCCCGAAACGTTCCTGGAACTGGCGGGGCAACTCGAACGGTTCGTCACGGACTATTGCCTGCACTGGGATGAGGTTCGCTTTACCGGTCAGACGCAACCCATTGTCGAATGGGCTCACCGGACGGCAACGGCGCTGCGCCAGTGGGCGCCGGGCCTGGCAGAGCCACCACAACGGAACCCACTCCTGGCCACGCCACGCCTGGAGGCCGTGCTGCACTGCCGACATCCGGCGCTGCCCTTGGTGTTCGTAACCCTGCGATGGGCCGACGGGACATCCCAGGAGGCCCTGGACATTATGATCCCCTTTGAGCCTGCCTACACCGTACAGGACAAGGCGTGGACACAATCCTGTGTTTGTGTTCTCGCCCGGCAGGAGATACCGCAAAGCGTTGAATTCTCCGTCAGATATTACGGACAGGTGGGCATCGGCGGGGTGTCCCTCCTTTGGCGGGGCCGGAGCCATGAATTCCGCCTGGTGTCAGCCGAGGGGGCACACGTCGAGTCGTCCGGGGAACTGACGTGGCTAGGTCCCACACACGCGGTACAGGGAGACCCCCTGACCCGGCCCGATGCCGACAAGGCGCGGTTTGAACCACTCCCGCCAACCAGATAAAGCAACTTTCGCGGAAAATACCTCGGCCTCCCTCCCCCGCGATTGGAGGCTTTGGTATCCGCTGATGCCTTTACATCAACGGGGATGGGAGGGGATAATCTCCTCTGGACTGTCCGCGGCCCGTTTGGGCGGCTGGCGGCGTCCTCATGGCGAGGCCATTGTTGGAACTAAGTATCACATTGGAAGACCCCCTGCGACGAGGGGTGCTGTTCGGACCGGCGGATCAGCATTTGAAGATGATCCGCCAGGCCATGGACGTGCAGATTTTCGCCCGTCAGGAACAGGTCAAGATCACGGGGGGGGCCAAGAACGTCTCCCGTGCGGCGGCGATCATCGCGGAGCTTCAACGGGCGCTGCGCGAAAAGGGCCTCGTGACGTCCTCCCAGGTGGCCGAGGCAATCGGCTCGGTTGCGGATCGCCAGGAAATGCCAGCCGGCGATGGTGTGGATGTCTACGTCGCCGGGCAGATGGTCAAGCCCAAGACGCCGGGACAGCGACGATACCTGGAAGCGATGCATTCGCAAGACCTGGTCTTTTGCACCGGTCCGGCGGGCACGGGCAAGACCTATCTGGCCGTGGCCATGGCGGTGCACCTGTTGAAGCATCAGCAGGCAAAGCGGCTGAGCCTGGTCCGCCCGGCCGTCGAAGCGGGAGAAAAGCTTGGGTTCCTCCCAGGCGACATGCAGGCGAAGGTGAACCC
>PMBX01000043.1 GCA_003153915.1 Phycisphaerales bacterium
CCGGCCTTGCAGCGTCCGGCGTTCTTCAGCAGGACTTCCCACAGCCCGGCGGCGGCCTCGCGACAGAACAATCCCTCGATCTTTCCACCCGTGGATCGCCGGCAGGTGAACCTGGCGGGGATGACNNNNGCAATCAACGACTCATCAAGCTTGTAGTCAAAATCGCTGGTTTTCAAATGCCCCTGGGGCATGGTCTTGCCATTCCTGCGTTTGCGGAAATTAATAGAACAAATTCGACGCTATCGCCAACTAACATGATCTAACCTGATTACATAAAGTTTAACATCTTTTAGTAACACATGTTACGGCAATCGATCACGCGTTATACACCGGTTTTCCACATTGCCTATTGCTAGCAAGTTCCTTGCCAAACCCGTTGCCATTCGCCTATATTTCGGGATTCACGGACTAATCCTAACCCTGTGTTACGCCTAGCCATTACTGCGGAGTCCCGGCGGATGCGAAAGTAGGCAACCTATTGGACCGATACTCTACGTGAGCCTACTGAAAGAGCGTAACGAAAATGAATGTAGTCAACATGCCATCCCATCCTGAAGGCCCACTGAGCAGCCTCCCGGCCAAGGTTGCCGACATGGACCGCCCCCATCTCATCGAGATACTGCGGTCGCTCCGTTGCGACTTCCGGCTGGACTTCACGGATGATTTCCTCCAGTCAGCCAGCATGGAACGACTCCGTCACATCGTACTGGCTGCCGTCCTGCATGCCCGCAACGCCCCCTGCCGATCTGTGTAGCGGGCCGATTACTCCGCCGGTTTTCTCTTCTTGGCCTTGCCGGAAAAAACCGAGTGCTGGAAGATGAACCCTATCGCCGAGGGAACCGCAATCAGCAGCGGAAGCAGATGCATCTCCGTCAACAGGGAATTCCGCAGATTCTGTCCAATGGAAGGATATCGCAGCAGAAGCGCCAGGATGCCCGAGATGGCCATCATCGTTCCCTGGATGGACGTAAAGATCATTACGGTGATCTGGAAGATTGCGAACGCCAGCATTCCCAGCGTGACCAAGCCCAGCAGCGCCCCCGCCCAGGCATATTGGCCTAGCGTGATTTGGCCGGAAACCTCGGCCAGATATCGCCACAGGCCATAACCCACCAGGCTTCCCACCAGCGCCCCCATTAGGCTGACAGCGTATTTCATCAGCGGCCAGGCCGCCACGGCCAGCAGAAGCCCCCCGGCGACGGCAGTGAAGGTCGGCAGATTGGACGCCGGCGTCTCCGCCCCATGCATATGGCGCCCGATCGTGGCCCCCAGGGCAATCCCGATCATGGCCGCATTGGCGATGACCAGTATCTTGAAGGCTTTCCATCCGTAGAGCATGTAGACCAGTCCAACAACCAGCAGAAGCACGGCCTTGAGCGGGTCCAGATCGGTGAGGTATTGCACGAATTCCTGCCTGGAGGGGACATTCCCCGACTGGATCGTATGCACAAACGCACCGGGTAGCGGGACATTGGGGTCAACATGGGGTTTCATGCTATGGCAGCCTTATTTTTTCTTCTCGGCGGCATTGTCGGAAGTTTTCTTCTCGGGCTTTTTCTCTCCACCCTTGGCTTTATTGTCATGCTTGGCCCGTTCATCCAGGATCGCACCGCAGAACTGGTAGACGATCCCGAACATCAGCAGCACGGCGACGGCGATTGCGGGCAGGGCATAGTCCCACCACGTCGCGGGCCACAGCGATACTTGAATCTTCGCCACGGCCAGCAGCACCCCGGCGACGATGCAGACCGCCCCCAGCAGCGAAGTCATGAATATCTTGCCCATCCTGGGCAGCAACAGCGCGACGGTCAGCGGGGCGCCTCCGCCCAGACATAAGGTCCACAACACCGTGGCGGAGTGATCCTTCCACGCCTCGCCCAGCGCAGCGACGCAATAAACCCAGCCGTCCGCCAGCCAGGCGACAAGCGGCGCAAGACCGGGCGCGGAGGCGGGCTGCGAGGCCGCTGCGGCGGGGGCGGACATGCGGGCCAGCATGGCCAGGATGGCTACGGCGCCGAAGATCGCTCCGGCGGCCAAGGCCCAGAGTATCCTTGCCGTCACCGCTCCCACGGCGGCGAAGACAACGGCGGCCACAATCGCGGCCACCAGGGGAGTTATGGGGAACTGTTGCGACAGGGGGACAGCGAAGGCGATGGCCGTCGCGACGCCCACCAGAGCCAGGAAGGGCCTGGAGAGAATCCGCCCCCACAAGAGCATCGCCGCGCCCAGCGCCACCCCCCCGGCCGAGAACGCGCAAACGGCCAGCGCGTCCAGTTGCGGCGGAAACGGGGGTGAGATATTCAACATGCCTGCGACGTCCTTGTCCGGCGCCGGAGCGAACTGCCATCCATGCCCCCGGCGCGCTTAGGGTTTGTCCTGCAATGCTTCCAGGTCGCCGCGGGCCAGTTCAGCTTTGCGCGGATCGGTCAGCAAACCGGCCGCGCGACGAAGGTACTGCCTGGCCCGTTCGTATTGATGTAAATATCGGCCATACAGCAGTCCCAGCATCAGGTGGATATCGGCGATGTGTTCGTAGGCGCCGTAGTGCTTGAGGAATCGCTCGTAAGCGTCGGCGGCTGCGGGATATCGCTGCGACTCCATCAGTTTGTTAGCCACGTCGAGTTGCAGGCCCTGACCCAGCACGGCATCCTCGGCGATCTGGACCAGTTGGAGGTATCCTTCCGCCGCCTTGGCCAGGTCATGTTGTTCATACGCCACGGCGATCTGTTGTCGCAGTTGACTCTCGCGCGCCGCAGCCGAGGATATGGGCGGAGAGATGACGGCCCCCGCCTCGAGCGGCGCGGGTGGCCGAATTGCCTCGACGGCCTGGCCGACAAACGGGGCAAAACCCTGGCCAACCATGTGGCGGTACTGGCTTCTCCGCCTGGCAGATCGCATCAGGTTCAGCAGGTCCATCGGGTCGCGCGGCAGCAACCGGGTCGCCAGCAGGACTGCCGTGACGGCGATCCCGAAAGCATAACCGCTACAGTGGGCGGCGTAGGCGACTCCGCCTTCCGGAACGCCGGTGAACCGTGGGGTAAGTGACATCCAGAGGTTGAAAACGAATTGGAAGGCCAGAAAATACAGGCTGGACACCTCCATGGTCGTGATGAAGTAGAAGACGATCAGCATCGTGATCCGCACGCGCGGCAGCATGACAATGTACGCGCCCGTGACGGCAGAGATCGCCCCGGAGGCCCCCAGCACCGGGGCGTGGCCGCTCATCAGGACGTATCCGATACCCGCCAGCACGCCCCCGGCCAGGTAGAAGGCCAGGTAGCCCACCTGGCCGAAGCGGTCGTTGACGGCATTGCCGAAGACCCACAGGAAGACCATGTTACCCAGCAGGTGCAGCAGGCCGCCGTGGAGAAAGACGGAACTGAAAAACTGGAACAGTTGGGGCGAGTCGGGGTGCAGCAGCAGGTGGTTGATCCGCAACATGCCCTTGGCCGAGCCGCCCTGGTAACCCATCAGGTACACCAGCACGTTGGCCGCCACCAGGGCGTAGTTCACCCAGGGTACGCGAACCATTCGATAATCAGTGCGGATGGGTATGAACATCTCACCGCCGTCCGGGCCGCCACCGGGGCGGTTCCCTGTATCCCGTGAAAAATCACCGTGCCTGCCCGCAGCCGAACTCCCGGCCGAGCGGGCTATTCCACGACAACCAACAGTGAGGCCATTCTACGCCCGCCGGCGAGCGTGTGCAATAAACTGGCCGGCTGACTCATCCCCCGTTTCCGCGGGCAAGGTGGTGTATTTGGAATCGCTGCGTCGCGGCAGGATGATTTCTGTTTTAGCCCCATCGGGGCGTTTTTCTTAGCCCCGTGCGAAGCCGAAGGTGAGCGAGGGGATGGCATGGCGACCGGGATCGAAGCCCCATTAGGGGCGCCTTAAACGTGAAGACGCCCCTGGCGGGGCTTAATAACGTAGCGCCTTGCCAACCCAAGGCTTCCGCCTTGGGCTAAGAAAGACGGCCCTTCGGGCCTGACTGTCCCTGCGAAACTGGGGATGAGTTGTACCGCCAGGTTCCACCCCCAAGCGAAGCAACGCGGAGCTTGGGGGTGTGATGCACTTCACCCCCAAGTAAACGACACTTGGGGGTGGCACCAATCACTTGATCGTGCCACCAGCCGTCTGGCCGAGTAACCGCCGATGCGGGCTCTGCTCCTGAAGTCGGAAGCCCGATGTCTGCTGTTGTTCGCCATTTCACGTTTGCGCGCCTTGACGGAACCGCCGCCATGGCGTAGGCTGATAGGCGGCTTCCTGGGAGTGTGCCCGAGTGGACAAAGGGAGCAGACTGTAAATCTGCCGGCTCAGCCTTCGGTGGTTCGAATCCACCCGCTCCCATTCGTCGGCGCCGATGAACGTTTGCGCCTAAACCGCGACCCTCGCCCATGGCCGAAAACCTGGTCCTTTTCGGTGGAACGTTCGACCCGGTGCATCACGGGCACCTGGTCGTCGCGCGATCGCTGGCCGAAGCGAGGGGCTTCGAGCAGGTCACCTTCGTCCCCGCCGCCTGCCCGCCGCACAAGTCCGCCGCGACGGCACCTCCGGCGGACCGGCTGGCGATGCTGCGGCTGGCCATCGCCGAGGAACCGCTTCTGGACCTGTCCGACCTGGAACTTTCGCGCCAGGGGCCAAGTTACACCATCGACACCGTGCGGGAACTCCGCCGCCTGCACGGGGCCAAGACGAAGATCCACTGGGTGATCGGCGCCGACATGCTGGAGGACCTTCCCCGCTGGCATTGCGCGGCCGAGGTGTTGGCCGAAGCCGGCCTGATCGTCGTAGTTCGCCCGCCGTGGGATCAGCGGCTTGAGGAAATCTTCACGTCCCTGATGGCGGAACTGGGAAGCAAAGCGGTGAATGCGTTGCGAGAATCGGTCACGACAACGCCCCGAATCGACATCTCCTCCAGCGACATACGCCGCCGCCTGGCCGAGGGACGGTCGATACGGTTCCTACTGCCTGATTCCGTCCTGGAATACATCGAGGACCGTAAACTCTACGCATCCACCGGAACCGACGGCGCATAAGCAGGGTGCCATGCTCATGGCTTAGCCATGAGCATGTCCACACCATGCGTCTCCGCGGTAACGCATGGCCACGTGGCGTGGCCATGGCACCCACCTATACGGTTTGTCGAAGAAAGAAATCACGATCTTAGAGGGGGCGGGCGATTGGAATTAATCGGCTGGGGGCGAGGGAATCTATGGGCACTCGCGCAGACCGGCATCGGGACCGCCGACGGTGAACTTGGCCTTGATTCGCGGCAGGACTTCCGCTGGAACCAGCGCCGAGACGTCCCCGCCCATCCGAATGATCTGCTTGATGAGGCTGGAGGATGTGAAGGCATACTGGGGATTGGTCATGATGAAGACCGTTTCCACCCCGGCAACCACGCGGTTGGTCAGGGCGACCTGGAACTCAAAATGCAGGTCGGAGATGTCGCGGATGCCACGCAGGATAGCCGCGGCGGCGATCTTTCGCGCGAAGTCAACCGTCAGCCCCGAAAACATCTCCACGCGGACATTCGATAACCCGCCCAGCAGTGAGCGGATGATCTCAGCGCGCTCCGACTGGCTGAAAAGGGATGCTTTTTCGGGATTCTCCCCCACCGCCACCACCAACTCGTCAAACAGCGCCGCGCCACGGCGGATCACATCCAGATGCCCGTTGGTGACCGGGTCGAAGGTTCCAGGAAAAACGGCGATTTGCCTCCGGTGATCGTCCATTGACGCCCCAAGAGGTTTTTAATAGCCCACGTAAGCGTTCCACCGGGTCAGCCGCGTGTTCTCGTCCAACAGCAGGATCGTGTCGATGTCGTCGACCATCATGCGCGACTGCATGGCCGCGATGTGGGAAATGCGCCGATTGCGCTGGTCGGCGGTCTCCACCATTCCGCAGCCGGCGACGAAACTCGCAAGACTCAGGACCGCGATGATCATCAGTCTGGCCATGACCAACACCTCGCCAATGTCTAATGTTTCACTCGCCCTCCGGGCAGAGGGCCGCCGAAGCGACAACGCTGATGCTATGAAGCCGCCTGGCATGTGTCAACGCTTTTATGGCCGGTCTGTTAGACGTCCCGACAACTCCGACAGTGCAGCGGTCATCTCCACGTAGAGATACGGAATGGAGTGCTCATCGTGGAGCCGGCGGAGGCGGCGATGATATTTCTCATAGAGTGGCAGTTTCTGGTCCGGCAAGGCCCTTGGGCAGAAAAACGCCCGGCAGCCCAGGGGTCGCACGGATCGGGCAAGGCAGCGCGGCCCGGCCTGGTAGGGACAACGTAGCGGAAGTAACTGCCCGCCCGCCGGCGGAGGCAGGGCGCTTAACAAAGCCAATTCGGCGGTGCTTACATACAAGTGGTGGCCCGCGCGGCTGAAATCGCAGCATTCCCCACAGGCGGCGCAGGACGCACCTATCTGCTCAACAGCTCCATCGATGTCGGCGTAGACAGTCTGGATGGCTTGCAGGATGGTCCCTTGGGCCTGGCAGGCGGCGACGGCCTCGATCAGAGCCGTCTGGCCGCCGGAGGAATCGCTACACCTTGGTCGCATCGCGTCTGGCCTCGATATGCTCGCGGTCCAGCAGCGGTCCGCGATTGATGCCGCAGCACCGCTGTCCCGCCTGCGACCAGGCATCGGGGCTGGCAAGGTTATACGCCCAGAACGGCCAGGTGCGACACTGCATCGGCCGGACGGGGTAGATCGCGCATCGCCCACCCTCGCCGCCCTCGCAGAGAAGAAACAGGCAGTCCCGGTTTCCGGGACGCTCCCGCAGGCTGTATCGCCCTCGAACGGTTCGCACATAGGAATCCATCACCTGCTGGGGTGTGGTTCCCAGGTGCGCGGCGATGGCGGCGACATCCTCCGCCGTTACCCAGACGTAGCCCTCCTCCGGTCCGGCGCAACACCGCCCGCACTGCTGACACTGGAAGGCCAGGCCGGCTGCGTACCACGGGGTGGGGGATGGTTCTTTCATCAACGACCAGTATAGCGAAAAAATACCAACGGAACGAAGCTCCGCTCGACCGGCGAGGATTCCGCCGGCGGCGGGTGTATAATCGCCCCGTGGCCAAGAACCGCTCCTCCATCCTCCAGGCCCTTCGCGAAAAGGCCGGGCAACTGACCGCCGGGCCGGGCGTGTATCTGTTCAAGGACGGGTTGGGGCGAGTCCTCTACGTGGGCAAGGCCAAGAGCCTCCGCTCCCGCGTAGCCAGCTACTTCCAGCCCTCGGCCGACCTGCTGGCGTCGCGAGGACCGGAAATTCACCGATTAGTCGAGCAATTGGTCGCCGATCTGGACGTGCTGGAATGCGACAGCGAGGTCGATGCCTTGCTCCGCGAGAACCGCCTCATCAAGGACATCCAGCCGCGTTTCAACGAGCGGCAGAAGGATGACAAGAGCTTCCCCTACCTCCAGATCGCCACGGCTGAGGATTTCCCCCGCGTGGAGATCACGCGCAAGCCCCAGACTAAGGGCGTTAAGCTGTATGGTCCGTTTGTTTCCCCGGCCGACCTGCGGGCGGCGCTGCCGTTGATGCAGCGGGTGTTCAAGTTCCGCACCTGCAAGCTGGAGATCACCNNTTCCTGGAATCCAAGGGCGCCCGGATCAAGACCGAACTGACGGCAAGGATGAAGCAGGCGGCCGAGGCGCTGGAATTCGAGCGAGCCGCCGTCCTGCGCGATGAGCTGCGCGCCCTGGAGGGGCTAGCCAAACGCGGGCTGGTCCACGAGCACGTTCAGCCGGAGGTTTTTTTCATCGATCCGGCGGAGGGCCTGGCCCGCCTGGGGGAACTGCTGGGACTGCCCGGCCCGCCGCGGACCATAGAGGGTATCGACATAGCGCACCTGGGCGGTGGGGAGGCCTGCGGGGCGATGGTCTGTTTCATAGACGGCAGGCCCTTCAAAGGTTCCTACCGCCGCTACCGCATCCAGGCAGCCGAGGGCGGGGACGACTTCGCCTGCATCGCCGAAGTGGTCGCACGGCGGTACAAACACGCAGGCATGAACGAAGAACTCTTCCCCGACATCATCCTCATCGACGGCGGCAAGGGGCAGCTATCCGCCGCTTACGCGGCTTTCGACGATCTGGCCTTCCGCCCCCCCATACTGCTGGCGATCGCCAAGCGGGAGGAAGAGTTATTCATCCACGCCCGAAACGAGCCGCTGCGCCTCTCGCGCCACGATCCCGCCCTGCGCATCCTCCAGGCTGTCCGCGACGAGGCCCACCGCTTCGCCCAGCATTACCACCACATCCTCCGCCGCAAGGCCACGCTGGAAGAACCGCTGCCTCCGCGCCGACCTGTCCGCCGCCGTTGAAGCCGCGCGACCGGCGCGGTAGTATTCGTCTCGTGGGCGTGGACGTTGTTCCTCACCGGATGTCAACCGGTGGTACGCACCCCAATTTGCGGCGGAAAGGTGAAGCGGAATGTTGCTCGATGAAATGTTGAGACATTGGGGAACACGCTTGTTCCGCCGGCGTAGCTACGTTTTCCTATTGGCCATGGTTCCGCTGGTCCTGGAGCGCAACAACTTCCGCTATATCCGCGGCAGCCACGATCTCGATCTGCTCTTCGAGTCGGCCTGTTTCCTGCTGGCCGTCGTGGGCATGACGCTGCGGGCCTTGACTGTCGGCTTCATACCCACCGGAACCTCCGGCAGAAACACCAAGTCGCATAAAGCCTCCGTCCTGAACACCACGGGAACCTATTCCATGGTTCGCAATCCCCTGTACCTGGCCAACTATTGCGTTTTCCTGGCCGTCACACTGTTGTCGCAGAGTTGGGAGATCGTGCTTGTCAACACACTGGTTTTCGCCGCGATCTACGTGCCCATCATCATGTCCGAAGAACATTTTCTGCTGGAAAAGTTCACCGACGATTACCAACAGTACGTCCAGAAGGTTCCCTGTATCCTGCCCAAGTTCCGGCTGTGGCGGAAACCCGATTGTCCATGGAGCTGGCGGATGGTCCTGCGGAGGGAGCACGACACGGTTTTCTTGGTGGTCCTGGCGTTCTTTTTGATCGACATCATCCACGACCAGGCCGAGTTAGGCAGGTGGGAGTTCGACCCCGTCTGGGTGGCGGCCGTCAGCGTGGGCGCAGTATCGTGGCTGATACTCAAGATTCTCAAACGCCACACCAAAATCCTCCAGACTCGAGCGCCGGTTTTAGAGGCATAATCGCTCAACGATATGGCCGGCAGACGCATCAGTTTGGGGGAGTGCTCCAGGCCGACGGCTGGTAGAACTTCCGCCGGATTACCACGTTGTAACAAGCCCCGCCTCGGAACCTTCGCATTATTTTCCGAATCGCGCGTAATAGTAGATCACGCCCGCCAGGCCGCATAAGCTGGAGGCCAGGAGCATCGCGATGGGTCCCGGCCCGGAGGGATCGGCCGCGTCTCGTCCAGCCAGGCGGTTAGCGCCCATCCAGATCAACCCGCCGACGATCGGCGCCGTCATGACGGCCGCCGATCTCGCCGCCCAGTAGATGCCGATGGCCTGGGTCTTGATCTGTGGGGGTATCAAATCGACGATCATGGCCTTGCGCGCCGGTTCGCCGATCTCGCGCATGCCCGCAAAGATGAACGCCACGGCCATCGCAACCACAGCCGCCGAGGCGTGGATCGCGCCCGACAGCGACAACCACCCCATCAACGCCAGCACCGCCGGGAAAGAGGCGAAGAAGAAAAACGTCACGCCGATGTAGGGGCGCTTTGCCAGGCCCGGCTTGGACGCCACCGCGCCCATCGGCAGGTAGGTGATGGCGCTGGTGACCTGGGAGATTATCAGCATCGTGCCGTACAAGGCGGCTGCCTCCTTGGCGTTGGCGGTGACGGCGGACAAGACGGCCACGCCGAAGAGGATGATCAGTTCGCGGGGCATTCCCTCGGCCAGGCGGGCGAAGATGTCTGCCGCCAGGAGGCGCTTCAGTTGCGGGTCGAAACCGCGCAGCACGGAAATCGGCCGATGGATGATCGTCGCGGCGTCCTTGCTGGCGGTCTTCATGAACCGCGCCTGGATCGCCAGGCTGGCCAGTACGACGGTGAAGCTGAGCGCGAACGCCGCCTCCATGCCCAGCCTGGTCCCCACCAGCAGTACCAGCAGCGCGTTGATGCCGTAGGCCACCACGCGCGACATTCGGCGGAAGAGCGACTGGAGCGAAAAGGCCATCGCCCGGCGGTCGGAGGGCAGCGAATCGCCCACCACCGTCAGCAGCGCCGGACCGGCCAGTGAATCCCACACGAAAACGAACGGAATGGCCAGGAACACCGCCAGAGTGGTATGCCAAAACGTCAGTATCGCCAGGCCCACCAGCGGGGCGGCGTTGAACAGCAGCAGGCCCCGCCGCGTGTTGAATCGCCCGGCGATGAACCCCCCGGCCAGGTAGTTGACCGCCTCCAGGAAGTCGCGAAAGAAACCATAAACGGCAATGGTCAGGATGGTGGTCTTGAGGTGTTCCTTCATGTACCCGGGCAGGAACGGACCCCACAACTCGCTGCCCATGCACACCAGCAGGATAGCCCCCAGCAGCGCGCCGGTGGAGGAATTGATGGCCAGGTAGGCGCTCCAGGCGCCCCGGGATGGTTTCGGCGATGCGGTGTTTTGCTCGGCACACATGGCTGGTCGCTCCTGACTTCGCGCGGTCTGGCAAGGCCGGGACCGCGCGACGCGGGAATTATAGACCACCCCGGCGACAATGTGCCACCACTTACGTTTGGAAAGTCCGTTCCCTATAATGGCCTCTTACGAAGACGGAAAACCGATGACACTTTTCATCCCATTCACTCTGGCGGCGGTGCTGGCGGTCTCGACCATCGCCTCGGCGGCTGAGCCGGTCGTCCTGGGCAGCCGCTATTTCGACCGTGGCGAGGGGTTCTCGCTGCGCCCCCCCGCCGGCTGTGTCATGGGGTCCGCTGCTGCCACGGGGGTCATCGAGCGGTTCCCCGATGCCGCCGCCATAGCCAAGAAGGCAACGCCATGAGCGAAGTCAATGTTCACGACGTGATCATCATCGGCGGCGGACCGGCCGGGCTGGCTGCGGCGCTGTACGCCGCCCGCGACCGCTACAAGACGCTGGTCCTGGAGAAAAACGGCTTGGCGGGCGGGCAGATCATGCTCACCGAGCGGATTGAGAACTACCCCGGTTACGAAAGTATTTCCGGCCCGGACCTGGTCGCCCAGATGTCCGCCCAGGCGGTAAAATTCGGCGCCGCCATCGCCGCCGGGCAATCCGCCGACGGTCTGCTCCGCCGCGACGACGGGATCATCGAGGTCCGCGTCAACGACGGGGAGGCGACGCATTCGGCCCGCTCGGTCATTCTGGCCCCCGGTAGCGACTACCGCAACCTGGGCATCCCCGGTGAGCAGGCCATGCGCCAGGCCACGCGGGTTAGCTATTGCGCCACCTGCGACGGGGCCTTCTACCGCGACAAGCACGTGCTGGCCATCGGCGGGGGAAACACCGCCGTCGAGGACACCCTCTACCTGGCCAGGCGCTTCACCCGCAAGATCACCCTGATCCACCGACGCAAGGAATTCCGCGCCCAGAAGGTCCTGGTGGAGGAACTCAACCTGGCCGCCGGGGAACACAATATCGACATCCGCCTGCCTTACGTCGCCGAGGAGATCGTCCCCAACTCAACGGGAACCGAGATCGACCACGTGCGCATCCGCAACGTAGAGACCGGCCTGATCGAGCGGCTGAAAGTCGACGGCGTGTTCGTCTTCGTGGGCATGATCCCCAACACCGCCTGGCTGCGCGGGACGGTGGAGATCAACGATGCCGGCTACATCGCCGCCGACCCGGTCACCTTGGAAACCTCCATGCCGGGGGTATTCGTCGCCGGGGACTGCCGCCAGCACGCGGCAATGCAACTGGCCACCGCCTGCGCCGACGGCGTCGTGGCGGCAATGATGCTCAAACGGTATTTCCGCGATCCGTCCTCCTGGGGTCGCCCCGGCGGGGATGCGGGGACCAACAGCGGCTGGTAGCGGGTCCAACGCCCAAGGCGATACCACGAAAAGCACGGATTACCGGTATAACCGAACAGGCTGGAAGTTATCCGGCCCGACTTGCTTCTTGAGAAAGATTACCAATTGCATGGGCCGATTCGCTGTTCCGCAAGCCGCTGATCCGCGGGTTTTACTCCACTTGCGGATCAAACTCCCGCGCCCGCCTCGCCCCCGCCGTGGTCTCGCTGATACTTGGCGCTGGAGCACTCATGGCAGCGGAACTGAGGCTGGCGATCGCTCGTCTTGTCGTATCCCCGCGCTTTGACAAGGCGGTAGCCCTTATCCACATCTGCGCCGCAATCGGCGCAGACGACGTTAACCTGCGCCTCCCACAATTCCCCGGCCAGCATGGCCGAGTTGCGGAAAATCCATCGATCGACCCAAAAAAAGATCAGCCCGCCGATGAAATTGGCTACCACCGTCGACCACGTGGCCCCCACGCGCGCCATCAACATCGCCACGCAGATGGCCAGGATGGGCGTCGATAACTGCCACCTCGCCAGATAGAGCAAATACTTCCGTGCCATGGACGCAATCCTTTGTTTGTTTAGGGAGATGTCTCGCATCATACCCGCCTACCGCAACTGCCGCCAGCTTGACAGCCCCCGCCCCCAAATCGCGCGAACTTGCGTGAGGTTCGCCTCGCGGATACAGTATCCCCGCCGACAGCCCTCCCACCACAAGGCGGGCAAAAGGTCAAAACCGCCCGGCCGTAAGAGCACCAGATAGAATTAGGAACNNATTCATGAACATCGAGCACATCGGTATCAACATCAAGGATCCGCAGTCCGCAGCGCGGTGGTACGTCGATAACCTCGGCTGGAAGATCATTCGTCAAGGCGGACCACCTGCCCACGGACGTTTCCTGGCCGACTCCGCGGGCCGGGGCATCATGGAGGTCTACTGCAACACCAAGGCAGCGATCCCCGACTATTTCGCGATGGACCCCGTCGTCCTTCACGTCGCCGTCGCCAGCGGCGATGTTCGGGCCGACCGGCAGCGCCTCGTCGACGCAGGCGCGACCCCCGAAGGCGAAATCGCCGTCACCCCCGACGGCGACCAAATAGCGATGGTTCGCGACCCCTGGGGCCTGCCGCTCCAACTGGTCAAACGCGCCAAGCCCCTGGTATAGAAAGAGGCCCCCTACCGTGGACTGCAAGAAGGACAAGAACATCAAGGACCGCTGTAGTTGCACCTATGACGGCTGTAGCCGCAAGGGTATTTGCTGCGATTGCCTGGCGTACCACCTGGCCAGCAAGCAGCTTCCCGGCTGCTGCTTCCCGCCCGAGGCCGAAGCCGCCTACGACCGCGGCTTCAAGGCCTTCGTCAAGGCGTGGAAACTTTAGAGCTACACCCGGAAAGCGGCGCGTAGGCGCCCCGTTGCGGCGGGGATCGGGCGATTTTTCTTGCGCCGCCGGCCCGGCTGGGGGACATCGGGGATAGGAACCCGCATGGGATGGGACTCGACGGCCTTGAGGGCCTCCCCGCCGGAAGGTGCGTACAGGTCGGCCTTGATCTCCTCGGCCAGGCCCGGCGCCCGGGCGAACACCCCGCCGCAGGCAAGAATCTGCATCTCCTGGCAGACGCCCACCGAGCGAATCAACGTGATAAGGCTGCGCAGGTTGGGCACGTCCTGCGGCTTGGGGGCGCAGACGCACAGAACATCCGGGCGGACCTTGCCCACGAATTCCAGCACCTCGTCATTGGGCACGCCGCTGCCGAGAAACCAGACGCTCCATCCCTCGGCCTCGAACAGGTCGGCGGTGATCTGGGCGCTTAGCTCCTCGACCTCCTGGCCGCCGCAGACGATCACCATCCGCTTGCCCGTCTTGGGCTTTCGGGCCAGGTGTCCGCAGAGCAGGTCGGCCATCGTCCGGTTGATCCGAACGGCCATGTGCTCGGTGATGCGGGAAATCTCGTCGGCGCGGTAGAGCTTTTCGATCTGCTCCATGGCCGGCCAAAGCACCATCTTCAACAGCTTGGAGGCCGTGATGCCCCGGTCGTGGGCGGCAAAGATAAACTCGCGGGCCTCGCAACGCTTCCCGGCAAAGAGATGCTCAAGGTACTGCTTGAACAGTTCGGCCATGGTCATGGTATGATCCTTTCATTCCAAAAGAAGGCTTGGTGGAGGAACGTCACTGGGCAGTTCGATGGCAGAAACACGTCGCGGGTCTGTCTGAATGTTTTGTGTTCTGTTCTGTTAATCTGGGCAATTTGCATCATATGGGCAAGATCGGACAAGGCATTCTGGAAAGTTTAGATAAAATGGATAATTTGGGGGTGATGGGGGAAATATTTTTAGTGACGGGAGTTGAAGCTGTATAACAGCCTATATATCAGGTAGTTACAAAAAGTACACGCAGGCAGACCTGGTCAGGAGGTGACGGATGAAAGTAGTCGAGTCAACCGCAGAGGCCAAGCCCAAGACAAGTCGCGGTCTGGAATTCCGGGCCTGCGGCTGCAAGCATTTCCGTGTGGTCTACACTTGCCCAGCCTGGGGCGGGCAGATCATGCGCCGGCGAGAGTGCCGGCACTGCGGCAAGCGGGTAACGACGTGGGAGCGGGCGGGCGGATTAACTGTCTGGTAGATAGCCCGGCGTGGTGTCAAGTAATCACACTACGTCAAGAAAATGTGGACCACACTTCTTCGGCGTTTTTCTCTTGACGCCGCGGGGGGGGGGCGCGGTAGCGTATTCTCGTGCTTCGGTACCGCCGAAGTGAGCGGCGGAGCAACTCCCCACCGGAGACGGAGAGCGTTCTCGCTCAATCGCATCCGCCTCAAAGGCCGCCCGGCCAGGTTATTATACGTTCGTCGTGAGTTTCAGGATAATCCGTACGTTATGGCGATTACGGGATAACCTCGTGGGCTTGTTATGCGCAACGATTCATAAAAGTGTGGAAGATAAGGTGGAAAATGAGCATGAATATCAAGTACTTTTTGTCTGTGCTTGGGTTACTGGCATTCTGTGGTCATGCGCAAGCTGGGCTTCTGGTTGCCGAAAGTTTCGACAACACGGGGGGAGTCGGATTTGCCACAAAGCCTTGGACGCTCGAGACTGTGGGGGGTGATGAAGGGTACTCCGGCACCGGACTGTCGGATGGACTGACTTTCAGTGACTATCCAACGAGTGGTGGTGCACTCTATCTATCTATTGGCGTATCTACAAACAAGGATGCGCGAGTTGATCGCGAGATTGCAGGGTTGGGTTTAGTACCCAACGGTACGCTGTGGGTATCATATCTCGCTCGCCGAACTTCTTGGTCCGCGGGGGACAGCTTGAGCGAGATCTTTATCGGTGCGAACGAAAACGCCGGCGATGGTATTGACGGGGACTGCTCTTACCGGATGGCTGTCGGAGCTGCTGTGCCGCAATTAAGTCTAGGCAGTGGGTCGATGGGAATGACTACCTCCGGACAAAATCAGTTCGACATCATGACCACCCAAATGGTCGTCATGAAGGTGACCAAAATTAACGGACCCGCAACAAGAGCCACTATGTGGATACTTACTTCAGACAACTATGACAACTGGAAGACCGACGGATTCACGGAAGCCAGCCTCAACACCAACAACGTCTGCGATATTTCGGATACAAATGACCATGGCTTGATCGGTTTTGGTGATGGACAGTACGTTCAATTACACGTACGCGGATCTTGGGCCGGTGTTAACGTCGAGACCTTTGACGAAATCCGTTTTGGAACTGGCGATACTCCTATTGCAGCCGGGATCATGACGCCAGAGCCTGGTACTTTATCAGTTTTGGTCTTGGGCGGGTTGGCGATCCTGCGACGCCGCCGTCGCACAGAATAGCTTGTATAGTCTGTTTCGATAGAACGGGCGGACCGCAAAGGTCCGCCCGTTTCATTTCGTCGCGTCTTGTCCGATCATAAGACTTGTTCCGGTCTTGTGTGGTGGCGGGGGGTGACGCTAGACTCTGGCCATGCACAGGATAGGACTAGGTTATGACTCGCACCGGTTGGCGCCAGGCAGGGCGCTGATCCTGGGCGGTGTGAGGATCGATCATCCTCTCGGCCTGGCCGGCCACAGCGATGCCGA
>PMBX01000122.1 GCA_003153915.1 Phycisphaerales bacterium
CTTCTGGATCGTTCGTCTCTTGATGGTACCGTTCTTGGGCAGGTGAAATTCAAAGGCGTTTCGCCTACTGCCTCTGTGAGCGTAGCTATAGCAAGACTCGGACACGATGTGTGACTCGCGCAATGGGCCTCGCTTTTCGGATGAGGGGGCACAACAAAGCCGGCAAATGCCATGCTTATCACCCAAGATCATCAACTCACCTTAATCTCGTAGTATCCCTGGTTCTGAGGGCTACCCCATCGCCTTTGCGCAGGCGATGGTGTTTNNCCACCGGCCGCGACAGAGCCTCACCCCGTCGCCTTTGCGCAGGCGATGGTGTTTTTCAGCAGCATGGCCACGGTGACGGGTCCGACTCCGCCGGGCACGGGGGTGATGGCGGCGACTTTTTCCATCGCCGCGTCGTAGTCAACGTCGCCGACGGTGATCATGGCGTCCTTGCCCTTGTCGTTTTTAAGCGGGTTGCCGTCTGCGTCGAAGCCCTTGGGAATGCGGTTGATGGCAACGTCGATGACGATGGCGCCCTCGCGCAGCATGTCGCCGGTGACCAGAGGCGACAGGTCCGGGGGGGGCAGGTCTTTTTGTTTTTTCTTGCGGCGGCTGTAGCCCAGCCAGCGGGCCTGGCTGACGCCCGTTGCCACCAGGAGCACCTCCGCCCGCCGCGTGTGGGCGCCCAGGTCGCGGGTGGCAACGTGGCAGAGCGTCACCGTCGGAGAGGCGTTGAGGCTGGCAAGCAGGATCATGGCGATGGGCTTTCCGACGATCTCGCTGTGGCCGACGATGACGGTTTCCTTGCCGGCAAGGTCCGGGCAGGTGCGCTTCAGCAGTTCCACCGCCGCCAGCGGGGTGCATGGGGCGACGACCCCTCCGCCGTAGAAAAGCCTGCCCATGTTGACCGGTCCCATGCCCTCGACGTCCTTAGCCGGGGAGATGGCCACCTGGACGGCGCGGGCGTCGATCTGCGGTGGGGTGGGCATCTGGAGGATCATGCCGCTGACCTTGGGGTCGCCGTTGAGCCGCTCGATTTCGGCCAGCAGTTGCGCCTGGGTCATCTCGGCGGGCAGGTTCAGCAGTTCGTAGGCGATGCCCACCGCCTGGCAGCTCTTGGCCTGCATGTTGGTGTAAATCTTGCTGGCGGGGTTCTCCCCCACCTGCACGGCAACTAGATGCGGGGGCCGTCCCGCCTTGGACATCTCGGCTGCCTCCGCCGCGACCTGGGCGGTGATTTCGGCAGCCACGGCTTCTCCGTCGATGATCTTTGCGCTCATGGGATTGGTGACTCCTATTTTTCCAGCAGTTTTCGTATCTTGCGGGCCTTGGCCGCCGTCAGCGTGCCCTTGCGGCGGGCCAGGCCAACCGTCCACTTTCCCAGCGACTTGTACAAGCCCTTCAGGTCCGCCGTGACGGCATTGGTCGCCTTCAGATGGCCGGCGATGGTGGCAACATCGCCGCGGGCGATGGGGCCGGTGAGGGCCTTTTGTGGCCCAAGGCGGGCGATATTGTCCAGGGTCGCCCTGGCCAGAGGTTCCAGCGCCCTCCAAGCGACCTTGCGAGGGATTCCCGCCGACCGGGCCAGCGCTACGGCAGCGTCCATCAGCGCCGTCAGGTAGTTACAAGCCGTCACGGCAGCGGCATGGTAGAGCGATTTGGCCGAGGGAGCAATGGCCACCGGCGTGCAACCGATGTCCCTTGCCAGCCGTCTCAGGACGGCAACAGCCGGCTTGTCGCCCTCAATGAAACAATACGTCCCCGCCAACGTCTCGAGGGCGGAGCGGACCGTCGGAAACGTCGCCAGCGGGTGCATGGAGGCCACAGAACAACCGCCCCGCCTCGCTTCGGCCAGCACGTCGCTGCCCAGCGCCCCGCAACAATGGGCGACGATGGCGCCCTTGGCCAATGCGCCCCGGGCGGCCAAGGCATCACAGACGCCGCCGATGCTGCCGTCGGGAACCGTCAGGAGGACGAGATCCGCCGCCGCGGCAGCCTGGGCGGGCGTGCACGCTCGAGCGCCCCCGCCGATAGCCCGCGCGGCCCGGGCGGCGCGGCGGCGGTTCCTGCCGGCAACGGCGACCACGGGCCAACCGGCCCGGCTCGCAAGTAAACCAATGGCCGTGCCGACTTTGCCGGGACCGATAATGGCTATCCTGGTGGTGGATTTCATGCGATGTTTCAAGTCGATTCAGAAGGCGAAGATACGCACTCGCGCGGCAGTGCGTCAAGGAAATGACTCAGCCGGATGGGATCAGAGGTTATCCAGGCGCTGCTGGCGGTCGCGGGCGATGAGGGCCTCGATCAACTCGTCCATGTTTCCGGCGAGGACTTGCTGGAGGTTGAAGTTGGCGCCTTCCTGGCCCTGGCCCTTGAGGCGATGGTCGGTGCANNCCGATCATGGCCTTGCGCGCCGCGGCCTCGGCGGCCAGGCGACGGCTTCGGAAATGCTCCTGAACTCGCAGGGACAACACCCGCCGCGCCTTGGCGCGGTTCTTATGCTGGCTCTTATCGTCCCGCATGGAGACGGTAATGCCGGTGGGAACGTGCTCCAGGCGAATGGCGGACTCCACCTTGTTGACGTTTTGCCCGCCGGGTCCGCCCGCCCGGCTGGTGTGTTCCAGGACGTCCTTGTCCCAGTCGATGGCGACCTCGACATCCCGGCCTTCAGGAAGCACCGCCACGGTGGCCGCGGAGGTGTGGATGCGGCCTTGCGCCTCGGTCTGGGGCACCCGCTGGACGCGATGCCCGCCGGCTTCATAACCCAGGCGGCTCCAGGCGCCCTCGCCCTTGACCGAAAGGATGATCTCGCGGAAACCGCCCATGTCTGTGGGACTGGCCGAGAGCAACTCAAAGCTCCAGCCCCGGCCCTCGGAGTAACGGCGGTACATGCCCAGCAGGTCGGCGACGAATAGCGCAGCCTCCTCCCCGCCGGTTCCGGCGCGTATCTCCAGGACCACCGAGTCGATGTCCGCCTCGTCGCTCATCACCAACAGGCCCTTGACCTCCTCCAGCGCGTCGTGGGAGCGGCGAGTCAACTCCTCGATCTCGCCGGCGGCCAGTTCCTTCATGTCCGCCTCGCCGGCAGGATCGTCCAGCAGCGACTGAGCCTGGAGGCGGTGGCCCTCGACAGTCTTGTACGCGCGGTAGGGTTCGACGATCCTGCCGAGCCGGGCGTGTTCCTTGGCCAGGGCGACGATCTTCCCCGCGCCGCGCGCGACAGAGGGATCGCTCATCTGGCTGGCGGTCTCGACGTAGCGCCGCTCCAGCTCTTCCAGCTTGGCGATCAGGATTTCATGCGGATCAGACATGGTCGCTGGCTCACCTTAACGCCGGATGGAACGCGCCGGCGGCGGGATCGGGCGAAATGGCCATACAAAAACGCCGACGGTTCACGGAGGAACGTCGGCGTTGGATGGTCGGACAGCTACTTCTTGGTCCGTTCAGCCGGCTTCTTGAAATACTCGCCGCCGAACTTACGCTGGAATTTCTCCACCCGCCCGGCAGTATCCACGAACTTCTGCTTGCCGGTGTAGAATGGGTGGCAGTTGGCGCAGATGTCAACCTGCAAGTTACCGCGAGTGGAGTGGGTCTTGAAACTGAACCCGCAGGCACAGGTAACCGTGCTTTCCTTGTACTCTGGATGTATCTTTTCTTTCATGGGTCTGCCCGATACTCGATCTTGTCAATGCGAGCGGAATACTTTAAGGCACGGCGGCGGCGATTTCAACCGAATTTCCGCCTCTATTTACCCCAAGCCCCAAACCGGTCCTTCAGCAAGGAGATGTACTCATGGCGGCGACACCGGCTGACCCGCAATATTACGACTCTCGCGGGCAACTTCGCGAGCACCTGGCCGCCCAAGGCAGGCGGATGGCGATGCAGGCCCGATCCGCCGAGGAGTTGTCCACCTGGTCTGCCGCCGCGCGGGCCAAATTTGCCGGGCTTCTGGGCCTGGCAAGGATGACCCCCACACCGGCCAACGCCCGAATGACCGGCTCGGCCGATTGCGGCGATTACTCCCGCGAGCATTGGTTGATGGAGACCGAACCTCGCGTCACCATGCCTTTCTTTCTGCTGCGACCCAAGGGATTAACATGCCGCGCGCCGGCGGTCATTTGCCCTCACGGCCACGGAGGCGGAGGCAAGGCCGCCGTGGCGGGAGTCGCCGACAACCCGCAAATCGCCGAAGCGATCTCCAAGTACAACTATGCCTACGGCGTGGAGTTTGCCCGCGCGGGACTGTTGGCTATCTGCCCCGATGCGCGCGGTTTTGGCCGGCGCCAGGAACCGGAAGTCCGCGCCCGGCCTCTGGACGGCTCCTGCCATCTCCTCCAGGTTATGGGCGCCGGCTTGGGGATGCCCGTGATCGGCATGTGGACCTTCGACCTGATGCGCCTGCTGGACCATCTGCTCCAGCGAGGAGACGTCCTAGCCGAGCGAATCGGCTGTGCCGGTTTCAGCGGCGGCGGCTGGCAGGCGCTGAGCCTGGCGGCGGTGGACACACGCATCGCCTGCGCCGTCGTCAGCGGGTACTTCTACGGCGCAGCCGAATCGCTGCTGGAGATGCCCGCAAGCTGCCCCTGCAACGTCGTGCCGGGCCTGTGGGAGTATTTCGACATGGGCGACTTTGGCGCGATGATCGCGCCTCGCCCGCTGGCTATCGAAAGCGGCGACCAGGACAAACTCAACGGAAGCAGCGGACGGGAAAACGTCTATTCACAAGTGCGGATTGCCTCCGCCGCATACGCGATGCTCGGCGCCGCCGATCGTATCCGCCACGATGTCTTTCATGGCGGGCATCGCTGGAACGGAACCTCGGCCGTTGGGTGGATGAAAAAGTGGCTGACGGCGTAGCCTGGGGGATCTTTCCGTGGGAGCCTAGTAGAGCAGGCCGCTGATGACCCGGACGATCTCCGGAACGTCGCCTGCCAGCAGGACAAGCGGGGCGGCCAGCATTGCCGTGGCGACCAGCAGCAGGGACACAGCCATCACGTGGGTGGGGGTGGAAATCTCCGCCAGTCTGATGGAAAGGGCCTGGTGGAACGAACGTGACAGTTGCGAATTTCCACCGCGCATACGGATGGAGACGTTGTGAAGCAATGGGAAACTCTTGAGTTCCACACGGATGCCTCGATCGGGGAGGCGAAAACCGCCACCCTCGGCGACGAAGTCCATCCCCATCGCCTTCAACGCCTCGGCGACGACCTGGCGGGCAAGGGAGGCGTGGAGGTTATAGATCACCCAGGCGCCCCCGGGCGGGGCCAGCAGAATCGCCACGGAGGCGACGGCGACGGCGGCAATGGCCAGGGGATTGGACCGCAGGAAATCCATCGCCGGCAGGATCACCAGCGGGCAGAGGGCGACGATCAAAAGGGCAAAATCCTGCCTGCCGGTCAACAGTTGCGGACGCCGCCGGCTGTTGAGCAGCCCCAGGATGAGGAAATACACCGCCACGGGCACCACGACAGTGACGATCTGCACCGAAAGGCCGAGATTTGCCAGCACTGACATGGCCTGCCGCTCCAGAAAACCTGACAAGACATTCTAGCGAATGTCCCCGCGTTCCGCCACTTTTCTATAGCCGATGGCCTTGACGATGTCCAGGACCTCCGTCCAGGTGGGGAAGGGGCGCTTATTGACGCTTTTGTAATCGTTGACGGCCTGGATGAATTCCCACTGCTCCGCCGTCATCTCGCCTTCTTCAGCCGAGCGGCGGTCTTCAGTGCGCCTCCGCCCCGGTCCGCGGCGGCGATCAAACCCGCTGCGCCGGTCCAAATTACCCTGGCGGCGGTCGCCCCCACGGCGGTCCGGACCGTCGTAGAGCGGCTCGCAAGAGGGGGCCTCGATGGCGACGTCTTCACACGGCGGGGTGGGCTGAATGGTTACGTCGTTGGGTTCCATGGAAATCTTATCGGTCAAAGCGGACGCTGAAATGAACTACACACACCGCCGCGAACAAAGGGGTCATCGCCTCCAAAGCCAAGGCGATCAACGCATCGGGCAAGATACTCCAGGTCCGGTGATCTCAACTCTCCTGGCCGCCCTCTTCCTCCTCATCGGAGGAGTCGTCATCTTTGAGAAAGTCCTCATCCTCATCTTCATCTTCATCTTCTTCGTCTTCGTCTTCGTCTTCTTCGTCTTCCTCGTCAGCATCGTCGGCAGGCTTGACCAGCTCGCCTACCGCTTCCTCCTCCAAGGGGAACTCGTCGTCTTCGTCCAGTTCCCCATCGTCGTCTTCGCCGGAGTCGAACTCATCGGCGTTGTCTCGCTCGGCGATGACCTCGCTGGCATCGTCGAGCATCGCCTCGGGCACCAGGATGGGCACTCCCCGACTTATGCCCGCCTTGCCCCGACGGGATGGAGGCGAGGCTTCGTCCTCCTCGGCGGGGATAATGGCGGGGATATCATAGTCGTCCAGGAGTTGGCGATATTCCTCGGCCTCTTCCTTCGACCGCGCGAAGACCGCCGGGACATATTCCCCCCCCTCGTCGCGGGAATCATCGCGGCCCTTTTTGCCCTTGGGAGGCATGGGACACCTCGCGGAAAATCAAGGACTCCGGTCTACCTCACCGAATTATATTGGCAATTTCGGCGGAGGCTTTTCAACATAAATTTCGCCCCGCCGGCCTGGATAAAGGTTCATCCAATTTCTGTCGCACAAGACCACCGGAATCACCAAGGCCTCGAAGATCGCCAAGCTCACAAAGAAAAACCTTTATTGTTCTTTGTGGCCTTTGAGTTCTTCGTGAACTTGTATCGTTTTCGATCCGAGAACTGAAAGGCCCACGACCCGGACGGCCTTTGCTTGTTTATCGGCAACAGAAGGCATAAACTACCGCGTTGTTTTCGACAAGGGCTTCTGGCGGGGCATACGACGTCCGGTCCTGGCAAGGCCGAGGAGTTCATTGATGCGCATGGCGATTCTGACCGCGTGGATGGCGGCGCTGGTGTTGGCCGGCGGCTGCTCCGGCGGTGGAAACGCGCGCTATGAGACTGTCGATCGACTCTCCAACGGGCTGATCATCATCCTTCCTGGCATCGAGGGCGAAAGCTCCCTGAACCACCAGATTCGGGACGGCCTGGTCGCCGCGGGTATCGATCGGGCCATGCCCATTTATTCCTGGGGCCGGCCCGTCCCCATCGCCGGACCGCTGCTCAACCAGATGGACTTCATCGGCAACCGTCTGGAGGGCCGGCGCATCGCCAAAATGATCATGTCCTACCAGGACAACTTCCCCGACCGGCCGGTGTATCTTATCGGCCACAGCGGAGGCGGCGGGGTGGCTGTCTTCACCGCGGAGGCCCTGCCGGAAGACCGCAAGATCGACGGCCTGGTGCTCCTCTCGGCCAGCATCTCCAGTGCCTACGACCTGTCCAAGGCCATAAGCCACTGCCGTAACGGCGTACTCAACATCTACACCAAGGCCGACGTGGGCCTTCTGGTCGTTGGAACCACCGTTGCCGGCAACGTAGATGGAACCCGCGGGCCGGCAGCGGGGGCCATCGGCTTCGACAAACCTCGCTCCCGCGAAAAGATTGAAAAGTACCAGGCATACCTTCGGCTCTATGAGATGGAACTGACAGGCGATGCCGCCGGGGGACTCGCCGGCGCGCACTCCTGCACCACCAGGAGCGGCTTTATCTCCACTTACGTCGTGCCCTGGATCACCTCGCCCACCTGGCCGCCGCCATCGCTGGCATACCTTGCCGGGGAGGGCACGGTGACGCCCTAACCGGCTGCCCCATGGGGCAGCCTCGTCGCGGCGGCGCCGGCGCCGCAAAAGACCTTGTCGCCGCAGGCCGATGAGGTTTAACATAGTGGTATTGCACGCCGCCCGTCGCGCCGACCTAGCTCAACGGTAGAGCACGGCTTTCGTAAAGCCGGGGTTGAGGGTTCGAATCCCTTGGTCGGCTTTCTTTCTGGAGTCACGATCCATGGCTGCGATGTTCGCGCGGGCGTTGGAAAAGCTGGCGACGGGCCTGGCCCGCACGCGCCAACGGCTGGTCGGCTCGCTTAAGGCCATGCTGACCGGCAGGCAACTGGACGACGCCCTGTTGGATGAACTGGAGGCCAGGCTCATACAGGCCGACATCGGCGTGGCCACTGCGGCGAGAATCAAGGCCGACCTCCAGGCCGCCTACAAGGACAAGCGGCTGGCGCGGGCAGAGGATGTTCTGGAGTTCCTCAAGGCCGACTTGAAAACCAACTGGCCGCCCGCGGACCGCGGCATCCGCCTGGCTGTAACGCCCCCCACCGTCATCCTGATCGCCGGAATCAACGGTTCGGGAAAGACCACCTCGGTGGCCAAGCTCGCCTGGCAGTTCAAGCAGGAGGGCAAGAAGGTCGTCCTGGCGGCTGCGGACACCTTCCGCGCCGCGGCGGTGGAACAACTGAGCATCTGGGCTGACCGCATCGGCGTGGAGGTCGTCAAGGGCGCAGGCGACCCCGCATCGGTGGCCTTCGACGCCTGCGATGCCGCCTTGGCCCGCGGCGCAGACATCCTCCTGGTCGATACCGCCGGACGCCTGCACACCCAGGACAACCTCATGCGGGAACTGACCAAGATACGCAACGTCGTCTCCCGCCGCATCCCCGGAGCGCCCCACGAGGTGCTGCTGGTCCTGGATGCCACTACCGGACAAAACGCCATTAACCAGGCCAAAGCCTTCGCCGCTGCCGTGGACGTCACGGGCATCTTCCTGGCCAAGCTTGACGGCACGGCAAAGGGCGGTATCGTCATCGCCATCCGCAACGAAGTGAACCTTGCCGTCAAGTTCGTCGGGCTGGGCGAGAGCTACGAGGACATCGAACCCTTCGATCCCGACCAGTTCGTCGAGGCATTGTTCGCGTAGGCGGCGGACAAACAAGACAGATTAGAAAGGGTGGACTTTATGAAACAATGGTATTGCCACATCGCCGCTCAGCAGTACGGCCCCATCAGCGAGGAGCAGTTGCGCTCCTGGGCGCGGGAAGGGCGGCTGCGCGGCGGCGACCAGGTCTGGTGCGAGGGCATGAGCGGTTGGGCCCCTGCCAACACGGTGGAGGGAATGGTATTCGCCCTCACGCCTCCGCCCCCGCTCCAGCCGACTGTCAAACCGCACCGGGGCGGGACCGTCCTGCCGCTGGGAATCCTCGGGATCTTCTGTTGCTTCATCTGC
>PMBX01000169.1 GCA_003153915.1 Phycisphaerales bacterium
GTGCTCGGCATGCATAATCTCAAGGAAAAGATGGCCAGCAAAGGCGTGGCATTCGGCCGCGAATGTCGGGTGTTTGAGGTCTGCAATCCGCACCAGGCGAAGGAGGTCCTGAGTCGGGCGATGGAAATCTCGACGGCTCTTCCCTGCCGCATCTCGGTTTACGAGGAAGGCGGCCGCACGGTGCTGGCGACCCTCAAGCCCACCGTATTGCTGGGCCTCTTCGATGCGCCGGGCGCCGCGCCCGCGGCGCAGGAGGTCGAAGATACGATCGTCAAAATCA
The DNA here is from genome assembly GCA_003153915.1 of Phycisphaerales bacterium. GTDB lineage: Bacteria > Planctomycetota > Phycisphaerae > SM23-33 > SM23-33 > FEN-1349. The sequence goes on from PMBX01000169.1 coordinate 281, forward strand.
TGGACGAGGCGGCGGGGACCAAGTGAAGCCGCCATCCGGCGTTGAGCGGGTCGGTCTCTTGAACCTTGGAGCGCTGAGGACGCGGAGGAAGTAGCCTCCAGCGCGGCCTCGAAATGACGGTAGGGCAGAATCCCCGCGGCCTGCGGGGACCTCAAATGTGCCCCTGTAATTCACCCGCCACGGATCGCACGATAGTATTACGGATCCCGGCCGGCCGGCAGTGGTTCAGGCTTCCGGCCTGCAAAGACCAAGATCAACGGCGCTGGGACACCTGCGCCACAAGCGGGGCCTGGCCTGCGAGAAATGCCGCCTCTCGGCCTCCTTGCCATGAGGCGTCCTGGGGGCCAGCATGGTGGGTCGCCGATGCCGACCTCCGTCCATCTGCCGTTCCGCGTTGCCCTCCTTGGGGCGACGATCCTGGCCCTCACGCCGGTGAGGGCACCGGCCAATTCGGCGGAGCGCCGCCAGACCACCGTCTCCATTGTCGGCGACCAGTTCTTCATCAACGGCCGGCCCACCTACGAGGGACGGTCGTGGCACGGACGCTCGATCGAGGGCCTGCTCATCAATTCACGCATGGTCCAGGGCATCTTCGATGACCTGAACCCCGCAAACCGCTCGATGTGGGCCTATCCCGACGGTTCGGCCTTCACGGCAGAGCGGAACACGCAGGAATTCATCGACGCCATGCCGCTTTGGCGTAAACACGGCCTGTTGAGCTTCACCATCTGCCTCCAAGGCGGCAACCCGCGCGGTTATGGAAAGGACCACCCCTGGCACAACTCGGCGTTCGAGCCTGACGGCGGGCTGCGGGAGGACTTCATGGGCCGGCTGGAGCTGATCCTCGACCGCGCCGACGAATTGGGCATGGTCCCCATCGTGGGCTACTTCTACTTCGGCCAGGACAAGCGGTTCACCGGCGAGCGGGCGATCATCCAGGCGACCAAGAACGCCACGCAGTGGCTACTGGACCGCCGCTACCGCAACCTGCTCATCGAGATTGCAAACGAGAGTAACGTCGGCTACCACACCAACCCGATCCTGCGGCCGGAGCGGATCGCCGAGTTGATACTTCTGGCCCAATCCGTCTCTACCGGAAAGCTCGACGACTGGCGCTGCGTGCAGAGGCGTCTGATGGTCTCGGCGAGCATGGGCGGCGGGCATATTCCAGAAGACAGCGTCCTGGCCGCCAGCGACTTCATCCTGCTGCACGGAAACGGCCAACACCAGCCACAGAAAATCCGCGACATGATCGACGCCACGCGTAAGCGCCCCGCCTACGCCGGACAGCCTATTGTCTTCAACGAGGACGACCACTTCGCCTTTGACGCCCCTGACAACAACATGATGGCCGCCACCGAGAAGTACGCCAGTTGGGGCTATTTCGACTACCGCATGGGCGAGGAAGGATTCGACGAGGGCTACCAGTCCGTTCCGGTAAACTGGGGCATTAGTTCGGCCCGCAAGAAGGGTTTCTTCGAGCTGATGGCCAAGGTGACCGGAAGCGACCCCAACGCCAGCCCTGTCTTACAAAACGCTTAGTCAGCCGAGAACGAGCGGGTTTGAGGCTGGCAAGGACGGCCAAGCAGGCAGTCTCCTAGGGACTAGGGACTGCCGATGCAGCCGGACAACGCCTCCGCCTCGGATCACCGTGCCGCCGACGCCTGCGAAGTGATCGTCAACGGGAAACATTCCATCTTGGGGAACGCCTTGCGTATCTTGTTCATCGCCGCGTCGCGGTCCTCGGCGCTGNNGCCGTGCCGTCCCCCTGGCTGCCCACGCCTTTTCCCCCGTGGACGTGCCCGGCGATGGCGTCCCATGCCAGCAGCTTGTGTAGCAACGGGCTGGCCAATTGCTGGGGGCTGTTGGGGGCCACCCGCTTGTCGAAATTCTCCTGGGCCTGCCTCATCAGTTCCCCAAGCTTGGCGGCCTGCCCGGCCACCAGAGCGCGATATGCCTGACGAATGATCCGCTCGTTATCCCCGCCCAGGGCCTCTTGAAGATCGGGCTTGCCGAGATATGCGCCCTGAAGGTCGGCCAGGATTCGCACGGTGTCCTTGGCGCCGGCAAGGTCGGTGAAGAACATGTGAATCTCCCCACCGCAAAAGATTGGTTCCACGCGGATGTCCGCCGATTTCTGAAAGGTCAGCAGCACGGGCGTCTTTCCGTAGATGCAGGCCTGGTCCATCCTGCCGCATTGGCTGCCCGTGAGTTTTTCGCCCAGATAGGCGAGCTCCATCAGTTCGTGGGGAAACAGCCCCAGACGGTAGATGGCGTCGAAGGCCTTGGCCACCAGGATGCANNACCGCCGCCGAACTGGAGACGCCCTTTCGCAAAGGCAGGTCCATGGCCCCGATCCGCAACTCGATGCCCCCCGTCACGCCGGGTCGTGACATCATCTGATAGCCCGTCCCAGCGCAATATCGGAAGAACTCCTCCTGGTCCTTGGC
>PMBX01000120.1 GCA_003153915.1 Phycisphaerales bacterium
CATTGATGTAAATTATTGAATATGTTGTTGTCATCAAGCGCGGTGAACTCTAGAATCCCCCCAGGTCAAACTTCTATTACGGTAATTCTAAACAGGAGAAAGCAATGCCCAGGATCAAGAGTATTCGCCAACTGCAAAAAGAATTGAAGTTAAGAACCCGGCAACTGTCGGGTCTGCAAGCCCGTCGCGCCAAGGCAGCCGCTCGCCTGGCGGCTATCGACCGCAAGATCCTGGCAATGGGCGGAGAGCCTGAGGCCCCTGGAGCGGTTAGAGGACGGCGCGGGCGCCGGCGTGGAAGGCCTAAATTGGCAGGCAGGGTCGGGCGGCCACGCCAGCACCGCCGCGCCACGGGCAAGCCGCTGATCAAGTACGTCCAGGATGTTCTGGCCAAGGCTCCCCCCCAGGGCATGCGCGCCAAGGACGTCGCATCGGCGGTGGTCAAGTCAGGATACCGCAGTTTCAGCAAGGACTTCTACGGCATCGTCGCCACCACGTTGCGAAGTAAACTATTCAAGAAGCTCCGCCGCGGCGTCTACATCCTGGCTCGCTGAGTCGCCCCCGCGACATCGAATCAAAAGTTTCCGGGCCTGCCTCCCTTGGGCAGGCCCGTTGTTTTCCCGCCCCCAGCGGTAGTGTTTCGCTCGTAAGTGGTGCCGTAACGATACGGAGTTGTTTTTCTTTGCGATGCGTTGTTGCCCCTTGCATCGTTTCGCTGCCGGGATATGCTCTATATCGTCTCGGATAAACCCGGCCTGTCGCGGTCGCTCGCAAGCGAGCCGGGAAATGTAAGGAAGGATGTCACGGGCTGCTCGGCCACGTAGCCGATAAGTCACTTGGAATGGATTCCAGTGTGGGCAATGCTTGACTTCTCATGGCCGGCTGTTTTTGCACAGCGGCGCTGTCGAATATCGGTGGGCGGCGGAATCATTCACCCCGCCAAAAGGTCCGATCACCCCAACCGCTCCCGCCTCCACCGGGAGGTTCTCGCATGACCGAAGGCGCCGTGACCATGCCGCGGAACGTCCTTGTCGTCTGCGGACCCGCCCGCTCGGTTGCGATACGGCAGGCACTGCGCGAATTGGCCGCAGAAGCAACTTTCGTCCCCGATGCCGCCACGGTGCTAAACATGGTCCATCGCACCACGCCTGACCTGGTCCTGGTCGCCGAGGAGATCAGCCCGCCAGAGGCAAGCTCTTTTCTACAGCGGATACAGTCCCACCAGCCGCAAACAGCGGTGGTGTTCGTCTCCGAGAATCCACATCTGGAGCATGCCGTCCGCCTGGTCCGCCAGGGGGCCTATGATTTCCTTGCCGGGCCTCTGGACCGCGCTCGCCTGGCCAGGCTCATCCAGGGCATGGAAAACGATCGCCGACGCCATAGCGCCACAGAGGAACGATTCTTCTGCGACGACTGCCCACCCGACGTCCCTTTCGTTGGGCGAAGCGGCGGGGCCGTCAAGGCATTGGAGGCGATCCGGCTGATCTCGCAGAGCCGCTGCAACCCGATCCTTCTGCTTGGCGAGACGGGCACGGGCAAGGAGCTTGCCGCTCGCGCGGTGCATTCCTGGCGGTGCGGGGACCCGACCAAGTTCGTCGCCGTCAACTGCGCGGCCCTGACGGCCAGCCTGCTGGAAAGTGAGTTGTTCGGGCACGTCAGGGGCGCTTTTACCGGGGCCGACCGCGACAAGACGGGTTTGTTTGAGCTCGCCGCCGACGGCTGCCTGTTTCTCGACGAGATCAGCGAGATGCCCTCGGAGCTTCAGGCCAAGCTGCTGCGCGTGCTCCAGGAGCGTAACTTCCGCAAGGTCGGCGGTACGCGGGATATCGCCTGCAACGCCACCGTTATCGCCTCCAGCAACCACAACCTCCACCAGGAAGCCAGGTCGGGCAAGTTCCGCAAGGACCTTTACTACCGCCTGGCGGTATTTCCCATCACGCTGCTCCCCCTGCGCGCGCCGGACCGTCGCGAGGACATCCCCCTGCTGGCGGAATACTTTATCCGCCACAGCAGCGTAGTGGAGAGCGGTCCGGCGGCCTTGACGGAGGAGGCGGCGGACTGTCTCATGCGGCACGCCTGGCCTGGCAATGTCCGCGAACTGCGCAACGTCATCGACCGGGCCATGATCGTGGAAAAGTCCCAGCGGATCAGCCCGGCCAGCCTGGTTATCGACTCCGCCGAGGATACATCCGCCCACGCCACGGTGGCCCGCGCCACGATGGCCGGCGATTTCGCCCTCGAGACGGCTGAGCGGGAGTTCATCATCCGCGCGCTGAAGGAGACAGGCTGGCAGCGGACTCGGGCAGCCGCCCTACTGGGCATCACGAGGGCCACCCTCCACGCCAAGCTTAAGCGATACGACATCAAAATCCCGCCCGGGTCGATCCCCATGCCGCCCAATCTGCCAGAGGATTGCCAAGTCGCCCAAGACCGCCAATCACGAGTCTAAATCCGGCGATGTCCCCCGTGCATCCACATCTCGCGCAAGCGGTTTTTCAGCGAGGCGTCTTGGGATGTCGGACGTCGCGGCCTTGCGTGATGTAGATAACGTCCTCGGCGATGTTGGTGGCATGATCGCCGATGCGCTCGAGGTGGCGGGAGATCAGGATCAGCGCCAAGGCCCGTTCGGTGGCGCGGGGATCGGCCATTATATAAGTCAACAATTCTCGCAAAATCTGATCCTTCAGCGCGTCAACTTCGTCATCGGCCAGGATAACCGAGCGGGCCAAGTCGTTATCCCCGGTCATGAAGGCCTTGACGCTGTCGTTGACCATCTTTCGCGCCAGATCGGCCATGCGGGGGATGTCGATGAGGGGCTTCAGCGGCGGTTCCTGGACCAGCGTATGGACATTTCCGGTAATGTTGATGGCCAGGTCGCCGATCCGCTCCAACTCGCTGTTGATCTTGGTTGCCGCCAGGATCGCGCGAAGGTCGGATGCCACCGGCTGCCTTGTCGCCAGCATCGTCACGACCTGCTCGTCGATGTCGATCTGGAGACGGTTGAGTTCTTCTTCTTCCTTGGAAACTTCCGGGGCGTACTGTTCGTTGCGATTGACCAGTTCGGTGATGGTCTGGTCGATCATGGCCTCGGCGATGGCGGCCATGCGAATCAGCTTGTTCTTCAGCTCCCTCAGTTCCTTGTCCAATTGCGTCTCATGGTGCATTTCCACAGTGAATCTCCCGATTGGGCCGGGGGTTTATCCGTACCGGCCGGTAACGTAATCTTCGGTCCGCTGGTCCTTGGGATTTGTAAACACCTGCCGGGTCGGCCCGAACTCCACCAACTCGCCCAGCAACATGAAGGCAGTCTCGTGTGAGATCCTGGCGGCCTGCTGCATGTTGTGCGTNNTCCATCAGCAGCACCTCCGGCTCGATCGCCAGTAAGCGCGAGATGCACAGCCTCTGCTGCTGCTCGGCTGACAGGTCCAGTGCAGGTTGCTGGAGCTTGTCTTTGAGGTCGTCCCACAGCCGCGTTGCCACCAGGCTGGATTGCACGACGGCCCCCAGGTTTGCTCCGTGGTTCAACCCGTGCACGCGAGGCCCGTAGGCCACGTTGTCGAAGACTGACAACGGGAAAGGATTGGGCCGCTGAAAGACCATCCCCACTCGCTGGCGCAGACCAGTAAGGTCCACGCCCGGTTGGTTGATGTCCCGGCCTTCCAGCAGGATCTGCCCGGTGATCCGCACGCCTTCCACCAGGTCGTTCATCCGGTTGAAGCACCGCAGCAATGTGCTTTTGCCGCAACCTGAAGGGCCGATAATCGCCGTGATGGTACGAGGGCGGATGGAGATGCCAACGTCCTTGAGCGCATGGAACTTGCGGTAGAAAAGGTTCAGGTCGCAGGCCTGAATCATGTAGTCCATGCTTCGATCCTATCCAAAGTGCCCGGTGATGTAGTCTCCCGTGCGCCCGTCGGCGGGATTAGTGAACACTTGCGTGGTAAGCCCCACCTCCACCAGTTCGCCCATCAGGAAAAATGCCGTCCGATCCGAAGCGCGTGCCGCCTGCTTGGTGTTGTTGGTCACCAGCACCACACAATATCGCGATTTCAACTCCGCCAGGGCGTCCTCGATCTTGGCCGTGGAGATGGGGTCCAGCCCCGAACAAGGTTCGTCCAGCAACAGCACCTCCGGTTCCAGCGCCAGCACCCTCGCCAGGCAGAGGCGCTGCTGTTGCCCGCCAGAGAGGTTGGTCGCCGCCTCGCCCAGCCGGTCCTTGACCTCATCCCACAGGAACGCGCTGCGCAGGCCCGACTCGACAAGTTCGTCCAGACGGCGACGATCCCGCACCCCCGCCAATCTGGGACCATAGGCGATGTTGTCGTAGATCGCCCACGGCAACGGGGTGGGAACAGCGTAGACCGTGCCCACCCGACGCCGCAGCGCCGCTACATCCGTGGATGAATCGTAGATATCTCCGCCATCCAACAGGATCCGCCCCGTGTGGCGAAAATCATCATCGAGGTCGTTGAGGCGGTTGAGGCTGCGCAGCAGCGTGGTCTTGCCGCTGCCGGCAGGACCGATGATCGCCAGGCGCTGGCGGGGGTAAATGGATAGATGGATGTTCCTCAACACCGCCTGGGCGCCGAAAAAGGCGATGAAATCTTCCACGACGATCTTGGCCTGGTGGGAACCGCTCCCCACCGGCGTGGCCGGCCCGGTGACTTCACTTTGTGAGGTCGCTACGTTCATCCGCTTAACTCATTTTGGTAATGAATCGCCGCATGATCCAATAAGCCGTCAGGTCGATCGCTAGGATCGCCACGATCAGCACCGCCGCCGTCGCATAGGCCATGTTCATGGAGATACCCTCGCGCGACAGGGTGTAAAAGTGCAGCGCCAGGGTGCGACAAGAACCCAGCAGCGACGGCATGCGCAGCGCCGAACCTGCCGTCAACATCACCGCGGCTGTCTCGGAGATGCACCTGCCCAACGACAAAACGATTCCGGTGGTGATACCCGGCAGCGCCGAGCGTAGCACCACGTGCGTCACCATCTGCCAGCGGGTGCTGCCAAGCCCGTAGCTGACCTCCCGGAAGGACCATGGCACCGCGCGGATGGCCTCCTCGCTGGTGCGGATGATCGTCGGAAGGGCCATCAAGGCCAGCGTCAGCGCCCCGGAGAGCACCGACAGCCCCAGGCCCAACGCGATGACGAAGAAGGCGAATCCAAACAATCCGAAGATGATCGAGGGAATCCCCGCCAGGCAATCGGCACCGAAGCGGATGACGGCAGTCAGACGTCCCTTGCGTGTATACTCGGTGAGGTAGACCGCCGTCACCACCCCAACCGGAGCGGCGATCAGGACGGCCAGCCCCGTCACCGCCAGCGTGCCCACGATGATTGGAAATACACCGCCTTCGCGCCCCATCTTTTCCGGGGAGCGGCTGAGGAAATCCCAGGTCACATAAGGCAGCCCGTGGGCAAGCACGTGTCCGATGATGAAGGCCAGGATTGCAATCGTAATGGCCGTCAGTAACCACAGGAAGGCCACCACCAGTCGTTGGGTGATAGCGGGCGAAAGTCTCATCGGACACCGGCCTTCCTCGCCCGCTTGCTCGAAACCGCAAGGGCGATGGAATTAAGGATCATGATGATGACGAACAGGACTACACCCGTGGCGAACAGGGCCTTGCGATGGTCACCGGAGGCGTAGCTCATCTCCAGGGCGATGTTGCTGGTCAGGGTCCGGACTGGGTCCAGGATGCCATGCGGCAGATCCAGCGTGTTGCCGGCAACCATGATGACGGCCATCGTCTCTCCGATGGCACGGCCCATGCCCAGTATCAGCGACGCCATTATCCCCGACTTTGCGGCCTTTAGGATGACCATGTGGGTGGTCTGCCAACCCGTGGCGCCCAGGGCGATGGACCCGTCTCGATAGGAACGGGGCACGGCCCGCAGGGCGTCCATCGAGATGCTTGTCACCGTCGGAAGGACCATGATCCCCAACACCACCGCCGCCGCCAGGACCGACAGGCCCGGGCCTCCCAGGTGCTGGCGTATCCAGGGAACCAGGATCATCACGCCCATGAACCCATAGACCACCGATGGGATGCCCGCCAGCAGTTCGATGGCGGGCTTGAGGACCACCACCAATCGCCGCGGGCAAAACTGAGTCAACACCACCGCACAGCTAAGGCCCAGCAGACCACCAATAATCATCGCTCCCAACGTCACGGCCAGGGAACCGACAATCCATGAGAAAATGCCAAACTTGCCCTCCAGGGGATGCCAGTCGCCCGACAACAGGAAATCCTTCAGCCCCACCCGCACGATAATCGGCAGGCCTTCCTTGAAAATATAGGCGGTAATCAACGCCAGCCCGGCGATGCCCGACATCGCCACCATCGCCAGGACCACGCTGATAATTTTCTCCCGTTTCACTGGACCTTGACCAGTCCCTCGGATTCCAGCAGACGCTGGCCTTGCGAGGAGAGCACGAAGTCGATGAACCTCTGCGCCTCCGGACGAGGGGCCCCTTTGACCACAAACAGGAAGGGCCTGACCAAAGGATATTGCCCGGAGGCCACCGTCGAGGCCGAAGGAACTACCCCGTCGATGGACAGACACTTAATGCCCCCCGACAGCCCCAGGGACATATAACCGATGGCCCCGGGGTCACCGCGGACCAGTTCCTTGACGGCACCGTTGGACTCCTGTGTCAACGCAGAGCTGGCCACGAGGACATTGTCCATGACCAGCTTGGTGAAGGCCTCGCGGGTTCCGGAACCTTCCTCCCGGCTTACAGGGCGAACCACCATGTCTGGCCCGCCCACATCCCGCCAATTGGTGATCTTTCCGGAGAAGATGTCCTGAATCTGTTGGCGCGTGAGTCCGTTGATGGGATTGCTCTGGTGGACCACTACCGCCAGACCATCGCGGGCTATGACGATTCCCTTGTAGAGGGCGGCTTCCTCCGTCGATAGGGAGCGGGAGCACGTGCCGATATCGGCGATGCCGGTAGCCAATGCCTGAATGCCCGCCGTCGAGCCACCGCCCTGGACGTCGATTTCGATGTCGGGGGCCTTTTTGTGAAATTCACCGGCTAATAGCTCCGCGAAGGGTTGGATGGAGGTGGATCCCACGACGCTAACCGCCCTGCGGGAACGGTTCTTGCAGCCGGGGCACACCATCACCAATACCAACGCCACGGCCAGGCAAAACACCAGCCATAGCCTCTTGAGACTCCAATCCATTTTTGTCTCCTTGTCAGTCTAACTGAACTATTCTAATGGCCGGTTCCTCCCTGTACGGGCATACATAATCGCCGGGGATGAGACCTGTCAAGATTCCCTGCGGACTTATGCGGCCTATTAATTAATCCAGCCTCGGCACGTTCGCCTGGCTGGTCCTGGGCACAGTGGATGGTCAAACCGGGGCACTTGAGCCACAAGCCTGGAGATGGAGGCAAGGGGATATTTTGATTGACGGAACCTGTTGGCTTTCTATAATTCGTTTCAGTAACCGAGGCCGTTGCAACTGAAGCGCTGGTCGAAGGGTCGATATCCAGACCCTCTCCCCGGCGTCCTAAGGGTGAGTGTTGCCTGCCCGGACCGGTGTAAGCCCGCCCGGACAGCCCGGTGTTTTTACCGGGAAGCGGCAGTATGAGCGTACGTTACGTAACGAATCGGACGTGGTACCGTTGAAAGCTTCAAGCTGGGAGTCGCAAGAAGTGATCGAGCGCCTGATTAAAGGCCAAGCCGGTGTTTTGGCTTAGGCCCATGATGGCTCCGCCTCATGCCGAGGCCCGGGACGGAGTGCTCCGTCTCGGAAGGAACCGCAGCGGAATGTCGCCTACGCGCCTCAGGGCGCCGGGCGGCTAAATAGGCCGGATTCTCCGGTCCGCCGCGGGCCAGACCTTGCCGCGGCATGAAAAGTGGGCGAAGCGACCCACTTTTTTTGTCGTCTCGCCGAAGTGAAGCTTAGAGTAACGAGTTGCGCTGACAGGCATAAGGAATGCCATGAACCAGGAACTTATACGACTCGTCGACGGGCTTGCCCGGGACAAGAACATCGATAAGGAAACGGTGTTTGAGGACCTGGAAGCGGCTATGCTTTCGGCCATCCGAAAAGCCAACGCCGATACGGAAGACTGCACCGTCTCCATCGACCGGCAGACCGGGGAAATCACCGCTACCATACATGGCAACCCCATGAGCGTTAGGGACTTGGGGCGAATCGCCGCCCAAACGGCAAAGCAGGTTATCATCCAGCGCATCCGCGAGGCGGAACGAGGCAGCATCTACGATGAGTTTATGGAGCGACGCGGGCAGATCGTCACCGGGCGAGTGGCTCGCTGGGAAGGCGGCTCGTTGATCGTTGACCTCAGCAGGACCGAGGCCGTCCTGCCCAAGGGCGAACAAATCCCCGGTGAGTCCCACCTGCCGGAGGAACGCATCCGCGCCATGATCCTGGACGTCCGCGAACAGCCCAGCCAGATCAAGGTCATCCTCTCCCGCACGCACCCGGATTTCATCGTAGCCCTTTTTGAGTTGGAAGTGCCCGAAGTGGCCGAGAAGATCATCGAGATCAAGGNNGGCAGCCGCATCAAGAACATCGTCGAGGAACTCGGCGGAGAGAAGATCGACATCGTGTCCTGGTCGGATTCCTCCAAGGTGCTCATCGCCAATTCGCTCAAGCCGGCAGAAGTCGCCGAGATCGCCTTGTGCTTTGAGTTAAACTCCGCCACCGTGGTGGTCACGGAGGATCAACTCTCCCTGGCCATCGGAAAGCGGGGCCAGAACGTCCGCCTGGCGGCACAACTGACCGGGTGGGACATCACGATCCTCACACCCAACGAGTTCAACGCCGGACTGGACGCCCTGGAGAAAACCCTTCGCGGCGTGGTGGGCGTCGATTCCGCCATTGTCGATAAGGTCATCGCCCTGGGCATGGTCAGCGTGATGGACGTGGAAGAAGTCGGTCCCGATCCGCTGGTCAACGAGTTGAGCCTGGACCGGGAGGTGGCGCAAAAGATCGTCGTCGCCTGCTCCGAGGAGGCCAAGCGGATCTCCGAGCAGCAAGCCACCGAACGCAGGGCCGCCTCCGCCAAGACCGCCTCGATCGATGCGTCCCCGTCGCCCCTTGTCGATGAGCTCCCCGTCCCAACGGCAGGCCCGGCTGATGAGCAGCCGCCCGAAGAGACCGCCACGGCGACTCTCCCCGACGAGGGCGGCGACGTGGCTTCGGGCACGAGCGAGGAGGGCACAACCGCCCCGGTGGATCCAGCGACGACCTGATAGATATGGAGAAATCGGCCTGGCGTACTCGCCGATTCCCCTCCAAGTGCGAAAGATGAACTGGAAGCCCGCAGTGGGCTTCAAATTGCCGGGAGGTTTCCTTGGCAACGCGTGTCTTTGAGCTTGCCCAAGAGCTGAGCGTGACCAGCAAGGTCATCCTTGCCAAGTGTCGTAGCGAAGGCTTGGACATCAAGAATCACATGACGACTCTATCGGCTGGGCTGGAGGCCACCATTCGCGAGTGGTTCAGCGAAGGCGCCGCCTCCACAGCCATTGAGACGTCCGAACACGTTGACCTTCAGACCGCACGGGAGGAAGCCCGCAAAAGCCGCCGCCGCAAGAAGGCCGTCGAGCCTGTCGTGCCCGTTGAGGAAACGCCCCAGCCCAGCGAGCAGGAAGTCCCATCCGCCCCAGTGGCCATCGTCGTCGAAACGCCTCCCCTTGACGTCGCCGTCGAGACGCAAGCCCCTCCAGATACCCCCGCGGTACCCGTGGTTGAGTCGCCTCCTGCCGACATCGCCGCCCAAGCCCCCACCACCGTCGAGGCCCAACCTGCCGCCGAGACGGCCCATCCGGGCGATACCGGTAAAAAAGAAACAAAGCCCACCAAACCGGCGGAAATCAAACCCGCCGGACCGCAACTGGTCCCGCGCCCCGCCGTGTTGCGGGGACCGCGCGTGGTGCGGGTTGAAAAACCCGACAATCTCCACCGCCCCATCCGCAGACCCCCGCCTGTCGCTACCGGACCCCAGGCGCCCGATGTGGCGCCCCCTCCGGGAAGCCGTCGCATCAAAGGTCCGGCCACCGAAACGGATGAGGAACAGACCGACCAGAAGAAAGGCAAACACCGCAGCACCCGCCGGCGCGGCGGAAGAACGGCCGACAGTGGCGAAAGCATTCGGGAATGGCGCGATCAGGACTTGGCGGAACGGTCGCAGCGCCTGGCCGCGGCCACCGGAGGCGGGCTTCGCCGTCACCGCGCGGCCATGTCGCAATCCAAGGCCGTGGAGTTCCACCCCGGTGCCAAGGTCGGGCCTGTCGAAGTCCAGGAACCACTGACTGTCCGCTCCCTTTCCGCAGCCACCGGTATCAAAACCTCCGACATCATTCGCAAGCTCATGGCCCTGGGCGTGATGGTCACGGCCAATCAGAACATCGCCCCGGAGAACGCTGAGACAATTCTTCTAGACTACAACATCGAGCTGGTTATCCAGCATCCCAAGACCGCCGAAGAGGAGCTTCAGGCCCGCCTGGAGTCCCGCCCGGCTGGTCCGCTGGAGCCTCGCGCTCCGGTAGTGACCTTCCTGGGCCATGTGGACCACGGTAAAACCTCGCTGCTGGACCGCATCCGTAACACCGTGGTGGCCAAGGGCGAGGCCGGAGGCATCACCCAGCACATCGGCGCCTATCGCTACGACGATGGCGACAAGCACGTGGTGTTCCTGGACACTCCCGGCCATGAGGCATTCACCGCCATGCGGGCGCGCGGAGCCAACATGACCGATGTGGTGGTGCTGGTGGTGGCCGCNNGTGGCCGCCGACGACGGCGTGATGCCCCAGACCGTCGAGGCCATCAGCCACGCCAAGGCCGCCGGAGTGCCCATCGTGGTGGCCATGAACAAGATCGATCTGCCAAACGCCAACCCAACTCGCCTCCTGGGGCAGTTGGCCGAGCACGGGCTTAACCCGCGCCAGTGGGAAGGCAACGTCGAGGTCATCGAGACCAGCGCTACCACCGGAGCAGGTATCGACAAGCTTCTGGAAACCCTCAGCCTGGAGGCAGAACTGCTGGAACTGCAAGCCGAGAAAGACGCACCCGCCAGCGGATTCGTCATCGAGGCCCACATGGACAGCGGCCTGGGCGCCGTGGCCCGCCTCCTCGTCCGCAACGGAACGCTCAAAGTCGGCGACATTCTGCTTGCCGGCAGCGGGTTTGGCCGCGTGCGGCAGATGAGCGACGACCGTGGACGAACGCTCTCCCAGGCCGGTCCCTCGACCCCCGTGGAAGTCTCCGGTCTCGACCAACTCCCACAGGCGGGTGACCGTTTCTACGTCGTCGAGGACCTTGAACAGGCCCGCATGGTAGCCGACGACCGCCGTCAGATGGTTCGCGCGCGGTCCCTGGCCAGCGGACGGCAGGTCACGCTGGAAAACCTTCTCAGTAAGATACAGGCCGGGGAGACCAATGAACTGGCGATCATCCTCAAGGCCGACGTTCAGGGAAGCCTGGAGGCCCTGATCGGTTCCCTGGGCAAGCTGGGTACCGACGAGGTAAGCCTGCGAATCCTTCATGCCGCCGTCGGCGGCATCACCACCGGCGACGTCACGCTGGCGGAAGCCTCCGGGGCCTTCATCCTGGGCTTCAACGTCGTCGCCGATTCCGCCGCGAGGATCCTGGCGGAAACCGAGGGCGTTGACATCCGGCTCTATCGAATCATCTATGACCTGCTGGAGGACGTGCGAAAAGCCCTTGCCGAAGGCTTGGCCCCCGAAATACGCGAGGAAGTCGTCGGACGGGCGGATATCCGCCAGATATTCAAGATTTCCCGCCTGGGAACCATCGCCGGCTGTTTTGTCACCGACGGGCAGATCACCCGAAACGCCAAGGTTCGTATCATCCGCAACAACGTCGTTCTGGAGGATGGTCGCAGCCTGGACAGCCTCAAGCGGTTCAAGGACGACGCGAGGGAAGTCCGGGCGGGTCTGGAGTGCGGATTGAAGGTCTCCGGGTATGACGATATCAAGGAAGGCGACGTCCTGGAATTTTACCGCCAGGTCGAAGTCGCCAGGACGCTATAACCGGCAGTTGGATATACGGCCATGACCACCGTCGTGGGGCTGCTTCACCTGAGGCTGGCCATCCCCCTGGCCATGAGCTTGAAGGACAAGCGCCGCTCGGTGAAGGGTTTCAAGGACCGCCTTTGCTCCGGGCATAACGTCTCGGTGGCTGAGGTGGGCGGGCTGGACGACCGCCGCCTGGCCGTCCTGGCCGTGGCGATGGTGGGCAATGAGAAGCGATACATCGAAGGCGCTTTGCAGGCGATCATCAACGCCGCCTCCACCCACCGCGACATGATCCTGCTGGACCAACAGGTGGAATGGCTGTAAGCGGCGCGCGGGCGCCGGGACAAGTCCTATCCGTGACGCGGAAGGTTTGATATGAGTCGCAGGACACAACGAGTCGCCAACCTGATACGGAATACCATCGGGCAACTGCTGTTGTCGAAGATCTCCGATCCGCGGATCGATCCGGCCAGGACTTCCGTGACACACGTGGAGGTATCCGACGACCTCACCGCCGCCAAGGTTTATATCTCCGTGGTCGGGACCGAGACACAGGGGCGGCTGGCCGTGCAGGCCTTGCGCCATGCCGCCGGATATGTCCAGGAACTGATGATGCGGCAGATACAGCTTCGTAACACGCCGCTGCTGGACTTTCAGATCGACAAGAAATTCAAGAAAACCCTACAGACCCTCTCGATGATCGACCAGGCCATGCGGGAAATCCGCAACAAGGAAGGCTCAGGCGACAGCGAGGCGTCGCCGGAAGGCGAGCAAGTCGAAGAATAGGACGCCCCTTGCATGAAAAACATTAAGACATACACCCGAAAAATCCGCAAACTGCTGGGGGCGCTACGAAAAGCGTCCCTCACGCCCATGCCCCCCGGGCCCGAAAGAGTCCTGGCGATGCTGCTGGGCATCCTCCAAGCCGATGCGACCCGCAAGCAGGCCCAAACTGCCCTGGAAGCCCTGCTGGAAGAATATGTCGATCTCAACGAGCTGCGCGTCTCCCCCAGCAAGGACGCCATCGACTGCATCGGCAGGGACTTCCCCGACGTTCGCCAGAAGGTCGATGCCATCTATACCGCCCTGAACAATATCTTTCTGCGCGTCAACGACATCTCCCTGGATTATCTCGACGAACTACCCAAGCGCGATCTTCGCCGCCATCTTGCGGAAGTGGGCCTTGGCTCCTACGCCGTAGCCTACACGGCAGTGACAATCTGTGGCCATCCGGCGATCCCGGTGGACCGGACCCTGGAGGGTTGTCTGGAAATCGACGGCTGCGCGGAACCCAACAGCGACATTGAGGAGGTGCAGGCCCTGCTGGAACGGATCATAGCGCCCAAGGAAGTCCAGGCAGCCTGCGAGGCGCTGAAGACATACGCCGAAAAGCAAGGTAAGGTCTACGCCAAAAAGATACGTCCGGCCCCGCCACCTCCTCCACCGGCCAAACCGGAACCCTTTGTTCCACCGGCGCCTTTCATCCCTCCCATGGCCAAGCCGCCGGGCAAGGCCCAGCCGCCAACCGGTAAAAACCCTCAGAAACCTTTAGCCAAAGAGCCAAAGGCCGCCCAGGAATCAGGGAAAACAAGGCCCGCAACGCCCGTCGTCCCAGCGGCCAAACCGAAAGCCAAGGCCGCTTACGGTAAGTTCCCCCTCCGAAAGAAAACCTAGAAAAGGCAAACCAATGTCCCAACAACCCACCGCCAGGAAGCTGGTCCTGGGAATCCCCAAGGGTTCTCTCCAGGAAAGCACGCTGGACCTGTTCGCCCGGGCCGGCTACTCCATCTCCGTTCCATCGCGGAGCTACATGCTGGGCTTTGACGACGAGGAGCTTTCCGGCATGATGTTCCGCGCGCAGGAGATGAGCCGCTANNTGGGTGCTGGCCGTGCCGGAGGAAAGCTCCGTCCGCAAGGTCGAGGATCTTGACTGCGGGATCGTCGCCACGGAACTGGTCAACTACACGCGGAATTATTTCGCCAAGCGCGGGCTGAACGTGAAGGTGGAGTTCAGCTACGGGGCGACGGAGGCCAAGGCCCGGTTGCTTAGCGGCATCGTTGACGTTACCGAGACCGGTAGCAGCCTGCGGGCCAACGGCCTGCGGATCATCGAGACGCTTCTGACCTCCTCCACGCGATTCATCGCCAACAAGCAATCGATGGCGACCGAATGGAAGCGGCGAAAGATCGAGAACATCGCCCTGCTGCTCAAGGGCGCCATCGAGGCCCGCGAGAAGGTCGGGCTGAAGATGAACGTGCCTCGTAACAACCTCGATGCCGTCACGCGCCTCTTGCCGGCGGAGAAGTCCCCGACGGTTTCCTCCCTGCTGGACCCGCAGTGGGTGGCGCTGGAGGTCATCCTCGAGGACAAGGTAGAGCGCGACCTGGTGCCCCAACTCAAGGCCGCCGGCGCGACCGGCATCATCACCTACCCGCTGAATAAGGTCATCCCCTAACGTGTTACCGCTGGTGCGACGGACATTGCCCGTACGATGTGTCTTTCACGCGTCGGCCTGGCTGGTGCTGGCCTTGACGACGATCGGCTGCGGACCGCAGGCGGGTAAACCAACACCCGCCACTGGCCCCGCGGCCAAACCTCAGTTGGACGCCAAGGCTGTCACGGGACTGGACGCCCTTGGCCCGCCCATCGTCAAGCCCGTCAACCCTCCCGGGTCCGGCGACCTGCCTCCCTTGATTCAATTGACCGTCCTGGAGGCCGAGGGACACATCGGACGCAACGACTACCCCCGCGCGGTGGAGATGCTGGAGCAGGTTCTGGCCAAGGCCCCCGATCATCCACGTATCCGCAAGTCGCTGGGCCTGGCGTATCTGGGCATCTCGAATCGGGTCAAAGCCCTGGAAAACCTCACCCGGGCCGCCAAGGCCGCCCCTGACGACCTGATGCTTCAGTTGTTCATCGGCCAACTATACGCCTCGGCGGAACAATACGACCAGGCCATCCTCGCCCTGAGGACGGCTTTGGTTTGCTCTGGGGCGACCAGCGAGGAACCGCTCTCGGCTGAAGCATTGCTCAGTCTTGGCGAGCAGTTGGCCCAGCAAGACTATACCACGGCTGCGCTGGAATGCTACACCAGGCTCTATGACTGGATCGACCGCCATGGGCGGAAGTATTCCGAGCGCCCGCGCCTGCGGATGTTCGTTCTTAGGCCGGAGGGATTGCTCGCGCGTCGGGGAGAGCTGCTCGTTCAATTAGGACGGTATGGCCAGGCCGCCACCGTGCTCCAGCAGGCTCTTTCCCGCGACCGGACCAACACCTCCACCGCCAAGTCGCTGTTTGGCGATTACATCGCGGCCAGAGACTACCCCGCAGCCGAGAAACTGCTGGCGGACCTGGTGGCTGAACCGTCGCAACAAGGGCAACTGGCCGGACTTGCCGAGCAGCTTTGCCGTTCCTCCGCCCAGGCAGCCATGCCGGGGCGCATCTGGCGCGCCTGCCGGAAGGCAGGCTTCTCCGGGGGACAACTGGCGGTGGCAATGTCCCAGGCCGCGCTCAAGCTGGGCTCCGCTGGCGAGGCCGCCGCGATCATCGACTCAGCCATCCAGAAAAACCCCGGCGATATTGATGTCGGATGTTTCCTCGCCGAGCTTCGCCTCCGGGAAGGCAAAATCGACCAGGCATTGGAACAACTGGCCAGGCTATTGGACGCCAATCCGCAGGCCGGGGCTGACGCGCGGGATGTCGTTTCGGAAATCGCCGCTGGCGGGCTGGCCGATGACTTCGAGCGTAAGTTCGCCCAGCGCGTCGGCGTGGCGGAATCTCCCATCCGCCCCGGCTACTACTGCGTGCTGGGACAGTTGGCCAAAGCCAGGGATCATCTGGCCTTGGCGGAAGAATATCTGACCCAATCGCTGACGGCCAATGAAGGCTTCCTGCCCGCCTACGAGACCCTGGCGGACTTTTACTTCGCTGACAAGCGGCTGGACGATGTCGACAAGCTGCGTAAGCGGACGGAACAGGCTGCCAGAACGGCTCCACAGATTGCCTTCTTCGCGCCTTACCTGGCTGGCAAAGTGGCCTTGGAGTGCGGGCGCGCCCGAGCCGCCGTCGAGGCTTTGGAAAAGGCCGGCGAACTCAACGAAGAATTTTCTCCGACTCTGCTGTTGCTGGGCGAGGCGTACGCCTGTCTCGGCCAGGACGCCAAGTCCGCCGAGGCATATCTGGAAGCCTCTGCGCTTTTGCCCGAGGATGTCGATATCCTTCGGGAGGCCTTCGACCGATTCGTCGCCATCCGTCAGTGGGAATCCGCCAGGCAAGTCGTCGCCCATGCATTGGAAGCCGATCCCAACAACGTCACCGGCCAATGCATGATGACGGAGCTTTTGGCACAGACCGGCCAACGCGCGGAGGCGGGAAAACTCCTGCACCGCCTTGTCCAACAGTCCGGAGACGACGAGGGGGTACAGTTGCTGGCCATACGGGCGGAACTGGACTCCGTCAAGGGCATGATTTTCCGCCGCCGGTTTGACCGCGCCTCGCAGAAACTGCGGGAAATCGCCGCCAAGAACCCCGCCAACACCAAGCCGCTCCTGGTCCTTGTCGAACTGCTCGGCCACGTCGGTCTGGACGACCAGGCTGCCGAGACCCTCCAGCAGCTTCACCGCGACCGGCCCGCCCATGGCGGAATCGCACTGGCCTACGCCGCCACGCTGCTGCGAGCCAACCGCAATGACCAGGCTGTCCCGGTGCTCCAAGCCGTCCTGGCTGAAAACCCAGAGGACCTCCCCGCGCGGCGGTGGCTCCTGGAGGCCCTGGAGAAACTCAAGCGATTCGACCGGGCCGCATTGCTGGCACGCCAATGGATGAGCGAGACCAAGGACGCCAACGGGCGAAACTGGTACCGCCTGCGCCTGCTAAACTTCTGCGAATTAGCGGAGGATTTTTCCCAGGCCCAGGCGCTGCTCGATGATTGGTTGACGCAAGACATGGACTCCGCCCTGCGAACAACCCTGCGGACCACCAAAGCGCAGCTCTATGGCAAGGCCGGTCAACACGACCGGGCCGCAGAGTATTGCCGCCAGTGGGTCCAGCAGTCGCCGCCCGATGATCCACTCCCTCGATTCCGCCTCCTGGCCGCCCTGGCCGAAGGCAAGGCCTACGAGGCGGCCCAGGAACAGTTGGCCCAATGGTCGTCGGGAGATACGGACAATCCGCCGGCCTTCCGCGAGGCTGGCATAGACCTGTTCGGCCAGGCCGGACAGATCGACAAAGCCGTGGCGGCGGCCAATGATTGGCTGAGAGAGTCGCCCTGGGCCTTGCCGCCGCGACGAGCACTGGTAGCGGTGCTGAGCCAGGCCAAGCAATACGATAAGGCATTGAACCTGATCGACGGATGGCTGACCGATCTACCCTCTATCATCGAGTCCATGGCAACGACTCAATCGGCAAGCAACCCAGCATCCAAACCAGCCCGCGTCCCCACAACACAACCGGCATCGTCAACACAGCCGTCCACGACCGCCGCGCAAACATCCCAGTCCATCCCGCAAAGCGACCCGTCGGTTTCCCCGACGGCCACCAGCCGTTCCGCGACCAGCTGGGCCTCGCGCCCAACGTCCGCCATAAAGCCCACCGAGGCCATGCGGAAATTGGAGGCGCGGGCGAGCATCTCCTGGTGCCGCCAAACAGCCCTGAATCTATTGCTGACGCAACGACAGTACGACCTGGCTTTGCAACGCGCCAGGCAGTACGCGACTTGGGAACCCAACGATCCGGAATTCCTCAACGTCCAATCCACCTGCCTGGCGGAGTTGGATAGACCACGGGATTCCATCGCCCTCCTGGAGGCCGGTCTGGCCGCCAACCCACAGGAGAGCGGGCTGAAGAACAACCTGAGCTACAACTACGCCGAAGCGGGTGTCAACCTCGCCCAAGCCGAACAACTAATCCGCCAGGCCCTCTCGACGCGAGGCGATGAACCCGCCTATCAGGACACGCTGGGGTGGGTGCTCTACAAGCAAGGCCGCTTGGCCGAGTCCGCCGCGATCTTTGAGGGCATACTCCAGTCAGGCCGGCGGGACGGTCCGGGCTACGCCCTTATGTACGATCACGCCGGCGACGTGCTGTATCGGCTTGGTTGGACCGACCAGGCCGCCGCGCGATGGACCAAGGCGGTAGAACTGGCCAAGTCAGAAAAAATCCCCAATGCCGAGACGCGGCAAATCCTTGGCGCCACCCCAGGCAAGATCGAAGCCTTCCACGGTGGAACCACCCCCGCCGTCGCGCCGCTGGGCCAAGGCGTGCAACCGGGCGACGAGTAACGCATGAACCACCAACGGAGCCGTTGAGATGTCCGGACATTCCCACTGGGCAAAGATCAAGCGATCCAAGGCCTCCACCGACGCCCGCAGGGGTAAGGAATGGAGCAAGCTGGCCCGCCGCATCATCGTCGCCGCCAAGGGCGGCGGGGGAAACCCCGATGAAAACCTCTCGTTGCGCTACGCCATCGACGAGGCCCGCGCGGCTAACATGCCCAACGACACCATCGACAAGGCCATCAAGAAAGGCTCCGGCGAGCTGGGGGCGGAAAATTACGAGTCGGTGATGTACGAGGGATACGGCACCGGAGGGGTTGCGTTCCTGGTCGATTGCCTCACCAACAACAGACAACGCACCGCCCCGGAGATGCGGAAGATTTTCGAGCGGGCCGGCGGACAGCTCGCCTCCACCAACTCCGTCGCCTGGATGTTCCATCAGAAGGGGCTGTTTATCATCTCGGCGGAGGCAGCCGGCGAGGACAGGTTGATGGAGTTGGCGTTGGAACTGGGCGCCGACGACGTGACGGCAGAGGGGGATGTGTTCGCCTTGACGTGCGCTCCGGCGATGTTCAGCAAGGTAAAATCCGCCCTGGCCGCCGGAAACATCCCCACCATCTCGGCCCGGGTCGCCATGATCCCATCAAACACCATCCCCGTCGGCGCCGACAAGGCTCAGCAAGTCCTCTCGCTGGTCGAGGCGCTGGAAGAACACGACGATGTCCAGAACGTCTACGCCAATTTCGACATCCCAGAGGAAATTCTGGCCAAGATCGCCAAGTAAGTCGGCACGTCATGACGAGAAAAGATTTCGCGACCATCGCTGTACGAATCTTGGCGCTGTACTCGCTTATCGAGTCGGTGCCATTCTTAGGCCATGTGGTTTATTATGGATTGCCAAGTTTAGTCGACTTTCTCCGCGGGTATGGTGTCTCGAGTTTGCATTTCGTTTTTTTCTCAGAAACTGCGAGTTTCACCCTATTCATCCCGGTGTGGGCAATCCTGTGGTTCAAGGCCGACGCCATTGCCGGGAGGATCGTCAGAAAATGCCACGTCGAACCTGAACCTGCCCCATCTGCGGCAAAGGCGTTTGATCGGCAAGGCACGATGATTGTCGGTTCGTCGCTGTTGGGCCTGTACCTTCTGGTGCGTTCCATCACGGCCATCGTAAGTGAGATCGGCTGGCTCCTCCGCTATATACCGCCACACACTGGTCCGCAGCGATCCCCGGTGATTATGGTGTCCTATCTGATCCAGCTTGTCCTCTCGCTATGGCTGATCCTGGGGGCAAAGGGAATAGTCGCCCTTATCAGTCGACTTCGCACGGTGGGAATCAAGCAGTAACCGTAGCAATCCGGCCTTAGATTCGCGCTATTGCAGGTTTTGTTGCCTCACTCACAGCCAGAACTCGCTGCGCAGCTCGTCGCCTTCGCGTGTGGCGCGGATGAAGTCCTCCACCTTCTTGAGGTCTTTGACCCCCGGTGCCTTCTCCACGCCGCTGGCGACATCCACGGCCCAGGGCTTTACCATGTCGATTGCCGAGCCGACGCAGGAGGCGTCCAGCCCGCCGGCAAGGATGATCGGGTCCAGTCCCGCCATCGCACCGGCGGCGCGGGCGTCGGCGATCATCGACCAGTTAGCCCGCCTGCCGCTTCCGCCGCGAACGTCCGGGTCATAGGCGTCCAGCAATATCGCCGCCAGGTTTTGTCTCGCCTGCAACGCCGACATCCAGTTGCGCACCTCCGCCAGCCAGTTGTCGTCGCGGACGCGGAATGCCTTGATGCACGGGACGCGGACCTGGGCGACGATTTCCGGCGGCTCGTCGCCGTGGAGTTGGACATAGTGTATCCGCGTGCGTTCGACCACGCGGTTGATGGTCGTGGCGTCGGCGTTGACGAATACCCCCACACCCACCACCCACGGCGGCAGAACGTCCATGATCGCCCGCGCCTGCTCTGGGGAGACCCATCGGGGTGATTCGGCGAAGACCATCCCAATGGCGTCGGCCCCCATCTGCGCCACTCGCAGCGCCGTCAGGGCCTCGCGCAGCCCTTCGATCTTGATCCGTACCCGTTGCATGGGCGTACTATAGCCCCGTGGGGCGGGCCTTGCAACGTCGCCGACAGCGGCCTAGACTCATCCCCAAGTCACTCGGCGAGTTGCGCCATCGTTTGTCCACATCAAGGGTTGACGCATGAAACAGGTTCGCTTCGGCGTGGTCGGTTTGGGCAACATCGGCGGTACGCATTGCCGCAACATCCGCTCCGCCGGCAGCAAGGACTTCCGCCTCTCGGCGGTGTGCTCCAACGATCCCCGCCAGGCGGCGGATGCCGGCAGGGAGTACGACGTCCCGCACTTCAGCGACGCCCAGGCCATGTTCGACAGCGGCCAGGCCGATGCCGTCATCATCGCCACGCCGCATTACTGGCACGTCCCGCTGGCGATCCGCGCCGCGCGGGCGGGCCTGCACATCCTGTGCGAAAAGCCCCTTTCCGCCACCGTCGGACCCGCTCGGGCCATGATCGCCCACTGCCGCCGACACCGTGTCGCCCTGGGCGCGATGCTCCAGCACCGCACCCGCGGGATCATGATTAAGATGAAACAACTGGCCGACCGCGGGGCCATCGGCGAGATATTCCGCGTGGTTATGATCTGCTCCAACTGGTTCCGCACTCAGGCGTATTACGACAGCGGCGCGTGGCGCGGAACCTGGGACGGCGAGGGCGGCGGGGTGCTTATTAACCAGGCCCCCCACCACCTCGACCTGTTCCAGTGGATCGGCGGCATGCCGCACCGCGTAATGGGCCTACTGGACACGCGGACACACCGCATCGAGGTGGAGGACACGGCTAATTTCCTTTGCGATTATGGCCGCGGGAAGACCGGCTACCTCTACGCCACCGCCGCCGAGCTGCCCGGCGGCGAACAGTTCGCCCTCTATGGCGACAAGGGTATCCTGCTGGCCGATGGTGGCAAGCTGCGCCTGGGCAAGTTGCCGTTTTCCATACGGCGGTTCACACGCGAGTCAGATTATCGCGGGGCAGGACAAATCCAGGCTGACATTTCCTGGCGCGACGTGCCCACGCCTCCCGACCGCGGCGGGCACATCGAGATCATCCGAAACTTCGCCGCCCACATCCTCCGCGGTTCGCCCATGTACGCCACCGGCAGGGACGGACTCAACGAGCTGGAACTGTCCAACGCGATGTACCTAGCCGGTTTCACCGGCCAAGCCGTTGACCTGCCCATCGACGCCGACAAGATGGAACGCCTCATGGATCAACTGGTGCGAATCCGCTCCAGCGGAAAGGGCGGCAACATCCGTGCCGAGGCCAACAAGGACCTCAAAAAACTGCTTCGCAATGACGAATGACTACATAGGAGCGTCGAATATGGCTGAATACGAACTAGGCATCATCGGCGGGGGGAATATGGGTTCGGCGATCATCCGCGGGGTGGTCGCCGCTGGGATTCTGCCAGCCGGGGCGATCGTGCTGGCCGAGCCGGTTGAGAGTCGTCGGGAGGCCCTGCGGCCCCTCGGCGTGACGGCCACTGCCGACAACACCCTCGCTGCCGGCTGCCCGCGCCTGCTGCTGGCGGTCAAACCGCAAGTGCTGGGCGCGGTGCTGAAGGCTATCGCCCCGCTCGTTCCAGCCGACGCGCTGGTGATCTCCATCGCCGCGGGTATCCGCGCCGCGGCTATCGACGCCCAATTGAAAGCCCGATGCCGCATCGTCCGCGTCATGCCCAACATGCCCCTGCTGGTCGGGGCGGGCGTCTCCGCCGTCGCCGCCGGCCCGCGCGCCACCGGGGCCGACCTGGAATGGACGGCCCGGCTCTTCGGCGCTTGCGGGACGGCGATCTTCGTTGCCGAAGAACTGATGGATGCCGTGACTGCGGTGTCGGGTTCGGGACCGGCGTACTTTTTCTACCTCATCGAGGCGATGATCGCCGCCGGGACGGCCGAGGGCCTGGACCGCGACGTCGCTGCCGCCCTGGCCACCCAGACCTGCGCCGGGGCGGCCAAGCTGCTGGCCCAAAGCGGAAAGACGCCCCAGGAACTTCGCGCTGCCGTCACCAGCCCGGGCGGAACGACCCAACGAGCCATCGAAACGCTGGACGCCGCGGGCGTCCAAGCCGCGCTTGTCCAGGCCATCCGCAACGCCGCACAGCGAAGTCGCGAATTGGGCAAATAATGATAACGTAGTAGATGTAGTAGGTGTGTAGGTCGCCCACCGCCCGACACTTTGGCTGACAGCCGAACAAGGCCAGTATCACGGTCTTCGGTTCGGCCCTTTGGCTGTGAGCGGTTAGGCTGAACTCCCCGTTCCCGGTCTTCCGGCCGGAAGGCCCCTTATGGGGCCTCTTCCGGGGTAATCCCGCCTTCCACAGTGTGATCCTACGTTGTCTTTGCCTGGTGGGCCTGTTGGAGGCTTCGCCAGGTGACCGCGGCGCGGTCCATCAACCCCATGTTTTGTAGCGACAGCGCCAGTGAGGCGCGAATCTCGCCGTTGCCGGGCGCGCCGGCGGCGGCGGATTCCAGGTGGCGCAGGGCCTGTTCAAATTCCCGCCGGTCGGTGTGGAGCAATCCCAGGCGATAATGCAGATCGACGTAGCGTGGTTCGATCTCCAGCGCCCGCTTGAAGGTCTGGATAGCTTCATCGAGCAGGCCGGACTCCTGCTGGGTGATGCCCAGCTTGACGATGGCCTGGACGTAGGAGGGGTTCAGTTCGACGGCGCGGGCGAATTGGTCCATGGCCTCCCCTTGGCGGCCCTGGGCGCGGAGCAGCACGCCGTAGCGGTAGCGCAGGTCGGGCCAGTCGGGATGGATGCGGACCAGTTCCAGATGGCGGTCGATTTGGCGGTGCAGCAGGTCGTCGTTGTCCAGGGCGGCTTCCTTGTTGGACGGGAAAACGCCCTCCTGGAAACCGCGGTTGATCTCCTCGGCCAGGGCGGACTTGAGTTGGAGCTTGGCCATTTCCGACAGCAGCAGAATGCTGTTGGGTTCCACCGCGGCGGCCAGCTCGAAGCTGTTGATCGCGTCATTTCTCCTGCCCATCGCCGCCTGGGCGACACCCATGCCGATGTAGTTTACCAGCAGGTGGTCGTTGAGTTCGGATGCCTGATGGAACGCCTCTGCCGCCTCATCCCACCGCCCGAAGACCAGGTGGTGCGTGCCCAGCTTGACGATAGCTTCGAGATAGTCCTCCTGAAGCTCCATCGCCGCTCGGTAGTGCTTCAAGGCGGCTTGGTCATTGCCCGTCTTGCTGTAGAGATCCGCCAGCCGGACGTGCAGGTCGGCGAATGGGCCTTGCTGTTCGAGAAGGGTCTGAAGCCGCTCGATGGCCTCGCGGATCAACCCCTCGGCGACCAGGGCCTCGACCTCGTCGTCCAGCAGCGACCAATTCTCCGGTTCCATGGCGATGGCGTATTCAAACTCCTCGATGGCCTGGCCGTACTGTCCGGCGCGGTAGTACAGGTGCGCCAGGACGGAGCGGATCCATGCGTTCTGCGGTTCGGCGCGTCGCAGGGCGAGGTACTGCTCGATGGCCTCGTCTGTCTTGCCCAGCACCAGCGCTACGGCGGCAAGTCGCTGGCGGGCGGGGGCGAAGGCTCCGTCGCGGGCCAGTGCGTCGCGGTAGTACTCAGCCGCTTGCTCGGGTTGTTCCATGCGTTCGCAGCAGAAACCGATGGCGAAGAGGACCGGCACCTCGCCTGGGCTGGTCTGGTTGGCGATCTCCAGTTGCTCCAGGGCCTTGGCGACCTGTCCGGTGGTTTCGTAGGCCGATGCCAGCGCCAACCGGGCCGCAAGGTAGTCGGGCTTGACCCGGCAGGCATGCTGGAGGTGCTCAACGGCCTGGTCAGTCTGCATGGCCCGCATGTGGGCCAGTCCCAGGCGCAGCCGGATGTCGGGCCAGTCGGGGTGTTCCCGGCTGACCGACGTCAATTCCTCCATGCTCTGGGTCTGGGGGGTCCAGTAGTAGCGGTCCAGCAGGTCGCCCGTGTCGCTTTGCAGGCCCTTACCCAGTAATTCCAGCAGATGACTCACCGATCTATCCCTCCGTCAGGCATCAGGCTGCCATCGCCGACAATGCCTTCGTCGCCCGGTCATAACCGGCGTTTAATTGCACTGCTCGCTGAAGATGCCACCGCGCGGTGGATGGTTGGCCTGCCGCCAGGAGGATCTCTCCAAGCCGACAGTGCACGTCCGCCCAGTCCGCCCCGGCAGAGACGGCCTGGCGGAGGTGCTTGGTGGCCAAGGGAGCCTGGCCGTTCTGCGCGTACAATTCGGCCAGATGGATTTGCGCCTTGATGAAGCGCGGATTGATCCGTACGGCCTGGTCGGCGTGTCCGATGGCCTCCAGTGTCCTTCCCAGCCTTTGACAGACACGAGAAAAGTGGAACTGGAGATCGGCGTAATCTGGATGATCCGCAAGAGCCACTTCCAGCACGCCGGACAGCAGGCCGAAAAGTTCCTCATCAACTGGGCTGCGGGGAAGCGCCAGGAACGCCTCGATGAAATCGCCTTCCACCGTGACGTATCGCGCGAGCTGGTCAACCTGCGACCTGCCGGGGAGCGGATGAAGATCAAAGGGACGAAGGATCAGCGTCGTGCCACGCTCAGCCGCTGCATGGGCTACCTTGGCGAGTTGATACGCCAGCATCAAGTCGGTGGGACGAAGTTCCAGGGCGCGCTGAAGCCCCTTGGCGGCTTGGACGACATCGCCGCCGGCCAGTGTCGCCAGGGCCAGGTAGTAATGCGCGTCGCCATTGGTGCAGTCAGCTTCGATGGCCTGTGTAAAAGCCCCCGCCGCGCCGCCCAGGTCGCCTTCCGCCCCCAGGAACAGCCCTATCTGAATATACAATCCGGCGGTCTGGTCCAGCCGCCGAACGGCTTGGCGCAGAGTCAGGTGGGCCTCGGCCCGTCGTCCCGACTGCCATTGGGCTTGTGCAAACCTCCGCCAGGCGGCGGGGTCGTCGGACCGCAATTCGGCAGACGTTTCTGCTTGGCGCGTGCAGCGGTCGAATCGTCGCGTACAGGCGTAACTGGCGGCAAGATAATCGGACAAGTCGGCGTTGCGGCCGATACATTTGATGGCCGAGCGGAGATGGCTCTCGGCTTCGTCCCACCGGCCTGAGGCCATAGCCTTCAGACCCATGGCCCGCAGGGACATCCCCTCGTAATACCTCGCCAGGTTTCCGGTGGGGTCCTTGCGTGTTCGCAGGTGTGCAAGTTCCGCCACCGCCTGGCGATGCAGACGGCGGCAGTAATACCCCATCCCGGTGACATACTGGCGCGGTACCTGGGCGGACGGATTGTCGGGCTGATCCATCGACAAAAGCCTCCGGCTGATATATCGGCAATTAGGGGGAGGCGGTGAAGAACCATGCCAAGGGCAACCCAACGTTATTTAGTAGTCGCCCCGGCGGAGACATGCCACGCACCTGGCCGGTTATGCCCCCCGGCCCAAACGGTAGGGGTGGGATTCGAACCCACGGTACCCTTGCGGGCACACCGGTTTTCAAGACCGGCCCGATCGACCGCTCCGGCACCCTACCAGGTGCTGTTTCATCACCGGACTTTCGCGTGTTCGGCCGCGATTTTCCAGTGTTTTCCGCCCCGCGTGTTTGGCGTGTGTCGATCGTGGGTGCAGGTGATGCACCCCGCCTGCTATCCTCGCGCATCACCGGCTGATAGCGGCTCTCATCCAGCCGTCAAAGACGGCGGCTTATTCGTGTTCGCCATGCCCCGCGGGTCACTTCCCAGATGATCTTCATTGTTGATTGAACCTTCGCCGCCGGCGATTTACAATCGTGACGCGCGCCTGGATGGTTGACTATTCGTTCTGGTTCTTCAGCCGCCATGCCGCGTAGTGCTCGCGAGCTGGTCGCGTATCAGACCGGAGTGGACGCGTTTGAAGAATCGAATTCGCTTTGCCAGCATTATCGTCACCTATCGCTGTAACGCCAGGTGCCGCATGTGCAACACCTGGCAATTCCCGACGGCTGCCGGCGAAGAAATCGGGCCGGAACACTACCAAAAGCTTCCATACGTGCCGACCCTGAACATCACCGGCGGCGAGCCATTCCTGAGAACGGACCTTGAGGAAATCATCCGGGTACTGAAGACCAAGAGCCGCCGCATAGTCATCAGTTCCAACGGATATTGCACGGACAAAATCGTCCGGTTGTTCGAGAAGCACCCTGACATCGGCCTGCGGGTCAGCATCGAGGGGCTGCCTAAGATCAACGACACACTGCGCGGCATCCTCGACGGTTTCGACCACGGCCTGCGGACACTGCTGGAGTTGGCCAGGCGAGGCGTCAGGGACATCGGTTTCGGCATCACCATCAGCGATGACAACATCCACGACCTTGTCCCGCTATACCAGTTGTCGCGGATGATGGGTTTAGAGTTCACTACCGCAGCCGTGCACAACTCCTTCTACTTTCACAAGTACGACAACAGAATCCTGCGGGTAGAGGAGGCATCCGCCGAACTAAAAACGCTAACCCGAATGTTGCTTAGATCACACAGGATCAAGGACTGGTTTCGGGCCTATTTCAACCTGGGGTTGCTGAACTACATTCAAGGCAAGTCGCGGCTGCTGCCATGCCGGATGGACCGGGAAGGATTTTTCCTCGATCCTTGCGGGCGAATCCTTCCGTGTAACGTCCTGGATGAGTCGATGGGCAACCTGAAAGAGGCGGCCTTCGAGGACATTTGGAACTCTCCACGGGCAGAGGAGGTGCGGCAAAAGTGTCGCCGGTGCTCGCGGAATTGCTGGATGATGGGGTCGGTTGCTGAACGAATCAAGGCGCACGGCCCCAGCGTGATGCTCTGGGTGCTGCGGAACAAGCTTTCGGGGGCTGCTCGCTAGGGGAGGGCCATGCGAAAGAAGGTCATCTGCCTGGAGAACATGCCGTACCAGTCCCCCATCCGCGTGGGCAGCCATCACTATGCGGACCACTTCAGCCGAATGTACGATGTTTTGTGGATTTCGCTGCCCTGGCATATCTTCCAACGATTCAGGAAAGCGGGCAACAATCGATATGCCTTTTACAATCATGGCCGTCCCATGGCCATCAACGAACATCTCAAGGCCCTGGTTCCTTTCACGATGGTCCCATATCGGCGCGGGCTGCCGTTCGACAGCGGTTTCATCGTGGACAACTACTATCGCTTCATGATCCCCAGGATCGCAGGCATACTGAAGGAGCATGGTTTCCAAGAAGCGGAACTGGTCTGGATGTCGGACCCTCGGCACATCTCGCTGCTGCCCCAGGTGCGATTCCGCAGGCTTGCCTACCGCTGCGTTGACAACCTGGAACACTTCTCCGACGTGCCCGGCAGCCTGGCGAGCAGGGAAATTAAGCTTGTCCGCAGGGCCGACTGGGTATTCTGCACCTCACGGGGCCTGGTCGAGAAGTTCAAGCGACACAATGAGCGGTGTTCCTGTCTTCCAAACGGCGTGGACTATGATTTTTTCGCTTCGCCCGCGCCTTGCGATCTGCCGGAATCCATCGAGCGAGCACTGTCGCCCCAAAGGGAACTGAACGTGGCATACATGGGCGCCGTGGCGGAGTGGTTCGACTTTGAGTCCCTGGAGCAGCTTGCTTCAGCGATGCCCAGGCACAGGTTCATCATCGTCGGGCCGCATCGCGTCAGACCGCCGGCGAGCCTGAGGGCGACGGTCAACGTAGTGCTCCCCGGACCGGTGCGGTACGAACTGCTGCCGACCCTGTTGTCCAGATGCGCCGTGGGGCTAATCCCGTTTAAGGTCAATGAAATCACCGACTTCGTCAGCCCGATCAAACTCTGGGAGTACCTTGCCGCAGGTCTGGAGGTAGTGGCCTCTTCGATGAAGACCACCCGTGATCTCGGTTCCCCAGCCCATCTGTATGGCAGGGACGGGATCGTAGGAGCCTTTCAACAGGCACTGGCTGCCCAGGCAGATCCGCTTCGGCGGACCGTCCTTCAGGAACACGCCAGGGGCAATTCGTGGTCCTGGCGGTTCGGAGAAATCCTCAAGCAGTTGGGGCTCCCTTGATTTTTCGTGAAAGCGGCGGTGATCGTGGCTTGCCTGACAGACCGATATATTACGGTGTCCTGATCTTTTGCTTGACAGCTCGCGCCGAGACGGGTTAAAGGTAGACCAAGAGGGTGTCCAAATGAGACCACTCCTGGGTTGCTTTTTTATCTTCGTAGTAAGCATATTATGCGCCCTAATCGCTACGCCGGCCATTATGTGGGCCGCTCGGCGGATAGGCCTGATAGACCGCCCCGGGGTCCGTAAGGTGCATACCTCCGCCGTTACTCGCCTCGGGGGCGTGGGTATTGTGCTTTCTTTTATGATGGTGTTCTGCGGCGTGATCTTAGCTGACGGCGATCTCACGCGGTCCTCCCCCGGTACGCACATCAAAATCCTCTCGATCCTGTGCGGCGCCCTGTGCATGGCGGCCCTCGGCATCGCGGATGACATCATCCGCCTTCGGGCAAGATACAAACTGCTGGGGCAGCTTGTGGTGGCTATTGCGGTCTGCGCAATCGGTATCCGAATACAGACTATCCACCTCGGCTCGCTGAACCTTCAACTTCAATCGCTGTCCTGGCCGTTGACTATCCTGTGGATCATCGGAATCACCAACGCCATGAACCTCATCGATGGTCTGGACGGCCTGGCGGCGGGAATCGCTGCCGTTGCTTGCGCCGTGGTGGCGATACTGGCGTTTCGCGCCGGAGAGACGATGCTGACGGTCCTTTCGCTGGCGTTGCTGGGCAACTTGGCGGGATTCCTGTTCTTCAACTTCCATCCCGCGCGTGTTTTCATGGGCGACGGGGGCAGCCTCTTCCTGGGATTCTTCCTTTCCGCATCGAGCGTCTTTCTGGCTTCCAGGACCAATTCCGTGGTTGGCCTGGCCCTGCCGGCCCTGGCTCTGGGACTTCCGATAAGTGACATGATTTTCGCCATAGTCCGCAGGCTTATCGAGAGGCGGCCGATCTTTGCCCCCGACAGAAACCATCTGCATCACTGCCTGCTGGACAAAGGCTATTCACACCGAATAGTCGTGGCGATGATGCAGACGGCGACCATCCTGTCGGCTACGATCGGTCTGGCTATGCTGCTGGTAGGCGGGGTTTGGTCGGCCATCGCATTCGCAGCCGCGTTGATGCCGCTGGTTATGATCTGGCGGATTTCCGGCCTTAGATTCCGCGTCTGGCTGGAGAACTTCAGGCAAAGCTGGATTCTCAACCGCAAAAGCAGAAAAGACACCGAGAACTTCATGAAGCTCCAGCTTTACCTGCGGGAAGCTGGGGATTTCGTCGAATGGTGGCGCGTAGTCAGGCGCGCAGCGAGATTTTTAGGCTTCTCCAGAGTCGCCATCCGAATCGAGCGGTCGCAGGACATTGTACAGTCGCTGTTCTGGGAGTGTCCCCGCCGTGAGGAAAACGGCAAAAGCGATCTGACGGCTATGCTGCAAGCATGGCCTTTCGGCGACGAGCCTGTAGTGCACGTGGAGTTGGAGATATCGGTGCGGGAGGGTCTGGAGATCGCCGGCAGGAGGATCAGCCTCCTTGGGCGGTTGCTGGATGACCGCAGCACGCACGCCATACCACCGATCCTGACGGAGCTTAGACAACCACAACCCTCCAGGCGCATCCAAGCCGATGTCGCCGTCGCTTTGCAGGCGTCCCATATCGGATGAAGCATTCGCTTTCGGACGGGGCCCCGCCGCATTCATTGCCATCGTAGCGCGTGGGGAGGCCTGCCTGCGGCAAGGAGATTAAATGAACATTGTCGTCAACGGACGATTCTCCCAATATAAAACCGGGGTCGGTCGGGTTATCGAGAACTATCTCAGGCACTTGTCCCGAATTGACAGCCGGAATACATACTACATTTACGTCAACCGGGAATTTGTCGACCTGATACGGCTGGACAATCCCAACTTCGTGGTCCTATCCAACGGGGTATCCGGGGGCAACGCGCTGCTGAACCACCTCTGGACCCAGACTGGTTTGCTCCGAGCCATCCACAGGCACCAGGCCGATTTGGCGATCCTGCCGCAGATCAACCTGATCCTACGGAAGCGATGTCCCATCCTCCTGTTTCAGCACGATCTTATCGAATACCATCTGGTCAATCAGAGATGGTACAAGATGTGGTTTCGCAGCTTTGCCATCCCCCGGGCCGTCAGGCTTGCCGACCGGATAGTCAGCGTCTCTCGTAGCACCACCGAGGATATGCGGAAGTTTTTGGGCACTCCCTTGGAAAAGGTAGTAACCATCCACTCGGGTGTTGACCTGGAACGCTTTGGGCCGCGCGACCCGGCCGAGTCGGCCTGGCGAATCCGGGACAAGTACGGAATTGAAGCCCCATACGTGCTGTATGTGGGCACGCTGACGCTCCCACAGAAGAACCTGATCCGTCTGGTTGAAGCGTTCAATTTGGTGCTGCAACGCCGAGGCGGAATCAAGCTGCTGCTGGCCGGTGCGATGGGGAAGGATTCGCATCTGATCCTCCGGCGAATCGCCGAACTGGGGCTTGACCAGCAAGTCATCCTGCCCGGATATGTGGATGACGACGATCTGGCATATCTCTACAGCGCGGCAGGGGTTTTTAGCTTCCCATCCGAGTACGAGGGACTTGGCATGCCTGTCCTAGAGGCAATGGCGTGCGGATGCCCGGTGGTCACCTCCAATGTCTCCTCGCTGCCCGAAGTCGCCGATGGTGCGGCATTGCTGGTAGACCCGCACGACACGCAGGCCATCGCCACGGCGATTGACAAGGCGATGTATGACACGGAGTTGCGACAAATGCTCGTCAAGGAAGGCTTCGCCAGGGCACGAGAGTTCTCATGGGAAAAAGCCGCCGGCAGACTGCTGGAAGTCATCAACTCATTTGGCCAACGCCCCTGACCTGATCAGGGCGTATCCGATCATCAACGGCAGCGCTATAGCGAAGGCCAAGGCCGAAAACAGCACGGTTCCCCTGGAGGCACGATGAATCGTCGGCTCGTGCGGCAAGCGGCACTTGCTCAGCGTGTTCAGATCTGTCGCGGTCAAATTGTATTGCAAAACGTCTGTTAGAGTCCGGTCCTGCCGCAGCAAATCATGCAGATACTCCTCGAACTGGCCTAACTTGCCGCCCGCGACGATAAGGTCGTTGATCTTCGCTTCGCACTGGTCTGTAATCTGAATGCTGCGGGCAAGGAAAGCCTCGGTCAGCTCGGTCTCCTGCAGTTTCTGGTGTATTTCCGACAGTTGGCATTCGACGGCGCGTATCTGGTATTCAACAGGGAAGAATTCCTTCCTGCCCGTGATTATCGGGGCGATCAGGTTCTCATTCGGCTGAGACGACGCCTCGTTGGGCTTGAGCTTTTTCAGTAAATCAAGTTGGGATTGAACCGATTGGATGGTTTTATTCAGTTCCGTACGGGTCGTCTGAACATCCAGTATCTTTACTTGTTGTTCGCGGAGGAAATTGGTGTTTATCTGGGCAAGGCGGTAGAGTGGAAACCGCTGCTCAAAGTAGTCGCAGACCGCCGCCGCCAGTGCCGTGGGTTCCTTATATGAACGAATGCGTATCCGAAGGGTGACATTCTGTATTACGTCCTCCTTGTCTTTCTCACGTTCCGCCACGCCGGGCATACGACTCAACATGAGCAGTTCGATCATGCGATCATTATTTTCGGTTTGGCGCGCTTCGCTCATGTGATTGGCGAAACCATCGAAGCCTTTGTTGCGGAGAGAGTTCTCGAGATTGATAAGGTTTTCAGTCTGGTAGAAATAAGTCTCAAACAGGCGGTAATCCTCTCCTCGCCAGGGAAGGAAGTAAGTGTAGATTACGCTCCTTTTAGGAGGCAGGCACAGCAAGATTGCCGCCGTGATGATCGCCGGGGCCACAGCGCCGGCCAGGATAGTGAACTTGCGTTTCCAGAGACTCGCCGCGTAAACCGAAAGATCAATCTCGCCGGGGACCATGTAAACTCCGCATTGTCATTATCAAGCAACCTGTCAGTTTAGTGCCGGTGCAGGCGAAGTCAATCTTCACTTCCTCCACCATGCGACCTCCCAACGTGCCTGTCTATCCGCCGTGGTTAACCGAACGGTCCAAGCGGGCTGAATTGTTCCATATGAAGGAGAATAAAGGTCCTGGTCGCACATCCAGTCGCCCGGTCCGCCGGAGATGCGCACAGTCAGATCGCCGGAAAGGAGGCTCACTCCGCCGGAATCGGCCGAAAGAACGGTAAATCCGGGTGCGAAGTGAAACGAGATCCACTTTTCCCCCTCGTCGGCGATCTGGTCCGTTCCGCAAAGCCGCTCAGGCGAGAGCCTGACTTCCCGTACCGTCAGGATGCCCTGGTGGCGGCCCTTGAATAATCCCGGGCCGATCTCAAGAACTTCCGCGGCGGTTTTGTCGAACATCCGAAACGCCCCAGGCAGGCCCGGAGGCCAAAGATTCTGTTCCACTCCTCGCACGAAGGCGGTGTTGTGCATCGCCGTCGAGCGGAACCGATTCCGCTGGTTTAAGTCAGGGGTGTAGGTAAACGTGCCCGGATCGACCAGGACGGGCTTGCAGCCCACTGCCAACTCGAAGGAAAGTTGGTCGTTGTGGGCGTGGCCGCCGCGGCCCCTCTGCCCAATGCCGCCGCACCGGACGGCCAAGTACGCATCCTTCATCCGTAAAACATACAGGCCGAAGTTTCGCCAGGCGACAACGGATGACGCCTCGTCTTGGCCGGGCAAAGTGGTGAAAACAGGCCGCCAAGCTCCCGATACCAGCGGACTGGCCAGACAAACTCCTCTGGAAAGCTGCCTGATCAACCACGCGTCGGATAACTCCTCCGACGGCTTATAGGCGCCGTTCAAATGTTTTTCAAAGAGCGCGTCGATGGCATGGACCAGGCAGCGGTGATCGTTTAACCGTTCCCGAACCAATGGTTGGAGCTTCACAAAAAAACCGCTGTCGTTGTCGCCGATCTGCGGCAACTGGCCGTCGCCCCTGTCACTACCGGACAAAAAGAGGCTCATCCCCGCGACTCGTTGGACATACCAGGGCGGAAACGAAAAGGACCCTTTCCTCTCCTCGTCCAGGCCCAGGATCATGGCCGTTGCGAAGGCGACCATCTGCGCCGAGAGGCGATGGTAGCTGGTGGATGCCTCGAAGTTCGAGCCATCCTCATGGAACTGCTCGCCCACGCAGACGACCAGCTCACGCACCGAGTGGGCCACCCAGTCATCCACCTGCACCGTACGCGGCAGGTAGCAAGCTCCCAGTAGCAGCCCGGCTATGCCGGCCAGGTAGTGGTTATCACACACATCCTCGTGCCATTCCAGGTGCGTGCTGACATGCAGGCAATGCTGCCAGACAGCGCCCAGCAGGAGACGCTCAAACGTGGGATCAAAGCTATGCCCCGAGGCATTGAACAGGTCCCAAGCGATCAGCCAGTTGGCCAGACGGATGGCGACATCCATCGTGCAGGCCCAATTCACGCCGAACCGGGGCGGATTGGTCGCCAAGAAGTCCACGACCTGGTTGCGAAATTCTCGCGAGCATCGGCGGGATATATCGCTGTTTCGCCCTGATTGGGCAGAGGCTAAGGCCATCTCTGGAAGGTGTTGCATCCGCGCCAGTTCCCACGGCAGCTTGATATCAGCTCCGTGGCGCGGGGCTATCTCGATTTCCAAGCTATGCGCAGCCGCCGGCCAGCGGTAACCGGACCGCAGGTCGACGTGCCAATCGATAGGCTCGTATGGCAGCTCTATCATCGCCCAGATTCTCTGCGATTCGGCAAGATTGCTATGGACGACCCGGCCTCGCAGCCACTGCCCTTGTGGGTCGGCTGTGACTGTGGGGCTCATTTTGTATCGCGCCTGGCCGAAGCCGGGGCAGTCAGCTCCATATTTGGCGTGTACCCATTCGGATCCCAGTAGACTGAATCTGTGCGTCAGGAAACGTTCGATGATATCGGTGGGAACATTTCCGGGTGGACGGCAGGGACCGGTCCTGCCTATACGGCCGGTCAGGCGCCCGCTTGGGATGTCGCTGTCTTGCAGATAGGTTCCGTTGCGAATGTCCCTGCCAACCTCGATGCGATTGCCAAGCCGGACTCGCACCAAGCGGATGGCCCTGCCAATGGCCACCCTCGTCGGCAGCGACCTGGCCCGCCGAATATAGTGGCCGGCCAGTTCTATGGAACGCTTGATGTTCATTGTGATTCCACGGCGGGAGTGGGTCTGGACCACCTGACCAAGCACAGGCTGGTGACGTTGATGACCGCGTTGGCAGCCACCGTCGCCGCCGCCGTTCCGCAGGCCCCCAGCCAGGGAACAAGCACGATGTTCCCAACGCAGATCGTCGCCAGGCCCATGACGCCCAGGATGAACATCGTTCGGAACGCCTGCCTTGCCACCAAGACGTTGATGCTAGGACTGGCGATCAGCCCGATCCATACCCCCACGGAAAGGATGATCCAGATCACGAACGACTCCTCGTACTTCCCTCCGTTGAGCCACATGTATAATGGTCTGCCCAACAGGTCGAAGATCAACAAAGGCACGGCCACCAGCGCGGATACTTTCACCCATCGCCAGACAAAGACCCACTGGCGGTGGTGGTCCTGCATGTCAACGTGGGAGAACTTGGGCAGCAGCACGGCGTGAACGGATCCGAGGCTCATCAGCGCAAGGAGGTAATACTTTATCGCCACGCCGTAAGCGGCAAGCTGCGATTCGCTGCCCAGCCGCGAGAGCATGACGATGTCCATCTGCGACAGCATCGCAAGTGCGATGCTGTAGGCCATCAGCCACCTAGCCGTCCTCAGTAGCAACCACACTCGCCCATTGGAAAGCGGTTCCTGGGGGCTGGCCCTGCTTTGAAGAACACTGCCGGTCAGCAAAACCGCGGCCACCACCAGGTCCACGACGATCTGCCCAACCGCCACAAGCCTAAAGGTCATTCGATTTGTCGCCGCCAGCATGCAAACGTACAACAGGCTCGCTAATGTTTGCACCCATTGAGCCGCCACAAAATGCTTGAACCGCTCCTCGGCCTGATAGACGCTTCGCTGCGTCTGAATCATCAGGTAGCCCAGACCCGCCAGCAGCCCCAGCGACAGGACGTTGCCGTAGTCCTGGCGGCCATAGAACCACAAAGCGATAGGGCGGGCCAATAGAAGTCCGCCGGCCAAGACCGCCAAATAGATCAGGGTCTCGAGTCGCAACACCGCCTTGTATAGTCGCAGCGGGCGCTGGTGAGTCGTGGAGAAGTATTCGGCGCCGTAGCGGATCATGGCGCTGTTGATCCCGCCACCGATAAGGCTGGACAGCAGTACCCGTAACGACTGGAACACCACCATCGCCGCGTAGTCGGCTTGAGAGAATTCCCAGATCAACACCAGCGTGAAAAAAACCTGGAAGGCCTTCGACATCGCATCCCCGAAAAAGACCCATGCGATGTTGCGCACGGTCCTGGAGGACAGCAGCCGGTCGAGAAAACGTCTTATTGTGTTAAAACGCGACGACAAT
This sequence comes from Phycisphaerales bacterium, assembly GCA_003153915.1. GTDB lineage: Bacteria > Planctomycetota > Phycisphaerae > SM23-33 > SM23-33 > FEN-1349. The sequence continues at coordinate 35,830 of PMBX01000120.1, forward strand.
TCTTCTATACCTCATTTAAGATCCATCGCTTATGCCATAAGGCCAGGTTCAGCAGGTACCAGGCCTGATGGCCTGAACCGCGGCGAAGCAGTCGCTGGAGTTCCCTGCGGTTGAACCATCCGGTCTGTTGGCAACAGCGATCTAGCTCGCGCCAGGCCAAGTCCCCGAGCTTATCGAAGAACCATTCGTGGACCGGAACGCCAAAGCCCTGTTTCTTGCGGTCTATCAACTCGTCTGGGACCAGGCCTCTGGAAGCGGTCTTCAAGATGTTCTTGAGCTTCCCACCGTGCGTTTTGACTGATTCGGGAATAGCCATGGCGTACTGGACGAAAACGTGGTCCAGGAACGGTTCACGGCCTTCCAGACTAGCGCCCATGGTCATTTTATCGATCCGCATCAGCAGGAGTTCCGGCAGCCGAAGTTTCAAGTCCAGATAGCTCATCCAGCTCAAGTGGGACTTTTCCCATGCACCTTCCTGGAAGCGTTTGTAGATCGGTTCTATCGCCTCCCAGGAGGATAGGTCCCCTAGCTTCTTGTTCATCTCCGCCGAAAGCAGCCGCCTCTTTTGCGTCTCGGTGAAGGCGTCCACACCGCCCCAGAAGGTCGGCCGCCCATCGGCTGCCCGATGCAGAAGTTCGTAGTGCAGACTTCCAGCCTTGCCGGCAGCCCGCATCCCAAGAAGACCGATTTTCCTAAAAATGTTTGGAAACGGCAGATCATTCAACTGAGCGAGCTTTAGCCTGATTTTCCAGGCGGGATAGCCCCAGAAGAGTTCATCGGCTCCCTCGCCCACTTGGCATACCGTTACGCCGCATTCTCTGGCTAGCTTGGAGACATAGTAAAGGGGAACCGAGACGGGGTCGCCAAGGGCCTCGTCCTGGAACTCAACCATCTTCGGTAGAAAATCCAGCAGGTCCTCCTGGCTGACCAAGACTTCGTGGTGGCGGGCCCCGACCCACCCGGCCATCATCCGGGCGTACTTCAATTCGCACGGATTGCTCTTATATTCGCCCTTGTAGCCGACCGTAAAAGTTTCTACGTTCTGGGGCTGACCTTCGGCAAAGAGGGCGGTATTGAGGCTGGAATCCATCCCACCGGAAAGAAAAACGCCTACGGGCACGTCGCTGACTTTTCGCAGGCGGACAGAATCCCGCAGATTTTCCAGCAGTTGTTCGGCGATCTCCTCCTGGCTGCCTCCAACGGCTGGACGCGCGCTATCCCAAAGCTCCCAGTAGCGGCTCTCGGTCAACCGCCCGTCTTGCGTCATCTTCAGCCAGCAGCCCGGCGCAATCTTGTAGATTCCCTCGAAGATGGTCTGGGGGGCCGGCGTGGTCAGGAATGAAAGGTAATGGTAAAGGCTCCGCGAGTCCACCTGCCGTTTCTGGTCCGGGTCCTTCAGTATCGCCTTGATCTCGGAGGCAAATACCAGCCGTCCGTCGTGCAGGCTGTAGTATAGAGGCTTGATACCGATGCGATCTCGCACCAGCCAGAGGGTCCGCTGCCTGACATCCCAGATAGCGAAAGCAAACATGC
>PMBX01000133.1 GCA_003153915.1 Phycisphaerales bacterium
CCCTTCTTGCCGGCTGCGTTGGGGGCTATTGGGTGATACTCGCCAAAGCCCATCGCGCCGATCCGCTGCTGGGCCAGACCGGCCGAGGAAAGTTCCTTCTCCACCGACACGGCGCGGTGAACGGACAGATACCAGTTGTCCGGGTGCGTGCGCTTGGTCTCTGGCTTCAGGATGGGAATATCATCCGTGTGGCCGGCGATATAGATGTTGTACCTCATGCCGGTCTGGGTGTTGACGATCTCGACGAACTTGGCCAGGGCGGCCTTGGCTTCGGCCTTGACGAAGTCGCTGCCCTTCTCAAACGTCAAGTCGCTGCTAAGCTTTACCATGCCGTTCTTGGGATTGTAGGTAAGCAGGCCAGGATACTTCTCGGCTAACTCCTTCAACGCCTTATCCAACTCCGGCGGCAAGGCGATATCGGGAATGGCCTGGACCGGCCTTCCCGCCAGGGCCTGATACTTTGACATCAGGTCGTCGAAGGCCTTCTGGAGGTCAGCCTTTGCGGCCTGGAGGAGGGCAATTTCCTTGTCCTTGCCGGCAAGGGCGTTCTGAGCGTTGGCCAGTTCCTCGGTAAGCCTCTGGTTTTCCGCGCGGAGCTGTTGTGCGGCGGCCAGGGCGGCGTTCCGCTCGTCGTTGGCCTTGCGGTTCATGGCCATCAGTTCGTCATACTGCGCCTTTGACACGCAGCCGCCGGCGGTGAGCAGGCCCGCCAACATCAGCGACGCCAAACAATACACGGTGACGGTTCTCATGGGGATCAATCCTTTCCTTATATTGGAGGTAGTTTCCATTCCTTGTCAGGTAAAAGCAAGGCGCTAGGCGTGTCCCGTCTTTTTGGCGCCTGTGGCCTGGGCGAAGAAAAAGCCCAACCCGCCCGCCGCACAGATGACCACCGCGCAACCGGCCAATGCAGCCAACTTGTAGCTTGCCAGGACTTGGAGGTATCCGGGCACCACGCCCATCATCGCCGCCAGCGCCACGGCGCCCAGAACCATCGCCACGGCGGCACTGCCGACGAGCAGTCCGTGGAGGAACCCCGTCGGCGGGTCGATCTCCACTGCCATCGGCGCGGCGGGGGCGGCGGGGACGGCCAGGGTGGGTTCTCCCGCAACCGGTTCCTCTGCCGGGGCAGGCCCTTCCACGTCGATTCGGTCCAGCACTTCGCCCAGGGAGGTGTCGTCGCGCTCGCGGGTCAAGTCCAGCAGACCCGAGCCGGTCCCGGCGCCTTCGATGGCCGCCTGGTCCTCCATGCTCATGGTGATCTGCGTCTTGGCCATCGGGTCGGCGGTGTCCAAGCCGCTTTCTGAATCGTCGAAGATACTGACGCCCTCTGCCGTGATGACGGTGTCTCCCTTGCCGCCACCGGTGGGCGTCTCGGCTGTATCGGCCAGGCTGATGACGGAGCTTCCCGAGGAGGCACTGTCCGCGGGGGTCAGTTCAATCTCCTCTTCCGCCGCGACCCCGCCGCTCTCGGCCAGGGCGTCAACCTCGTCCACGCGGTGGACGTTTTGGGGACCGTCCTTGAAGACGCGAATTTTCTGGTCCGCAACCAGCTTAGCCAGTGCCGCCAGGCTGATGCCCAGCTTCGCGGCGGATTCCTCTTCGGTGTAGTACATCTTCTTGGCCATGATGCCTCAACTCCCGCCAGGACGGCTCGCCGGCCCCTCGTCATCGGGGGCCATCGCGGGCGGCCGCTTCTGCTGCTCCACCCATTCCCGAATCTGGCTCGGTGGCGGCTGGGTATTATAATCGTCCAACTGAAGATCGAAAACGTACTTTCGGCTGGCAACCAGCCGTAGCGTCCTGGTCGTCGCCAGGTACTGATACACGCACATCGTACCTTTTTGGGGGTCCACAAGATAGACCCCGTAGGCATCCCGCGTAATTTGTCCGGGCACGACCTGCACGCCTCCGCCGGGCATCGGTTGCTCCGTCTGCCCCCCCGCCGTGGAGACGTTGCGAGCCAGTTCCGCCGACAGCAAGACCGCCACGGCGCCAAGCGCCACGACGATCAGCCACTTGGCCGCCAACGCGGGCCGGCCCCAACGGGTGGTAGATGTCTCGACCATGCCTCGCCGTCGGCGCCCTCAAGGGGCTTTCCGACGCGCGTGAATTATAGACCCCCTCCCCCGCCAGGCAAGGTCTTTTTACTCACGTGCCTTTTGGCTCGACACGCCGGGGTAATCTTTTCATCGGCGATCGCGAAGGATGTCGCAAAAAGTTTGCCGTTTCGCACCCGCCGGGTTGTATAATGTTTTCATCGTCGCCGCTGCCGCGCCTAATCGTGGGTGTGGCGACGCGGGCTGGGGATTGCAGTCCCAGGCCCACGCCCTAAGGGGTGTTAGGATCCCCGGAGACGGACCGGGGCCTTGGAACCACACGGTTAACCCGCGGGCCGCCGCGGTGAAGGTACATCGGAGTTCGACAGCATGTCGGACGAAAACGTCCCCGCGGAGCAGGCCCCCGCCGCCCCGCAGGAGCCCGCGCAAAGTCCCCAGACCCAGACGCAACCTCCCATCGCGCCCCAACCGCAGCCCGCCACATCCGGCAGGAGCATCGTGGTGCGATACGGCATCATGCGAAACCTAGGTCTGTTCAGCCACGATCTACAGACCCCGCCGTCCCCAGGCGCCAAGGTGGTCATTCGCACCGAGCGAGGCGTCGAACTGGGCCAGGTGGTCGCCTGCGTTCAGGGCGAGTGCGGTTATGGGTGCATAACTCCCGAAGGACTGGAGCGGTTCATCGGCTGCAACGGGCCGGAATACCCCTTCATCCGAAACGGAAAAGTGCTGCGAGCGGCCAACGCCCAGGACCTTATCGACCAGCGACACCTGGACAGTTCCGCCCACGAGGAAATGGCCTCCTGCCGCCAGGAAATCCACACGATGAACCTGCCCATGAAGGTGGTGACGGTGGAGCACCTCCTGGGCGGGGAGAGGATCGTCTTCTATTTTGCCTCCGAGAGCCGGGTGGATTTCCGCGAACTTGTCCGCCGCATGGCCTGGCAGTACCGCACGCGGATCGAGATGCGCCAAGTGGGCGCGCGAGACGAGGCGAGGCTCGTGGGCGATCTGGAGCGGTGCGGACGGCCTTGCTGCTGCCAACGATTCCTCAAGGACCTTAAACCCGTCTCCATGCGGATGGCCAAGGTGCAAAAGGCCACGCTGGACCCCTCCAAAATCTCCGGTCGCTGCGGCAGGCTGATGTGCTGCCTGCGCTACGAGGACGAGGGTTACGAGGAACTGCGAAAGAAACTGCCCCGCAAGAACACCTACGTCCGCACGGCGGCGGGTGTGCTGGGGCGCGTGTTGGATACGCAGATTCTCACGCAGTTGGTCCGCCTGGCGCTGGCGGACAACACNNGCGGTGACTACGCCACCGCGTGCGCCTGCGGTGGAGGTCAGACCGGTCCGCCGTCCGCTGTACAGCCAGGCCAATCACCTCCGCCCATCCGATGAAGCGGAAACCCCCGCCGCCCAGGCGAAGGAACAAACACCGGTGGATATGTCCGACAAGCAGGCGATGGAGGATTTACCTCTCTCGCAGACGCCGCAAGCGGAATCATCGCCGTCAACATCCGATAGTCGCGGCGAGGGCGACGGTTCGCGGCGAGGGCGACGGGGAAAGCGGCGGCGACACCATCCCGACGGCGGCAGCGTTATGCCCACGGGCAACCAGCAGCCCACACCTCAGACGCCTCCCGGCCCCCAGGTGAATCAAGGCCAACCCGGCCAGGGCGGCGGGGGCAGAGGCCGGCGACGCCGCCGACATAGATGAGGCGCTCGCAATCGGCCGGTCATATTGGACCCAGACCGCCGTGACACCAAGACGCAACAGCGAGGCCAGGCGTCAATCCTAGAGTCGTCCACGCCTCGTTAATAAAAAAACTTGACCAACCTCACGCAAACCATTAAATCTCGTCAAACATCTCGAAAATAACTTGTACTTCTCTTTACGAGTGAAGGACTAATTCTTGGGGATACGGTTCCATTGCGATAACCCTAATTGCAAGAAACTCGTCCTTGCGCCCGACGAGATGGCCGGAAAGCAGGACCGCTGTCCAGGTTGCGGCCAACTGATAAAGATTCCCGCTTCCGGTACCGGGTCCGATGGAGGCCCCGCGGCGGAGTCCAAGCAGGATGAATCCTATTTCAACGCACTGCAATTCCTCAACGAACAACAAAATACCCCCCCTGCCAAACCCGGACAGGCCAAGATCGCCCGCTGCCAGGCGTGCTGCCGGTTGATCCCCGAAGGCGCCGCGGTCTGCCCCTTCTGCGGCAAAATGGCGCCGCTAGCGCCGATACAAGCCAAGGGGGAATCCGCCCAAGCCGCTTCGACCGAACCGGGAATCTTCCTGCGTATCTGCCTGGAGGCGATAACCCATCCCAAGGTGCATTTCCGCAGCGTGTTCCTGGCGGCGATGTCCCTGATGGTCTGGTACTTTGTGGGCAGGCTGTGGTTCCACTACTTCCCAGACATGCACCCCTGGCAACAGTGGCAGAAGTGGCTGATCGCCTCCGTGGCGGTTCCCCTGGCCCTGCTGACGGCAGGCTGTTGCCTCCAGGCCGTGCTGGACCACATCCGTCGGGCGGCGTCGGAAACGCCCGAACCGCTGGTCGAAAGATCCGAGCTATTGAACATCGTCTTTGCCGGCTTGTTTGCGATTCCCATGGCCGTGATTTACATCCTGCCGATCGTGACGATCCCGCTGCTGCCGCTGGGCCTGCTGGCGCTGGCCATGACGCGCGACGCGAGGGCGTTCAACCTGCGATGGTCGCTGCGTGCGGCGGTGGCTTGCGGGGAGGAGTTCGCCATTCTCTGGCTGCTGTTGATCCTCTCGGCTGCCCTGCTGGCGCTGCTGGTCGCGATGGTGGTGTGGCTGGCGAGTTGGATCGGGGCAGGGATCGCCTCCGTCGTGGGCGGCACGGAGGGCAACATTCTAGCGGAGATGGTCCACCTGATGGGGGCAGCGTTGGCGGGCATCCTGGCCTGCATCCTGGCCTGCGGGCCTATTCGATGTGTCGGCCTGTTGGCGCGACACCGCCCCGCCATCATCGCCTGGCTTCCCAGGAAGGCCAGCCGATTCGCCACCGGTCTGGCCATCGCAGCCGGGGCGATCATCCTGGCGGTCATACTGGCCGTGTCGATATGAAACACGCCCCCCAAGCCCGCGCGAATGGGATTAGTTTGCGCCTTGGACGGCTTGAACGGTCTTGCCCGGCTGGGTATGCTTGCTTGCGGGAGGCGGCGAGAAAGGCCCGTACATGAGCATTAGCTTCGCGTGTCCAGGTCCCGGCTGCGGAAAGACGATCCACGTTCCGGACGGTTCGGAAGGCAAGAAGGCCCGCTGCCCATCCTGCAAGGCCGTCGTTGCCGTCCCCGCGCCCCCCGCGGTCGAGGATGAAGGCCCCATCGCCCTGGCGGAACCCGAAGAACTCCCCACATCGCGCCAGGCCGGTGAGTCCGACTCGCCCGCCGGCGGAACGCGGATGCAGACTTGCGCGGGCTGCGGCAATTCTTATCCCATCGGAGGGATCTGCCCGCTCTGCCGGTCCCGCCGGCAGATGGCCGCCACCGGAGGCGGCTTTCCAGTGCAGAAGGTTCTCATCATCCTGGTGATCTTACTCGTCTTCGCCGGCCTGATGGCCGGTGCGGGTTACATCATCAAGCACATGGCCGAGACGGGGCATGAATATACTAAAACTCTCATCGACACCAAGGATCGCGCCTCCGACGTCTCCTGCGAGATGAACCTGTCGAGCATCTACAAGAGCCTCAAGATCGCCGCGGCCTCCAACGAAGGCAAGTTCCCCGCCACGCTGGAGGACCTTGGCTATGCTAGCGATCAGCTTCGCTGCCCGGCAAAAAACGGGGACAAGTACCTCTATGTTCCCGGCCAAAATGAGTCATCCGCGCCCAAGAACGTTCTGATTTATGAGCTGGCCGCCGTCCATGAAGGCAAGTGCAACGTGCTTCGCGTCGATGGCAGCATCAGCGTCCTGACGCCCCAGCAGGTAAGCCTGGCCCTGTCCGCCACGCGGGGGAACATGGCCAAGGCCAGGAAGTAAAACCCGCTGATTTTTCGCCCGCGATGGCGGGAGAATCCTCACCCCATCCGTGTTCTTAATTCCGCGTCCCCTGGCCGTTTTGCGGTCAGTCCCGCAGGTGGCCCCTGCCGGTGACGATCCACTTGTAGGTGGTCAGGTCCTCGGCGCCCATTGGGCCGCGGGCGTGCAATTTGTCGGTGCTGATGCCCACCTCGGCGCCCAGGCCGTAGACCCCGCCGTCGCTGAGGCGCGTCGAGGCGTTGACCATGACGCTGGCGGAATCCACCGCGGTGGCGAAGCGATCGGCGGCGGCGATGCTTTCGGTGACAATCGCGTCGGTATGGTGGCTGCCATAGGCGTTGATGTGCTCGATGGCCTCCTCCAGCCCATCCACCACGCGCACGGCCAGGATCAAGTCCAGATATTCCTTCCGCCAATCGTCCTCGACTGCCTCCCTCATGGCAGGCACGATCCGCCGCGACCGGGGGCATCCGCGCAGCTCGACCTTGGCGGCCTGGAGTTTCGCGGCCACGGATGGCAGGAACGCCTCGGCGACCGCCTTATCCACCAGCAGCGTCTCGGCGGCGTTGCAGACGCCGGGGCGCTGGCACTTGGCGTTGAGCACGATCCGCTCGGCCATCGCCATATCGGCGGCGGCGTGTACATAGACGTGGCAGTTGCCCGTGTAATGCTTGATGACGGGAATGGTCGCCGATGAGACCACCGCGCGGATCAGCGCCTCCCCGCCGCGAGGAATAATCAGGTCCACCAAGCCATCGGCTCGGGCCAGCGCCGTGACAACGTCGTGATCCGTCCTGTCCACGACTAGCAGGCAACCTTCGCCAAGACCCGCGGAGGAAATCCCCTGCCTCATCGCCTCGGCGATGGCTTGGTTAGAGTGAATCGCCTCCTTTCCGCCGCGAAGGATGCAGGCGTTTGCGCTCTTGAGGCATAGCCCGGCGGCATCGGCGGTGACATTAGGGCGGGATTCATAGATCACCGCCACCACGCCGATGGGCACGCGGCGCTTCTCGACCCTCAGCCCGTCGGGGCGGTTGGACGCGGAGATCGTCTGCCCCACCGGGTCGGTCTGCGCGGCGATCCGCTCCAGCGCAGCGGCCATGGACTCGATGCCCGCGGGAGCCAGCCTCAGCCGGTCGATCATCGCTGGGGAAAGACCGGCCGTTTGGGCGGCGGACACGTCTTTCTCGTTGGCCTCGCGCAGAGCGGCGACGCGACTTCGTATCGCAGCGGCGCAGGCCCGCAGCGCCGCATCGCGCTGTGCACCGGATGAGACAGCTAAACGCCCAGCGGCGGCACGGGCCGCGGTGGCGATAGATTGGACGTATTTTACGGTATCCATAATTTCTGCCCGCTGGCCGTCACAATGCCAAGTCCGGGGAACTTCGATTGTACCGCAACCAAGCCAATGAGGGGACAGCAACTAAAACGCGGCTCGGGAACCCAGCCCGGTGGATCGACTCAGACCCTCAAGGCGCTACCACTGCTTCCGGGCGACGCTGAAGCTTAAACGTCACCGTGGGGGGACTTCCGTCCAGCCGCACACCCAGGCTGGATGGAAACCGAACCTGGACCGGTTTGGGCGGTAGCCAGCTTTCCACGGGCTTCTTGTCGTCGTCGGACAACACGATGTAGGCCTCGATATCCTTGGGCTGGAGCGTCACCAGGTCCTTGGTCGCCCCGGTGATCCGGATTTCCGGTCGCCACTCGGCCTTGTCCTTGACCACCAAATCAAACTTGCGAAGGTCTTCCCAGTCGCCGGACATCATCAACACGCGAACAGAAACGGTCATGGAGATGGTATCGGTGGTCTGGCTGATCGTGACGGGCACCTCGATGGAGTTCTGCCTGAGCTTCACGGGCACGGAGGCGATTTCCCCAATCAGGTCGAAGGCCACGGGGACGGGCTTTCCGGCGGGTTTCCCGGAAAGGTCTTTTTCCACCGTTCGGATCGCCGGATTGGGCTGTGCCTTGAGGATTTCCTGCCATTGGCTTTCGGGGACGGCGATCTCCACGGTGGGTTTGGGGGGATCGACCAGTTCGGCTTTGGAATAGACCAGTTCCACCGGGACGGCGATGGTTCGCAGACGGTCCAGCTTGGCGGTGATGGTATCGGGGTTCTCGGCGGAGGTGACTTTAAGGCCCATTCCGGCGATGCCACGGTCCTGGTTGAGAATCTCGGCCACCGAAATGCTGAGCGCGCGGGGGAAGGCCTTGGCGTCGCCGGCAACCTGGGGCGAAACGTCGTAGTTGACGGATTCCTTGGCTTGGCGCTCGTAGTGGTCCAGGGCCTCGCGGCTGCCCTCGACCTTGTAGATCACGCCCCGCCACTCTGTTTTTTCCAGAACGACCAGGTCGGTTGACTTGCCCGTCGTCAGGCGAACGGTGGTGGCGAAGGTCTTGGTCTCGGTGACTTTCCGGTCGGCGTAGACCCACACCAGGACGGACACCATCGCCACCCATAAAAAGTCCCGCGCAAACTGCATCCACCATCGGCGGGAGAATCTTGCCTCGGCGGAGCGGTATGGGCCTTCGTAGATCATTATTTCTAAGAACTTATCCTATGCCTGCGGTTATACAGGATGCTGCCGGGCGCCAGGAGCGTCAGAAGAACCTCGCGGAGGTTGGTGGGGTCCAGACCAATGTAGAGCTGCCCCTCATAGGCCAGGGATATCCGCCCGGTTTCCTCGGAGACCACCAGCACGACGGCGTCGCCTTCCTTGGCCATGCCCAAAGCGGCGCGGTGGCGGCTACCCAGGGAGGCGTCCACTTCCTCGCTTTCGGCAAGGGGAAACTGGCAACCTGCCGCCGCAATCCGCCCATCGCGGATGACCACCCCCATGTCGTGCAGCGGGCTTCCCGGGTGAAAGATCGTGTTCAGCAGGCTGGAGGTCACATGGGCGTCGATGGGGGTTCCGGCCTGGGTAATGGTGGCCAGTCCCACCGACCGCTCGATGGCGATCACCGCGCCGATCCGGTTGCGGGAGAGGTATTCGGCGCTATCGACCAGGGCATCGACGATGGCCTCCATCCTCCCGCGTACGCCGCGGAAGAACCGGGCCTGCCCGATCTGGATGAAGGCCCTGCGCAACTCCGGCTGAAACGCCACCAGCACCGCGCCAAAGGCAAACAGCAGGAAGTTGCCGTAGAGGAATTGTATCCGCTGCCAGCCCAGTCCGGCGGGCAGCATAAGGATCACGATGTACACCATCGCCAGCAGCAGCGCGACGCCCTTGATGAGCCTGGCGCCGCGGGTGCCCCGCAGGAAGCGCATCACCCACCAGACCACCGCGCCGATCAGCAGCAGTTCCACGGCCACGACCAGGATGTTGTAGCTGCGGACTCGCTGGAGATAGAAAAGGATGGCCTTGATAAGTTCGCTCATTGCGTTGCCCGCGCGCGGCGGAACCTTGGGCGCCGCCGCCCATGCTACTTTGATCGTCCCGTCACAAGGGGCGGCTGTAGTCTAACTGCCCGAATTGGCGGAATTTTTCGCATTTCTGATGGCCGAAGCAACCGACAGCGCGTCCCTGACGGCAGAGACGTCATGGACGCGGAAGATCGTGGCCCCGCCCCCCGCCCCGGCCAGGCAGGCGGCGATGGTTCCCGCCAGGCGCCCGGCGGGGTCCTCCACGCCCGTCAACTTGGCGATAAACCTCTTTCGCGAGACGCCCAGGAGCACCGGTCGGTCGAGACTGGTCAGCCTCGCCACCCCCGCCAGCAGGGCCAGGTTGTGTTCCAGGGTCTTACCGAAACCGATCCCCGGATCGACAATGATCCGTTCCCTGGCGACGCCCGCCGCCTCGGCCGCTTCCATCCGCCGCAGGAGAAATTCACACACCTCGCCGACTACATCCTTATACCGTGGTCGGTCCTGCATGGTTCCAGGCCGGCCCAGCATGTGCATCAGGACGATGGGGCAACCCCGCCGGGCCGCCAGGGGAAGCATCTGCGGGTCGTCGCGCCCGGCGGAGATGTCGTTGATGATGGCCGAGCCGGCGTCGAGGGCATAGGCCGCCACCTGGGAACTGGTCGTGTCGATGCTGACGGCCGGGCCGAGCCGGGCCACGGGCGGGATTATCTGGCGGAGACGTGCGATCTGCTCCGAGGGGCTGACCGCCGTGGAACCGGGGCGGGTGGACTCCGCTCCAACGTCGATCACGTCGGCGCCCTGGGCAGCCATCGCCTCGGCATGGGCGATCGCATCAGCGGCCGAGAAGAACTTCCCCCCGTCGGAGAAGCTGTCCGGCGTGACGTTGAGAATGCCCATCACCACGAATCGCCCGGTGCGATGGGATTGCAGGATGTCCTCAAGCGAAGCAGCCATATTGAGATGGCAGTCTTACCCGGAGAATCGTTCGGTTGACGCCCCACCGCCACCGTGGGCGGGATTGGGCGGTGTTATCCCGGTTCGGGAATCGCTCCGGCGCCGGGAACGATCTTCGGTTCGTCAGCCGATAAGGGGCGGGGAATCTTGGCCCCCTCGCGGTCCAGCAGGTCGCCCACGGTGGGCTTGTCCAGGCTGCCCCCGCCGATGACGATGCGGACCTCGTCGCCGCTGAGGGTCTCGTACTTCAGCAGCGCCCGGGCGAGGGATTGGAGCTTCTCGCGATTGGCCTGCACCAGCGCCTCGGTGGCCGCATAGGCCTGATCGATGATGCCCTTGACTTCCTGGTCGATCACCTCGGCGGTGCGGTCGGAGTAATCCTTTCCGCCGCTCATCTCCACCCATGCCGTGCGGCGCTCGTCGCCGGCGTAGTTAATCATGCCCAGCTTGTCGCTCATGCCCCAGTCCAGGACCATCTTGCGGGCCAGATCGGTGGCCTGGGCGATGTCGGCTGCCGCGCCGCTGGAGATGTCGTTGCAGAAAACCTTCTCGGACACCCTGCCGGCCAGGCAGACCGCAAGCAGCGCGCGGCAATAGTTGCGGGTATAGAGATAGCGGTCCTTCTCCGGGAGCGAGAAGGTCGCCCCGCCCATGGCCCCGCGGGGGATAATGGAAACCTTGTGCAGCGGATCGGCGTCGGGGGTGAGCATTTGCACCAGCGCGTGCCCGGCTTCGTGATAGGCGGTGATCTCCTTCTCGTATTCGTCGATGACGCGGCTCTTGCGCGCCCGCCCCCAGCGGACCTTGTCGCGGGCCTCTTCCAGGTCGGATTGCTCGACGTACTCCTTGTCGGTCATGGTGGCGGCGATGGCCGCCTCGTTGACCAGTGCGGCCAGGTCCGCCCCGGAGAACATGGGCGTTCCGCGGGCCAGGCGATGCAGATCGACATGGGGGCTGCACTTGACCTTGGAGGCGTATATCTGAAGGATCTGGCAGCGACCCTGGAGGTCGGGCAACGGCACGTTGATCTGGCGGTCGAAGCGGCCAGGACGGGTCAGCGCCGGGTCCAGCACGTCCATGCGGTTGGT
>PMBX01000074.1:0-7353 GCA_003153915.1 Phycisphaerales bacterium
ACGGCCGGCGTCCACCAGGGTGCTATTTTGCGGGATTCCACCACCTACGAGGCCCACCCCCTGGACCTGTTCGGCGTCAGCGAGCAGGACATCCTGCTCGGTCCGCTTTCCGGCTGGAACGTCGTCCACTACTTCCTGAAAGAGATCAACTATTTCGACATCGACGAGGACACCGCCCGCAAGGTGACGGCACACTTCAAGGAAAACATCGGCGAGTTGAACGGCGACATCTCGGCCACCGACCTGCTGCTGCGCATCGCCAAGGACGAGTTTCACCTCGAGAAGGCCATTCCCGCCCCAACCGGTGCGCCGCAGATCGTCCAGCGCATGGACAAACGCAATATAGGCAAACCTCGCCGCCCGGAGGACGAACGGTGACCTCCCTGACCTTTGCTGAAAAAGCCTTGGCCCGGGCGGCCGGCCAGGCCGAGGCGCACGCCGGGGATATCCTGGAAGTGCGCCCGAACCGCATCCTGACCCACGACAATACCGCCGCCATCGCCAATATATTTTATAAGGAATTGGGGGCAAAACAGCTCGCGGACCCGGAGATGGTTTGCGTCGTCCTTGACCACGCCTCGCCCGCGCCGACTCCCAAGCACGCCCAGAACCATGCCGAAGCCCGGGCCTTTGTCCGGGAGCAGGGCGTACGCCACTTCTTCGACGTCGGGCGCGGCATCTGCCATCAGGTGCTGGCTGAGGAAGGGTTGGTCCTGCCCGGTGATGTGCTCCTGGGTGCCGACAGTCACACCACTCATTCCGGCTGGCTGGGTGCGTTCGGCGCTGGCGTGGGCCGCACCGAAGCGGCGGTGCTGTGGGCGACCGGCCGACTTTGGCTGCGTGTCCCGGAGAGTATCCGTATCAACCTGCACGGCGACCTCCGCCCCGGCGTCACCACCAAGGACCTGTGCNNGGCGGCCTGTACTATTCGATGGAATTCGCCGGGCCGGGTGTGTCCGGCCTGTCGTTGGATAGCCGCGCTGTCATCCCGAACAGCATGGCCGAGATCGGCGTGAAGAATGCCTACCTGCCTCCTGATGATGACGTGTTCGAATATTTGGAGAAAATGGGTTTCTCGCGGAAATTGCTCGAAGCGCGCGCTATCTATCCCGATCAAGGGGCTATATATGCCACTGAGTATGACATTCATTTGGATCAACTTGAACCGTTAGTTGCCCCTCCACACAACATCGACCAACCGCAGCCGGTCGCGGCGCTCAGCGACCAGCACGTGGACATGGCCTTCATCGGCACCTGCACGAATGGCCGCCTCGAGGACCTGGCTGCCGCCGCGGAGGTGCTGCGCGGGCAGCATGTCCATCCCGGGACGCGCCTGCTGGTCGTCCCGGCCTCCAGTCGGGTATACCGCGAGGCGCTGGAGTGGGGTGTTCTGGATATCCTGCTGGATTCCGGTGCGATGATTGGCGTGCCGGGTTGCGGGCCGTGCATGGGCAACCATCTCGGCATCCCGGCCGCGGGCGAAGTCGTCATCTCCACTGCCAACCGCAACTTCAAGGGCCGCATGGGCCAGCCGGAGGCTTCAATCTACCTGGCTTCGCCGGCGGTCGTCGCTGCCAGCGCCGTTCTTGGCTGCATCGCCAGCCCCGGCGAGGTGGATGAAGAACTGAGTTTTAGCATTTTGGCAGATCGCCGGCCTGCAATGCAAATAGTCGAAACCCAAAAGCAAAAAACGAAAATAGAAAGCTCATTGCCAGAATTGGAATTGAATTTGTCTATTCGTTTCATTCGGGATGAGTCCCTCTCTGGCGGCAAAGTCTGGAAATACGGCGATAACGTCAACACCGACCAGATCTTCCCCGGCAAATACACCTACACCGTCACCGCCTCCGAGGAGATCGCCGCCCACGCCATGGAAGATATTGACCCTGGCTTCGCCGCCTCGGTCCAGCCCGGCGACGTGGTCTTCGGCGGCAGTAACTTCGGCTGCGGCAGTTCGCGCGAACAGGCGGTCACCTGCCTGAAGTACAAGGGGATATCGGCGCTGGTGGCGAAGTCGTTCGCCCGCATCTTCTACCGCAATGCCATCAACCAGGGCATCCCGGCCATCCTCTGCCCGGAGGCGGTCGATGCCGTCCGTACCGGTGACTTGATCCAGGTGGACCTGGCGAACGGTCAGCTCACCCTGCCAGCCGGGACGTTCGCCTTTCCTGCCTTCCCGCCCAATGTGCGTCTCATTCTGGATGCAGGCGGGTTGGTGGAGTATACGAAGGCGAAGAATAGATAATGTCATTGCGAGCCGCAGGCGAAGCAATCTCCTCAACAACAGGGGGATTGCTTCGCTCGCCCAATACGCTCGCTCGCAATGACAAGGTAAGGAAAGCGTCATGAAAACCATCTGTCTCATCCCAGGCGACGGCATCGGCCAGGAAGTCATCCCGGCCGCGGCCGAAGCCCTGCAGGCCCTGGACCTGGATTTGGACTTCGTCGAAGCCGAGGCAGGTTTCGCCTGCTTCGAGAAACACGGCAACGCCCTGCCCGAGGAGACGCTGGCCCTCGCCCGCCGCTCGGACGCGGTCCTGTTCGGGGCCACCTCCTCGCCCTCGACCATCGTCGCCGGTTACCGCAGCCCGATCCTGGCCCTGCGGCGCGAGTTCGACCTGTACGCCAACCTGCGTCCGGTCTTCTCGCTGCCGGGGGAGTTCTCGCAGCAGGGGATCGACATGCTCATCGTGCGCGAAAATACCGAGGGCCTCTATAGCGGACGGGAACGCCGCGACGGCGATACCGCCATCGCCGAACGGGTCATTACCCGCAAAGGCAGCGAGCGCATCGTCCGGGTGGCATGCGAACAGGCGCTGAAACGTTCCAGGGCGAGGGGAACACAGCCGGTGGTGACGGTGGTCCATAAAGCCAATGTGCTGAAACTGACCGACGGCCTGTTCCGTGAATGTGCCCTGAAAATTGCCGGGGAATTCCGCGAAGTGATCCTCAAGGAGTTGCTGGTGGACGCAGCCGCGATGAAACTGGTCAAGGCGCCGCAGTCCTTCGATGTGCTGGTGACCACCAACCTGTTTGGCGACATCCTGTCAGACGAGGCCAGCGCGCTGGTGGGGGGGCTGGGCGTGGCGCCCTCCGCCAATGTCGGCGCGGGTACGCCGGTCTTCGAGCCGGTGCATGGCTCCGCGCCGGATATCGCCGGGAAGGGCATGGCCAACCCGATCGGGGCTCTGCTATCCAGCGCGATGATGCTCGAGACGCTGGGCGAGCCCGGGGCTGCCGCACGTCTGCGCCAGGCGGTGGTGGAGACGCTGGCGAGCGGCCTGCGCACGGCGGACCTGGGCGGTACGGCCACCACGACGCAGTTCACCCGGGCGGTTTGTGATAGACTGGGGTGAGAAAAGTCAAAAGCGAATGGCATCCATTCCCGACACTCTTTTAAATCTTGTAAAGAACTACAGTCCCTCCGGCAGCGAACGGCCGGCGGTGGAATATCTTGTCGGCCGCATGCTCGCCCTGGGGTATACGCGCGCCTTTATCGATGAGGCCGGCAACGCTGTCGGCGTGATGGGGAATGGCCCGCGGCAGGTCCTCCTGCTGGGCCATATCGACACGGTCCCGGGCGAGATTCCGGTACGTGTAGGGCGAGATATTATCTCGCCCTACGATGTTCTACGCGGCCGCGGCTCGGTGGACGCCAAGGGACCGCTGGCCTGCTTCACCGACGCGGTGGCGCAGGTCGGGGCGCGGGACGGTTGGCAGTTCGTCGTCATCGGCGCGGTGGAGGAGGAACGCGACTCGGACGGGGCGCGCCATATCGCCCCGCTCTATCACCCCGACTTTGCCATCATCGGCGAACCGAACCGCTGGGACCGCGTATCGCTGGGCTACAAAGGCACCGCCTGGGCAGGGATCACCGTCCGCCAGGAGCAGGTGCATACTGCTGCGGAGCAGGAAAATGCCTGCGAAGCGGCGGTGAATATCTGGCTGAGGCTCAAGGCCTGGGCGGAGGAATTCAACCTCGGGCGTGAGCGCAACTTCAACCGGCTGATGCTGACGATGCGCGACCTGTCTTCCGGCAGCGATGATTATACAGAATGGGCGCGTTTCAGCCTTGGGGCGCGCCTGCCGCTCAACCTGGACCCCGCAGCCTGGTACGCCCATTTGAACGGACTCGCCGCCGGGGCGCAGGTGGAACCGCAGGGTTTCGCCATCCCGGCCTGGCAGTGTGAAAAGAACACCCCGCTGGTGCGGGCCTTTCTGGGTGCCATCCGGGCCGCGGGCGGGACGCCGAGCTTCGTTTACAAGACCGGCACCGCGGACCTGAACATCGTTGCCCCAGTCTGGAAGTGCCCGGCGCTGGTCTACGGGCCGGGGGATTCAGCGCTCGATCACACTCCTGACGAACATCTTTCGCTGGAGGAATATAATAAAGCCTTGGAGATCCTGGTCAGTAGTTTAAAAATACTGGTACAGTGACCCTCCGTCGTCGAAAGGAGCCTTATGCCCTCATCCGGATTCCGCTCGCACCCCGCACCTGTCCAGGATTATGCCGCCGCCGTTGAAAAAGTGCAAGCCATCCAGGCCAGGGAAACGGCCACCCCCGGCTTCAACTCGCGCCTGCAAACCATTCTGATGAGCCACGGCAGGAAGACCGGGCGGGCCGTCCTTTGGTTCCACGGCTATACTGCCACCACGCTGCAATTCAAGCCCCTGGCGGAACTGTGTTTCCAGAAGGGGTATAACGTCCTTATCCCCTGCGTTCCCCACCATGGCATGCAGGATCGCTTGAGCGCAGAAGTTAGCAAAATTGACGCCCGGGAGCTGGTCCATTTCTCGGACGAAATGACTGACCTCGCCCGCGGCCTGGGAGAGGAGCTGATCGTTGGCGGACTGTCGATGGGCGGAGTGCAGACTGCCTGGGTGGCGCAGGAACGCGCGGACGTGGCAATGGCGATCATCATCGCACCTTTCCTGGGCGCCAGGATCATCCCTACTCCTCTGACCGGAATGGCTGCCCTCGCATTCCGGCTGCTGCCTGACATTCTCCAGTGGTGGGATCCAGAGAAAAAGGAGCACCTGGATGGACCTGCATACACGTATCCCCGCTATTCCACGCACAGCCTGGGGCAGATCCTGGGGCTGGGTTTCCAGACATTCGCCCTGGCTCGCCGAAAACCGCCCGCCGCCGGGAAGGTCTGGGTGGTGATCAACGATCACGATGAATCGGTGAACAATGCAATGGTCCAGCGGCTGGTGGACACCTGGCAGAGATCGAATGCCGGGAACGTGCAGACTTTCCATTTCGCCGATGAATTGGGCATCCCCCATGATTGCATCAGCATTGAACAACCAACGGCAAAGACCCCCATTGTTTACGGGGAGTTGATGAGGATGGTTGGTTAGGTGGCAAACGAGACTCAGGTTCCAGGCGAGGATCATTATTTCCCGTTGAACTCCGCCAGGGTGGTGCTGGAGGGAACTCCCGGCAAATGGGATGCGAACGGCGTGCACACCCTGTCTATTGTGGAGGCGGATCGAGACGGCTGGAAGTACTGGGGATATTACTGCGGTGGAACAGGCTGGTACTCGTTTGGAACCGGCCTGGCCCGCAGCAACGACCTGTTGCACTGGACGAAACATTCCGTCGAAGAACCGCTGGTGAGCACGGATTCTGCCGGTTACGGCGGACGCTGGCCGTGTGTGGTAATGATCGGCGCTATTTTTTATATGGTCGTGGATAAAGATTACCTCACCGACAGCCACATTGCGCTTTACACCAGCCGCGACGGGAAGCACTTCGATTTTATCGAGGATATCGTTCCCGCTGAAGCCGGCCTGCGCAACCAGAATCCCAACCTGTTTTACGATGAAAAACAGAACAAGTGGATTTTGTATTATTACCACGGGAACGATAAGGACCTTTTCCAGATCCGCGCCCGGGTCGCCGATAGCATCCCCTCGATGAGCACAGCCAGCGATACGGTTGTGCTGGCGGACCAGAATGACGAAATCCTGGCGTCACCGAGCATGTTCCATTGGAAGGGGAAATACTATCTATTGACCGAGACCACCCTTGACCATCCGGACGATTGGCGGACACGCGCCTGGGGAAGCGACCGGCCGCTGGACGGGTTCGTGGAACTTGAGAACAGCCCATTGCCCGCTTTTGTCCATGCCTGCGCCTTCCAGCATTACCTGAATGATCATCTGGTGATCACTTACTCCTATCAGCGCCAGGCACGACCCGAGTGGGATTGGGATTTGCGCATCACCCAAGTGCAGTTGGGTGAGTGATTTCCACCGATTCACCCCATCCACACCGTCCGATCCTCGAAACCGGGACGTGTCACCGTCTTCAACTCCGCCTGTGGGAAGCCCTGTGGGTAACCGATGTAGATCAGGGCAATGAGCTGCTGGTCAGGGGCGAAGCCGAGGAACTCTTTTAGGCGGGGGTCGCGGGCCTCCTCGCCAGTTCGCCATTTGGCGGCCAGACCGAGAGCATGCGCGGCCAGCAGCAGGTTCTGACAGGCAGCCGCTGCGGCACAGATGTTCTCGATCTCGAGTACTTTCGGCTCGGCGGGCTTGTCCACGCCGATGGCGATGATGACCGGGGCGCGCAGGGGTTTTGAGCGCTCTTTATCCTGGGCGGAGACAGGGGCCTGGGGAAATTTCACGGCGCAGGATTGAGCCAGCACGTCACCCATACGCTCGCGCCCGGCGCCGGTCAAGACCACGAAACGCCACGGCCGGACCTTGTAATGGTTGGGGGCCTGCACTGCCGCAGAGAGCAGTTTCTCGATCACTTCACGGGGCACGGGATCCGGCTTGACGTCGGCCACCGACTGGCGGGTAAAAATGGCTTCGAGAGCATCCATCGTTTCCTCCTGGACTGAACACCGATCACTAAAACTGATTACCGCTGCCTGCTTACTTCACCACTCCCAGCTTCTTCCCCACCTTCCCGAAAGCCTCCAGTCCTTTATCCAGGTCGCCTTTCGCGTGCGCGGCCGAGATCATCACGCGGATGCGGGCCTTGCCCTGCGGCACGGTCGGGAATCCCAATGCCATGGCAAAGACGCCTTCTTCGAACAGCTCGCGGCTGAACTGCTGGGCCAGCGGTGCTTCCCCGAGCATGACCGGGGTGATGGGGGTGGTGCTCAGGCCGGTATTGAAACCCAGCCGCTTCATTTCTGCCTTGAAGTAGCGGGCGTTCTCCCAGAGTCTGTCCACCAGTTCGGTGGAACCTTCAAGCAGGTCAATGGCGGCGAGACAGGCGGCCGCATCCGGAGCGGTGACGGCGGAGGAGAACAGGAATGGGCGTCCGCGCTGGCGCAGCCACTCGATAATGACCGCCTTTCCGGCTACCACGCCGCCCACCACGCCGAAGGCCTT
>PMBX01000074.1:7397-7569 GCA_003153915.1 Phycisphaerales bacterium
AAATCTTGTCCAGCGGGGCCACGTCGCCGTCCATGCTGAAGACGCCGTCGGTGATGATGATGGCGCGCCGGAACTGCGACAGGTTTTCCTTGATCGCCGTTTCCAGCGCGGCCGGATCGCAGTGCTCGTAGGGGAGGATCTTCCCGCCGGAGAGCCGGCAGCCGTCGATGAT
>PMBX01000200.1 GCA_003153915.1 Phycisphaerales bacterium
GCGGGCAGGGCGCGCCGCTGGTGCCGCTGGCGGACTTCCTGCTCTTCCGCCACGCCCGGCGAACCCGCGCGGTGCAGAACATCGGCGGCATCGCCAACGTCACGCTCCTGCCGGCGCCTCGCGACGGGCGCGGGGAAGAACGGCGCCAAGGGCGCCACGGCTGCGCTTCCCAGCAGCCGTGCGGCAGGCGAAGGCGCCCAAGCACGTCCCCACGGGACGTGGCACCCCCAGGCGAAGCCTCCCTCGCCGACGTGCTCGCCTTCGACACGGGCCCGGGCAACATGATCATCGACCGGCTGGCGCAGCGGGCCACGGCCGGCCGGCTCCAGTACGACAAGGATGGCCGCCTGGCCGCCGCCGGCCGTGTGCATCGCGGGCTTCTCGCCGAGCTGATGCGCCACCCCTTCCTCCGCCGCCGCCCGCCCCGCACGACCGGCCGGGAGGAGTTCGGAACGCAGTTCGCCGACGCCCTGCTCACCCGCGCGAGGAAGCAGAGCATCCGTCCCGCCGACGCCATCGCAACGGCCACCGCCTTCACGGCCGCCTCCATCGCCGACGCCTACCGGCGCTTCGCGCCCGCCCCGATCGACGAGGTCATCCTCTGCGGGGGAGGCAGCCGGAACCCCGTCCTCGTCGGCATGATCGCGGCGCTGGTGCACCCGGCCGCCGTCTCGCTTACGGATGACTTCGGCATCGACGCCGACGCCAAGGAGGCCGTCTCATTCGCTCTCCTGGCCTGCCGGACGATACGCGGGCTTGCGGGCAATGTCCCGGGCGCAACCGGAGCAAGAGAAGGCGTGGTGCTGGGTAAGATCATACCGGGAGGGACATCCAAACAATGATTCAAGATCGATCCCGCTTGACCACGGAGCGCCCCAATCCTCGCAGCCGAGACATCGACGCGCGCTCGACGCGACAAATCGTCGATATTATCAACGCCGAGGACCACCGCGTCGCCCCGGCAGTGGGGCGCCAAGGCAGGCAGATCGCCGCGGCTGTGGACATCATCGCCGATTGCCTCCGCCGCGGCGGCAGGTTGTTCTACGTCGGGGCGGGTACCAGTGGGAGGCTAGGCGTGCTGGACGCCTCCGAATGCCCGCCGACTTTCGGCGTGCGACGGTCGATGGTGCAGGGCATTATCGCCGGCGGACGAGCGGCGCTGGTCCGATCCATCGAAGGCGCCGAGGACCGCGCGGGCGACGGAGTGGCGGCCATCGACCGCAAAAAAGTTGGACACCTCGACGTGGTGGTGGGCATCGCCGCCTGCGGCCTGACGCCGTTTGTGCGAGCAGCCGTCCAGAGAGCGCGGAGGCGCGGGGCCAGGACGGTCTTTGTCACCTGCGCCCCGGAAGCCGCCCAAAAAAACCGTGCCGAGGTGGTCATTAACCCCGTCGTAGGCCCGGAGGTGGTCGCCGGTTCGACCCGCATGAAGGCCGGTACGGCCACCAAACTAGTCCTTAATACCATGACCACCGCGGCGATGATTAAACTGGGTAAGGTCCACGGCAACCGCATGGTGGACCTGCGAGTGACCAACGACAAGCTCCGCGACCGCGCCGAGCGGATCGTCATGGAGATGACGGGCCTGGGGCGCGGATCGGTACGGCGGCTGCTGTCGCGGGCCAACGGGGCGGTCAAGGTCGCCGTGACTATGCATTTCTGCAACCTCGACGCCGTGGCGGCGAGGCGCCTGCTGCGGCGGTATAAAGACTCGCTTCGCGCGGCCCTGGCCCGGAGTGGCGGGGCGGCGCCGCGTAAGAGGGCTTCGCATGGATGAGTTGATTTCAAGCCATGGGTGGCTGGGATCCCTGGGCGGACTGGATGCCTTGGTGTTCGTCGGGGCCTTTGTATTGTTGCTGATCATTGCGGGCCTGGCCGGGAGGAAGGAATCCGATACGAAGGACTTCTTCCTTGGCGCCCGCCGTGTGCCGGTGATCGTGGCGACGCTGTCGTTTGTGGCCACCGAGGTCAGCGCGGTTACCATCACCAACGTTCCGGGCACGGGCTTCACGGAGAACCTTCAATACCTCCAATTCTTCATCGGATCGGCGGCGTCGAAGTTCTTCGTGGCCTTCCTGTTCCTGCCGGTCTTCTACAAGCACGACTGCACCAGCATCTACGAGTTCCTCAAGGCCCGCTTCGGGTCCCCCACTCAGTATTGCGGGTCGATATTTTTCTTTATAACTCGCCTGCTGGCCAGCGGCGCGCGGCTGTACGCGGCCTGCCTGGCTATCTCCTGGATCATGGGCTGGAACCTGCTGGCCGTGCTGCTGCTGTTCACTGCCGTCAGCATCGCCTTCATCGCATTTGGGGGCATCAAGGCGGTGGTCTGGACCGGGGCCTACCAGGCGACGGTGTTTTACTTGGCCGGTGGAGTGGTGGCCGCCTACATCTTCCTCAACATCACGGGCGGATTGGGTCAAGTCCTGGAAATCGCCGGCCAGGCGGGCAGGCTGAGCGTCTTCAAGTTTGATCTCCAGTGGAACAACCCCACATCCTTCTGGGCGGGCACGTTCAACGCCTTCTTCGTCGGCCTGGCGATCTTCGGCACGGATCAGGAACTGGTGCAGCGGTTGCTGACGGTCCGCACCCGCCGCGACAGCCAGAAGGCCATCGTCTCGACTATCGTAGCGGCGCTACCGGTGGTGTTAATGTATCTGTTCATAGGGACGCTGATGTTTGTCTTCTTTGCCCAGCATCCCGATGCATCGCTGCCGGGGGCGGCCAAGGACATCTTCCCGTATTACATCTCGCACTACCTTCCCGCTGGCCTCAAGGGGCTGGTGCTGGCGGCCATCGTACTGGCGAGCATTGATTCGCCGCTGGCGTCGCTGTCGGCGTCGTTCGTCAGCGACATCTACCGGCCGCTGATACGCCGGAGCGGGTCGGACCGCCACTACCTGCTGATTTCCCGCCTGGGCGTGGTGTTCTTCGGATTGGTCCTGTCTGGCGTGGCGCTGGCCTGCCAAGGTGCTTCCAACATTCTGTGGCTGGCGTTCCAGATCATCTCCGTGACCGGCGGGAGCCTGCTGGGCGTTTTCCTGCTGGGCCTGTTGACCCACCGGGGCGACAACAAGGGCAACATCGTCGCCATGACCGCCACCGCCGTGTTGATGACGGTACTATTGCTGGTCTCCAGCTATGGCCCCATCGGGCTGCGACACTTCCTGGGGCTTTCCGCCCAGGCCGCCCCTGATGGCGAGCCGGTGCTGGTGCCGTTGGCCTGGAGTTGGATCATCGTCATCGGGACGGTGACGACGTTTGCCCTCGGATATGTCTGGAGCTTATTTTCGGCTCCAAGGAAAAGGAAAGGGCTGGACTATGAAGAAGCGTATTGATCTGTTGATACCTCCCAAGCGAATTTCTAATCGGTCTGGCGTGTTGGCCTGGCCTAAGACACCCATCCTGGCCAGTCCTACGGCGGCAGATATCCTGCCGTTGGGGCAATTGTCGGCCGATCTGCACCAGCGGGTGGGCGTCCGGGCGCGCATCGACCGCAACGCCTTCGGCGAGGCGACGCTCCGCATCCGTCGCGACCCGGCCATCGGCGGGCCGCAGCAATATCGCCTGGAAATTTCCCCACGAGGCATCGAGATCGCCGCCTCCGACGACGCAGGGGCTTACTACGCCATACAAACCCTTCGCGAACTGCTGGCCGTCCAAGGCAGGCGCCTGGGGGCCTGCTTGATCGAGGATTGGCCCGATTTCCGTCGTCGCGGCATCTACCACGACTGCTCCCGCGGCAAGGTTCCCAAGCTGGGGACGCTCAAGGCCCTGGTTGAGCGGCTGGCGCGATGGAAGATCAACGAGCTTCAGCTCTATGTGGAAAACGTCTTTACGTTCCAACGCCATCCCGATATCGGCCGCGGATACAGCCCGTTGACTCCGTGGGAAATCCTCGACCTTCAGGCCCACTGCAAGCTCCACCACGTGCGGCTGGTCGGTTCGTTGGCCAGCTTCGGCCACATGGAAAAAATCCTGTGCCTGCCGCGCTACCGTCACCTGGGCGAACTGCCAGGACATCGGGAATGGCCGGGCGGGACAACGCTTTGCCCCACCGACCCAGGCTCCATTCGACTCGTCGAGGAGATGTACGAGGAGTTCGTACCGCTCTTCGAGGCCGAGGACTTCAACGTTTGTGGGGATGAACCCTGGGAGCTGGGCCGCGGCCGCAGCAAGAAGCTCGCCGATCGTGTTGGTGTGGGGCGGGTGTACCTGGACTTCCTGCTGAAGATCCACCGCGTCTGCCGTAAGCTTGGTAAACGGACCAACGCCTGGGCAGATATCGTACTGGACCACCACGAAATCCTCGGCGACCTGCCCGGCGAGATGGTGATGCTTAATTGGGACTATTGCCCCGACGGGGCACGCATCCCACGCACCGCCGAGATCGTCCGCGCGGGGCTTCCGCTGGTGGTCTGCCCGGGGACCAACGGCTGGCTGTCGCACGGGACGCGCCTAGCCATGGCGATGGAAAACGTTGCCGTCTTCGCCGCGCAAGGCCGCAAGCATAGCGCCGAGGGCCTGTTGAACACCGATTGGGGCGATTACGGCCATCGCAATACCCTCGGCGTCAGCCTGCACGGTTTCGCACATGGCGCCGCCCATGCCTGGAACGGCAGGGCGGTCGATGACGAGGTGTTCACAGAGACCTTCTGCTTCCATGCCTTCGACCAGCGTGACGGCCGGCTGGCCAAGGCCATCCGCATGTTGGGCAACGTGTATCGTACGATCGACCCGGCCGGGCGGGGTTGGGTGCTGTACGATTCCTATACCAAGTCACTCCTGCCGCCGGAGGGCGAAAAGACGACGCTGTACCAGACCTCCCCACCTGGTTGGACAAAGGTGATCGAGCAGTTGGGCGACGAGTCGATCTGGCCCAAGC
>PMBX01000085.1 GCA_003153915.1 Phycisphaerales bacterium
GCAATGGTCCAGGCGGGCGCGGACCTGGTCCGCCTGGCAGTACCGACCCGCCAGGATACCGCGGCGCTGCGGCAGATCATCCCGCGATGCGCCGTGCCGATCGTCGCCGACGTGCATTTCCACTTCGACCGCGCNNGTGGCCATCCGCGTGGGCGTCAACGAAGGCTCAGTCGTCGATCGCGCCGAGGGGGCGCGGCGGTCGGCCGATCTCGCCCGGCCGCTCGATGAATTGATGGTAGAAAAGCTGGCCGAGTACCTGGAGGTCTTTCACCAGGAGCATTTCTCCAACCTGGTGCTTTCGGCCAAGAGCCACGACGCTTTCACCACCATCGCCGCCTACCGCCGCATGGCGCGGCGGTGGAACTATCCCCTGCACCTGGGCGTGACGCACTCGGGAACGCCCGCCACCGGAGCGATCCGCTCGGCGGCGGCGCTGGGGGCGCTGCTGAGCGAGGGAATAGGCGATACCATACGAGTGTCCTACGCCGGCGAACCGGTCTGCGAGGTCCGCTCGGCGGTGGACCTGCTTTGCAGCCTGCGCCTCCGCCCCCGGATTGGGGTGGACCTGGTGGCATGCCCCACCTGCGGCCGCGCGGCGACGGACGTGGTGCGACTCGCCGAGGATATCCGCGCCGCCCTGGCCGATCTGAAGGCCCCCATCACCGTGGCGGTCATGGGCTGCGTGGTCAACGGACCCGGCGAGGCTGCAAACGCCGATGTCGCCGTCTGTGCCGGGGACGGCAAGGCCGTCCTCTATCGCAAGGGCAAGGCCCTCGCCAGCGTGGTGACATCGCAAATTGTCGCCTCCGTGGTGGCCGAGGCACGCAAGGCGGCTGAGGAAATCGGCCCTCGAAAAGTTTGAAAAACGGATACCACGGAATTAAACCACAATTCATGTGGAATGAGGCAGTGTTTGACCACCGGTACCCATGCCTTCAACCACGGAGCGGCATGGACATTGGTGGAGGAGCCTGTCTTGAATGAAGCTTGGAGGTAAGGAGAATGGCTACTCGTTTCTCGATGGCCCAAAGCACCCACATCAAGGGATTGGAATGGTGTGGCGATCGCATCTCCTATCCAGAGGCAGATATCCAGGGCGATACGTTCCCGATGACATGGGCCGATGATGGAGAGATTTACGCAGCGGCCGGGGATCCCATGTGGGGGGAAACAATAGACGGGCTGGATGTCGAGAAGTTCTGCGGTGGCCCCGGCGACTACAAGATCACGAAGGTCAACCACATGAACGATTATCGGGGCTGGGGTGGGGATGGACCGAAACCCAGCGGAATGATTTGCATTGATGGCGTCCTGTATCTTGCTTTTCAGGACATGCTTGGCGCCCGGCGGCCGCCATTTAGTCTGATATCACAGCATGGCAGTGACGCCCAGATCGTCTATTCCACCAACAAGGGTTGGTTCTGGGTTCCGGCTCTTGGAAACATCGAGGCGCCCATGTTCCCCGGCCACAAGTTCGGCGGGCCGGTATTCGTGAACTTCGGCCGCAACAACGCCAATGCCCGTGACGAGTATGTCTACGCCGTCTCGTCCGACCAGTGGGATAACGGTTCCAACCTTCGACTAGGCCGCGTTCCCGCCGACAGCATCCTGAGGCGTGAAGCGTGGGCGTGGGTGTGCGCCTTCTCGCCATCGGGCGAACCGGCATGGAGTCATGACCTTGACGAATCCGTTCCTATCTTGAGTCTGCACAGGTGGCTCGGTCTTCCGGAGATGGTATATCTGGCGGGCATCCGGCGGTACCTGCTGTTGACCTGGCGGCTGCACAAGGACTTTTCCCCGGATGATGGAACCGATCTGATCGTTTGTGAGGCGCCCGAGCCGTGGGGGCCATTTTCATTGGTTCATTTCGAGGAATACTGGGAAGGCAAGGATTTCAACCCCTACTGCCCGAGAGTACCGCTGAAATGGATGGATCCAGACGGCACAACCGGTTGGCTCCAGTTTTCCGGAAGCTGGGGTGTGGCTGGCAAGAAGGCTGGGTTCTACAGGTCACACGTACGCCAGTTCCGCTTGAGAATGGCATAATGCCGGAAACCCGATTGTGTAATGGACGCTCTACATTGCGCGTAATCCGTGGAGAAGGGGGTGGGAGATCAAAAAGGGCGCAATGCCCCGTTTGTTAGGGCATTCATGTGCCCCAGGCCCCCGGATCGCCGGATTTGGATCGGACCACGACCGCCGTCAGAGGGAATGAAAGCTGCTTTTGCGCCTATTTTTGTGCCTACAAGATGTTGACAGACTCAGCCGGTCGCACGTAGAATATGTATAGCGGTGGTGCGGAACGCCATCGACGGCGCCGGTAGGCGAGTTGAGTACCGCTCTGATACGATTCGCGTGTCCTATATCGCTTGCTGCCTGCCCGCCACGAAGCGTTCCCGGCCAAGCTGTATGTGTTTCTCTCGCCGCGCCAAGGCGAGGTGCAAACAATGCTTGGTCTCGCCGACAAGATACATGTTTTGCCGCCAGGCCCCCGGCGGGGGAAGGCGGCGCCGGTCGGGCGGCGTAGCCCTGCCGGTACAGCGCCGTCCGGTGGAGATGTCCGCAAGGTATCGTACATCCATCTTGGGATAACAAAGACCCGACGACGCCGATTGTAAAATGAGATAAACAAACGGGGGGAAGGCAAGGAGCTTTATCATGATCAAGCGACGTAAACGAGGTTTCACGCTGGTGGAACTGCTGGTGGTCATCGCGATCATCGCGCTGCTGATATCCATCCTGCTGCCAAGCCTCAACCAGGTCAGGGAATTGGCCAAGCGCGTGATGTGCAAATCCAACCTCAACAGCTTGGGCAAGGGATACGCCATCTACCTCAATAACAACGATGACAGCTTCCCGTTCCACAACGCTTCAGGGTGGACACAGAACACCGGCACTGTCAATGGCGGTTCCACTGATGCGAAACGTGCCTGTGCCCCCAGCGACAGAAACACCCCGAATGACAATCAGTTGGTGAACGTAAACCCCGGCAACTACTGCATCACCTCTGTGCCCTACATGCTCGTGCGGGACGGGCAGGACCCGGGTCTGTTTTGTTGCCCCAGCGATACCGCCGAAGCTGATAAGACGATCAAGGACGGAAACGGAAACCTTTTCTGGGATTTTAAAAATTCCTTGTGCCTCAGTTACTCTACCCAAGGGGTAGGCACCGGTTCCATAGATACCAAAATTAACCTTCCCTTCAGGGAACCCAAGCAGTTCATCCTGGCCGACATGAACCCCAACTGGGACGATACTAGGAAGGGCGATTCGGCCCTGGTGGCATGGGCAAATTCGGGCATGACCGAAGTTCAAAAGAAGAACAACATGAGTCGTAACCACCGTGGCGAGGAAATCGAGACCCTGCGCGGCAACGGCTCGGCGGCCAGTTTCAAGCAGCGGGCGGACATCGGTGACGCGTATCCCGCTGTTATCCCGAATCGTAATGACTGCATCTATACCACGTACGGTGGCACTCCCGGCAATGCCCAAAGCTCTATCGATACCAACGGGGCCGATCAAGTGGCGTCCGAGGACGCTTTCCTTTGGGGTCCCCGGACAACAACTGCAACCGAGAGGCGCTAGTCCGGCCACACATAAGTAGAAGCCCCCTGGCCTGGCCCGGAGAGGCATAAGCGAACCGAGCGGGACCGTTGCAAGACGGTCCCGCTTGCGTTGGGGCCGATATAGTTTGCGACCTTCGTGAGCCTGGTGAGTATTTCCGGCCTGATTAGTACTCCAGCGAGCAAACCGGCGGGGCAGAAAAAGCCTGGACTGGACCGCTCAGGCATGACATCGTTGTCGGTATGGCAATGAAGGCGGCCTTGGTCGGCCGCAGGATGGATCTCCCATGAATGCCCACACCCCCCCGTATCTTGGCGCGGCGTACTACCCCGAGGCCTGGCCGGACCAGGAAATGGACCGGGACATCGAATGGATGAAGCGGGCGGGGATGAACGTCATGCGCCTGGGCGAGTTCGCCTGGGGCCGCATGGAAGGCCGGGAAGGGACCTTCGACTTTGACTGGCTGCACCAAGCCGTCGAGCGGCTCGCTGCCGCGGGCATCGCCACCGTCCTGGGCACGCCCACCTGCACCCCGCCGGCCTGGCTGTCGCAGCGGTATCCGGAGATCCTGGCCGTGGGGGCCGACGGCAGGGCTTGCCAACACGGGGCACGGAGGCACGCCTGCCCCAACAGCCCGGTTTTTCGCGAGCATTGCCGGCGGATCGTCACGCGGATGGCCCGGGAATTCGGTAGGGATTCCAACGTCATCGGCTGGCAGATAGACAACGAGGTGTATCCCAAGGGGCCGCGCGGCTGTTGCTGTCCGGTCTGCCTGGCTGCGTTCCGCCAGGCCATGCGGGAGCGATTCGGCGACATTGCGGCCTTGAATGCAGCCTGGGGCCTGGACCTTTGGAGCATGGCCTACTGCGACTTCGATCAGCTTCCCGCTCCCCGCATGGATACATGGCACCATCCGTCCCTGCTGACGGCGTGGATGAGGTTCCAGAGCGACTCGCAGGTGCGTTTCGTCGCATTCCAGACCGAGATTCTGAGGGATTTCACCGCCGCTCCGATATCGACGGACATGATGTACTTCAACGGGGTGGACTACCACGACATGTTCGCCTCCCTCGACCTGGTGCAACACAATAACTACCACCAGGTGGACAACCTCTGGCATGAGGCGTTCTGGGCGGACTTCTGCCGGCCGTTGAAGGACAGGCCCTTCTGGATCAGCGAGACGGCTACGTGCTGGAACGGGGCCACCTTCGCCGAGCGATACAAGCAGGAGGGCTTCTGCCGTGCCAATACATGGCTGCCGATAGCACTGGGGGCCGAGATGAACCTTTACTGGCCGTGGCGGACGCACTGGGCCGGACAGGAACTCTGCCACAGCGCGATGCTGTCCTCCGCGGGCCGGCCTTATCACGTTTTCGAGGAGGTCCGCCAAATCGCCGAGGGCCTGGGCAAGGCGGGGGAGTTTCTCTGCGGCACGCGCCCCGCCGGCAGCGGGCTGGCTGTGCATTTTTCCGGCCTGGCGTGGTGGATGTTTGAGTTTCAGCCGATGGTCAAGGACTTCAAGTACCTCCCGCGGCTCCTGGAAGATTTCTACGGACCGATGATCCGCTCGCAGTTGCGCCCCGATGTCATCGCCCCGGCGGCGGATGTGGAGTCATATCGACTCATCTGTTCGCCCTACCTGCCCTCGCTGGAGGAAGCCGGCGTGGGGCCGCGGATGCTGGAGTGGGTGGAGCGCGGCGGAACGTGGATCGTCGGACCGTTCTCGGACGTCCGCACAGCCGAGGCCACCAAATATCGCCATGCGCCCCTGGGCTGCCTGGAGGACTGGGCAGGGGCTTTCGTTCGCTACTCCCTGCCGGGCGATCCCCGCTCCTTTGCCCTGCGGTGGGCCGACGGAGTGGAGTCGGGCGGTTCCGTGTGGTTCGACGCACTCGAACCTCGCGGTTCGGAGGCGATGGCGACCTACACCGAGGGACCGCTGGCTGGCCTGGCAGCTGTCACGCAAAGGCAAGTGGGCAAGGGGCGCATCGTCCTGCTGGGAACAGTCCCGGTGGCGGGGGACTTCCAGCGTCTGCTGCTTGGCCTGGCCGCGGCGGCGGGCATCGCCCCGGTGGCGGAAGCATCGGCCAACCTGATGGTCGTCCCTCGTCGAGGCCGGGCCGGAGAGGGCGTTATCGCCGTCGAACTTGCCAACCAGCCCGCGCAACTGACGTTGCCCCGCCCGGCCCGTGACCTGCTGACCGGCTTGGGCCATAGCGGGCAAGTGCAGGTAAAACCATATGGCGTGATGGTGTTGGCGTTCTGAGCCATCCACCCCGGTTGAATCCCCTCTGTACAAGCGGCTTGTGGCTTGACCGGAGGAGCACGGATGGATTAGAATCCCCCCAGTCTTTGCCGGCTGGGATCCCGCGCGTTTCGCGCCGTTCCGTCGGCCTGGAATAACCTATGGAATGGTCGGATCTGGCCAAGACGTTGTTCATGACGGTCTATACCTTCGCGCTGGCGATGGTGTCTATCTACGGGCTTCACCGCTATTTGTTGGTGTATCTCTATTACCGTCATCGCCATAAGGCTCCCCAGATGGAGGGCCGTTTCGAGGACCTTCCCGCCGTCACCGTCCAGCTACCAATGTACAACGAGCGGTTTGTCGCCCGGCGGATCATCGAAAAGACCTGCCAGATCGATTACCCGCGCGAAAAACTCCAGATACAGGTGTTGGACGACAGCACCGACGAGACCTGTCAGATCGCCATGTCAGCCGTCGCGGACGCCAGAGCGGAGGGGTTCGATGTCGAATACATCCACCGCACGGACCGCCGGGGATTCAAAGCCGGCGCGCTGGAAAACGGGCTGCGCAGCGCCAAGGGCGAGTTTGTGGCGATCTTCGACGCCGATTTCGTCCCCGAACCCAGCTTCCTGAAACGCTCCATCCATTACTTCACTAATCCGAAAGTCTGTGCTGTTCAGACGCGATGGGACCACCTCAACCGCGGTGACAGCCTGCTGACGCGCAGCCAGGCGATCTTCCTGGACGGGCATTTCGCCATCGAGCACGTGGCCCGCAACCGCAGCGCGAGGTTCATGAGCTTCAACGGCACCGCCGGCACCTGGCGGCGGAGGGCCATCGAAGA
>PMBX01000065.1 GCA_003153915.1 Phycisphaerales bacterium
CAAATTCCCAAGTTCTGAGCCCTTATGTCTTCATGCCGACTTGGTCTGCTTCCACGTTGGGCGTGAGCGGAATCAAGAAGGCGCCAACAAAAGGAGCAATGCGATGAGGAAGTGTTCACTGATTGGAGTGGTGGGTATGGTGGCGATGATGTCCATCGCCGGGGTCGTTCACGCGAGTGTAGTAGAGGGTTTCGATACCAACAATGCTGGCTGGCAAATCGGGTATGGCTCGAACTTTACCTCACCCCAGTTGTCCGCGAACTGGGTGAGTTCGGGCGGGAATCTCGGAGGGTACATCAGCGGCAGCGCCAACAACCTGTATGCCACATGGACCTATGATCCATCGCCTTTCGGCGACATGACTGGCATGACGATGACTGTTGACACCATGATTACCGGCAACGCGTCGGGGACAGCCCAATTGTACGTCGGTCGAGGGGGCACCTACTTCATCGATGGCACATGGCCCATTAGCACAGACACCGTCTGGACGACGCATCAGGCGGTGCTTGATAGCGCCAATTTCGTGCCTTGGACCGGCGTGAACAATAACCTCTATACGCTGGCGCAGGTCCTCGCTGCACCGGATGACGTAGGCATTTTCTTCGGTGGTGGCCTTGCCTCCGGCGATGGCCTGCTGAATATCGACAACTTTGGCGTTGTTCCCGAGCCGGCGACCATGACGCTCCTGGGCCTGGGAGCGATGGCGATGCTGCGAAGAAGGAGGGCTTAAATCTGATTACGAGCGCGTTGGCGGGGGCCGGCTGGAAACGGCTGGTCCTTGGACCATCGCGTTCCTGGTGCGCGTGTCCCGCTGATGTGCCGGAGGCCGCTGAAAATGTCAGGCCTCGCAGCGCGGCCGTCATGGACGGCGAGTTCACCTGGAGCAGTGACCTTGCCGTACCTTGCAGTTCGGGGCACACGTGATTTCCGCTGTAGATCGCGATGTACGCGTCCGAGAAGCGGAACTTTTTCCAAGAACACCGAGAGAAGGAAGGCTCTCCGGCCCGGTCCTGCGGCTGCACCTGTCGTAACCCGGCGGGAGCATGCAACAGCGGTACCTGGCCCCGCGCTGCACGAACGGGATGCGATGTTCGCCAGTACGGATAGCCAGATGCACCTGAGATATCGAAGGAGCGGCTGTTCGCACAGGGAAGATCGGCAGCGGAACGCTGCCGCGGTCGGCGAGTGAGGCGTTCTCCCGCCGGCGAGAATTTCAAACACACGGATCGCCCATAGCGGCGATCTCAAAGGAGCCTCAAAATGAAACGTTCAATTATCACTTTGTCGGCGGTGGCGGCGATCTTGGCCCTGGCGGGCACGGCATCGGCCGCTATACAGGTCAATATCTACAGTGCAGCAGCGCCTAATGTCTATGGGGGATCCACATATGCGCCTTGGTGGAGCAACGCCCAGCTTGCGGTCCGTGGCGGTTTGACCAATCAGGGCAGCGGCAACGCCGAGTACGTCCAACTCAGTAGCACGGGCGGCGTGAGTGCCGGCCAACCGGGCTATCAGGCGGTAGTCAGCGGTTTCGATAGCTGGCATGGGGTGGCCGGAGGGACTGGGGAATACGGAACCCGAGTCCACTTCATCTATGACATCAAGGCCACCGCCGGAGAATCGCTGGCACTGGCAAACATCTCGGGCATCGATGTCTTGGAGAACGGCTGGGGCGACACAGATTATTCATGGTTCAACTCCGCCAGCTTCAACTCCAGCACCACGTTCGACCCGCTGAAGCGAGTTGGTTACAAGGCTGACGGACTTCAAGTGACCAGCGGAAATGACATGACTGGCATCACGGAGATCGTAGGTACTTTCGGTGCGGGATACGCCGCGTACTTCCCCAACACCTACTACGGGGGCGCCACTGCGCAAGAGGAATTGAGCCGGACCATCGCAGATATGGAGGCCAACCTCCAGAGCTGGAAGGGCGTCTTCACATACTCGGACATTAGCGTTGATACGACGGTCAACTTTGTTCCCGAGCCGGCGACGATGACTCTCCTAGGCCTGGGCGGGCTGGCGCTGATCCGCCGGCGCCGCGCGGCCTGACGCAAGATTCACCAACAAGACGCAATCCACGGGCGGTCTGTCGCGGCCGCCCGTTGTCTTGCGCAGGACGGATCGCTAAGCCGGGCCGTTGTTATTTATCCAGTTCCGCCAGTCCCGGTTGGTCGCGGACTACTTCCATCATGGCGATGAGGTTTTCCGGCGGGACGTCGCGTGGGACGCCGTGGGATGGAGAGAAGATATAGCCTCCCTTGGCGCCGGCAGCCAGCAGCCTGGCTGTCATGTCGCGGACTTCCCGCACCGAGCCGAAGGGCAAGACCTTCTGAACGCTCATCCCGCCGTGAAACGCCAGCCGGCCGTGATAACGCGGCAACAGCGAGAAGACGTCCATCACCTCCGGCTGGAATGGATTGAAGATGTTTAGGCCGATTTCCACAAGGTCGTCAAAGAGGCTGTCCACCCGCCCGCAGGAGTGCATGTAGACGAACTTGCCCGCCTGGTGGAACGGGGCGAACATCCGCGCCAAACGCGGCTTGATGAAGTGCCTCCAGTGCGGCAGGCCCATTATAAGACCCACCTGCATCCCGTAGTCGTCACCGAAGTACATGCAGTCCACGCCCAGGCGCAGGGCGTGGCGAACCTGGTGGAGGTTGTTTTCCACGATAGCGTCCAGGAACTCCTCCACGAACTCCGGCCGCTCGATCATGTCCATCAGCAGCGCATCCATACCGCGCATGGTCCAGGCCCGCTCGTAGAGCGAAAAACCAAGGGAATAGATGCAGAACCTGTCGCGATGCCTGTCCAGCCTGGCGGGAATATGCCGGTAATGGGACTCACCGGCCGTGTCCGGCCATTGGAACGCCTTGAGGTCTTCGGGTTTCTTTATGGGCCAATCGCAGGGCGTGCCGATATCCTTGTCGACGGAGCGGTCCCACACCACGCCGTATGGATCGCGGACGTGATCCTTATCCAGCCAGGCCCCGCCAGGCACCTGGCAGCCGACGCCCAGGAAATGGCCGTCCAGAAAACCGCCCAGGTCATCGGTTCCCAGCTTGGCTTTGAGCCTTTCCGCGCAGTCATGCGTCGGTCCCCAGTCCCAAGGGACATAGGGCGGCGGGCGGAAACGCAGCGCCTCGATGACGACTTGTTTTTTGGTCATAATATATGCCTTGGTTGTCGGCTAAGGCCACTGCGCGAAGGCGGCAATTTAAGTTCGTTGTCCCGGTGGGACCAGCATCAAGTCCTCTACCCGCCGCGCCAATACATCGTCGCCGACGGTGGGGAAGAGATAGACATGGCCTTTACCGGCGGGATCGGGCGACCAGTAGTTTTCGCATGTCTGGGCCGAATACGAAATGGCATGGCCGCGACCTTCCTGGAAGCAGTCAGCCGGTCCATGGGCGGCGTAGAGGGCGGCCAGTTGGTCCCAACTCTGACGGTCCGGGGTTTTTCCGGCAAGGAATATCTCGAAGGATCGGCGGATGGGGTTGGCGGGCGGGGCCTGGCTCATCAGCCGCCGGCCCGTGCGGACCGTGCTGCCCCAACTGCTGACAGCCAGCGGGGCCGGCCAGTGGTTAAGCACATGCTCGCTGGAGCGGCGATCCATGCCCCAGTTGAAGGAGTCCTTGCCCTGGGGGAAACCGCCACCGGCCATGGTCACCAGTTGGCGAACCTTACGACGGACCAGTTCCAACCCGGTCAGGGGAGACAGGTCATCACTGGTCGATTGCAGCAGCCGGGCGAGGGCCTCCAACAGGCCCACCACGCAGATGACCACACTTGCGTCGCCCTGAGCCGCCAGCATCCGCCGGTAGAGCCGCACGGCATCTTCCGCCTGCCAAGGTCCGTGCCGCGACAGCCATTCACCGCCCAGGACGTCGTTGTATAGCGGCATGTTGCGCTCGCGGATGACGCGGTCCCGCAGGTCGCGGTAGGCGGCGTAGCGGGGATTGTCCCGCCAAGACGGCTCCAAGATGGCCCCAACGGGGATGTTATCCCGCCCGTACCACTCGTTGATGGCCCGGACGCAGGCGGGGCAGGACTCAACCGGAACGTCGCAAATGACGGCCAGGATGTCCACTTCACCGCGATCCGCCAGGACGTGGAAAATCGCCAGCGCACCGGCGTCGTCGCAATCGGTGTCGATATCCGTGTCCAAGATGATCTTTGTGGCTTGGCTCATGTGGCCGCTTTCCTGTCCAACAGACCGCCTCTTGCGGCGGGATTTCCACGGTGGCCTTGTTTCAGGACCATCCTTCTTCTTGCCGACCTATCTTATTGTGGAAGGGCCCTTGGCGGGATAGCATAACAGTCGGGATGCATCTGTGCGACAGGCCGGCGGCCTAGGGACAAAGGTTTTGTCATGCGGCGAATCGACGGAAGGAAACAAAGTGTCCGCTCTTGCGACGGATCGGCGCCCGCGGCGGCGGAGCGACGCTGCCGTTGGGGCCTCCGCGCCCTGCCGGCGGCCCTTGTCTTGGCGGTGACGGCGGTGCCTGGCCTGGCCGTCGAGGCCATAACCAAGCCAAGCGGAGACGTGAAATTGGCCTTCGTCCACCCGGGTCTGATCGGCCGGGTACTGGTCAAGGAAGGCCAGACCGTCAAGGCCGGCCAGGTGCTCATGGAACAGGACGACTCCGCCGAGCGCCTTCAACTGGAGCAACTCCAGGTCCAGGCGGAGGACCTGACCAAGGTGGAGTACGCCCAGGCACAACTGGAACAGAAACAAGTCTATCTCAAGCGAATCAAGGAAGCCGGAACGCTGGGTACCACTCCCACGGAAATCGAGATGGCCCAACTGGACGTCAAGGTCGCCGAGCTTTCCCTGCGGTTGGCGCAGTTCGATCACACCCAGGAGCAGCGTAAGTATCAGGAGGACGCGGCGCAGATCGAACGAATGCGCATCCGCAGCCCCATTGCCGGAAAGGTCGAGCAGATCTCGTTGAAGGCAGGCGAAGCCGCCGAAGCGCTGTCCCAGATCGTTCGCGTGGTGAGCATCGATCCGCTGTGGATCGACGTGCCCGTGGCCCTAGGCGAGGCTAGCGGATTGTCCGTTGGTGGTCAGGTGGGAGTGGTCTTCGCCTCTAACGTATTATCCGATGGAACGTCATCCGCCCCGGCTGCCAGGGCGGAAGGCAGGATCATTCACGTCGGCGCCGTCGCCGATGCCGCCAGCAACACCCTGCTGGTCCGCGTGGAGGTGGCCAACCCCGCCGCCCGACCGGCGGGAGAACGGGTCGAAGTGACATTTTCGTCGCCGGGGTCCTCCGCTGGGCCGGGCAAGCCCGCGACGCATCCGACGACACAACCGGACATGACATCACACAGCAAGAACAACTAAGGAGCGACTCATGGTGAATGGCTCGACCGATCCTGCCGGGCAGAAGCCCGTGGAACAGCAGGCCCGCGAACAGACCGGCCAGCAGCAGGTCCGCCTGCGAATGGACGAACACAACATGTCCACCAGCTACGCCAACGCTTTCCGTACCAACGGAACGGCTGAGGAGGTCCTGCTGGACTTCGGGCTTAACCTGGTAGTGCCCTCCACCCAGGGGCAGGGTCAGCCGGAGATCCTCTTCCAGGTCAACGACCGCATCGTCATGAACTACTACTCCGCCAAGCGCCTGGCGATCACGTTGAGCCAATTGATCCGGCGCCACGAGGAGCAATTCGGCGAACTGGAAATGGACGTCAACAAGCGGCGCAAGACCTGACACGTTTATCCGTTCTTTGGGCAGGATGAAATCGGATGACGCCCGACGGCGCGCGCATCTCCGAGAGCAGTTCACAAGACCGTCCGCCCTCGACGGCGGAGCTGGTGGACCGTCTCAGCCGGTTTGACGGTCCCCCCGAGCAATTCCTATTGAACCTCCTGGCGGTGCAATGCCACATTGCCTCCGCCGACGGCGGGGCGATCCTCCGCTCCTCCGGGCAGCAGGGTCAAATCGAAATCCTTGCCGTCTTCCCCCCCGTGGCGCAAGGATCCGCCGCGCCGGTGTGGTTGGCCCAGGCTGCCGAGAGTGCCCCGGCCGTGCTCGGTTCCGGCCAGACCACCATGCGGGCCTTGCAGGCGAGCGACGCTCTTTACGGTCAGCCCGCCCGGCAGCACCTGGTGATGGTTCCGTTGCGCAGCGGGGGGGGCATTCGTGGACTGGCGGCCTTTGTCCTCAGCGCCGCCGATGCGCAGTCCCTGGAGGCTGGACGCGAGCGATTGGAACTGACCGTCAGCCTCCTGAGCCTCTACGAGATGCGGCTGACCCTCCAGCGCCGCCAGTTCGATTTGCGTCGGATGCGGCTGGCGATGGAGACGCTTTCTGCCGTCAACGAGCAGCGGAAATTCGCCGGGGCGGGCATGGCGATGTGCAACGAAATCGCCAGTCGCTGGCAGTGTCATCGCGTGTCGGTGGGCTTCCTCCAGGGCCGCTACGTGAAACTGGCGGCCATGAGCCACACCGAAAAGTTCAGCCGCCGCATGAGGCTGGTGCAGGACATCGAGTCGGCGATGGAGGAATGCTGGGACCAGAATGTCGAGGTGGTCTACCCGGCGGATCCTCATGCCACCTATGTAAGCCGGGAGGCGACCGAGCTGGCCAAACGGCATGGGCCGACTTGCCTGGTGAGCCTGCCGTTGCGACGCGGAGAGGATGTGCTGGGCGTCCTGACGGCGGAGCGGGCGTCGGAGCAGGCCTTCGATGCCGAAGAGATGGAGTCCCTGCGTCTTTCCTGCGACCTGTGTACCCCGCGGCTGGCTGAATTGCACGAGCAAGACCGCTGGTTTGGCGCCCGGGCCGCCGTGGTGGCCAGGAAAGCACTAGCTTCCCTGATCGGCCCGCGACACACCTGGGCCAAGGCCGCGGCGATCGTGGCCTTTCTGGCATTGATGTTTGCCTTCCTGGCCAAGGGCGACTACCAGGCCGAGGCGCCCTTTGCCCTGGAAGACACGCGCCTCCAGGTGGTCCCCGCTCCCTTTGAAGGTTTCCTCAAGGATGTCTCCGTCCGTTTCGGCCAGAAGGTGGCCGCGGGTGAACTCCTGGCGTCGTTGGACAATTCCGACCTTCGCATGGAACTGGCCCGCGCCAAGGCCGAGAAGATCGGTTACGACAAGCAGGCCCTCGCCGCCGACCAGGCGGCAGTGGCCACCCAGGATGCAACCAAACGCGCCGAGGCGGATATCGCCCGCGCCAACGCCGACCGGATCGCTGAGCAAATCAAGCTCCAAGAGCATCGGATCGCCCAGGCCCGGATCGTCGCGCCCGTTGCCGGAAGCGTCGTCACCGGAGACCTGGAACGCCAGGTGGGCGCGCCTGTCAAGGTCGGGCAGGTGCTCTTTGAGATCGCCCCGCTGGAGTCGCTGCGGGCACAGTTGAAGGTGCCCGAGGATCAGATCGCCGATGTCCAGGCCGGACAGGAAGGGCAGTTGGCCACCGTCGGGCATCCCGACCAGCGCATCCGGTTCGTAGTCGAGCGGATCAATCCCGTCGCCGAGGTCGTCCAACAAAACAATATCTTCAAGGTCCGCGTGGAACTGAAGGACCTGGACCTGGCGGGCAAACATGCCTGGCTCCTGCCTGGCATGGAGGGCGTGGCCAAGATACATATCGGTCGCCGCAGCTATGCCTGGCTGTGGACCCACCGCCTGACCAACTGGCTGCGCATGAAACTGTGGCTGTAAGGGGGACCGGAAGACCTTATGACTGGAATCCCTTGTACGGTGAGCGAAGCTGTTCGACCCTGAGTTCGTGGCCGAAGGGTCGAACCGATTACCGGATAGCGGAACAAAGGTTGGTTGAGACTCCATGCCCGTGGATCGTCCGACATTCAGCGAATCGTGGTATCGCGTGGCCGACTTGCGGCCTCAGTTGCGGACCACGGTTGCGACGAATCGCCAGCATTTTCGCGGGCAAATGTGGCACGTGGTACAGGACCCCACGGCCAACCAGTTCTTCCGCCTCAGCGAGACGGCTTATCGTTTCGTGGCCATGCTGGACGGACGCCGTAGCGTGGCGGAAGCCTGGCGGATCTGCAACGAACAGCTTGGCGATTCGGCCCCTACCCAGGGTGAGGCGATCGAATTACTGGGCCAGCTTTATGCCTCCAATCTGCTGGCGGCTGAGCTGCCCCCCGACGCCGCCGGTCTGCTGAAGCGATATCAGCAACGGCGGCTCCGCGAGGTCCAGGGATTCCTGATGAACCTGCTGTTCGTGCGGATTCCCCTCTGGGACCCCGACAGTTTCCTGGAGCGGTGGGTAGGTGTCGTGGGGCGGGTGTTTTCCTGGTACGGACTGGGCGTCCTGGTGGTGTTGTTGGCGGGGGGCTTTTATTCCGTCGCCGGCAGATGGGGCCAACTCGCCGATCGCGCCCAGGGTGTGCTGGATCCGGCCAACCTGCCGCTGCTGTACCTGACCTTCCTGATCGTCAAGGTGTTCCACGAGCTGGGCCACGCCTTTGCCTGCAAGCGGTTCGGAAAGATCGGCGGGGCGGGGGGGGAAGTCCACGTGCTGGGTGTGATGTTTTTGGTGTTCACGCCATTCCCTTACGTGGACGCCTCGTCCATGTGGGCCTTCCGCGACAAGTGGCGCCGCACCGTCGTCGGGGCCGCTGGGATGCTGGTGGAACTGGCCATCGCCTCGGTGGCGGCGATGGTCTGGGCCGGTACCGCCGAGGGCACGACCCTACACGCCGTCACCTACAATGTCATGTTCATTGCCAGTGTCTCGTCGCTGCTGTTTAACGGCAACCCGCTGCTGCGGTACGACGGCTACTACATCCTCAGCGATCTGGTGGAAATCCCCAACCTTTCGCAGCGGTCCCGGGACTATCTCCATTATCTGGTTCGCAAGTATGCCTGGTCCGTGCGGAACCCGCGCAACCCCGCCAACACGCGAGGGGAGCGAATCTGGTTTGTCTGTTACGGAATCTGCTCGACGATTTACCGTATCTTCATTTCGTTGCGGATTCTCCTGTTTGTCGCCGACAAGCTGTTCCTGCTGGGGGCGGCGCTGGCGGTGGCCGGGGCGATCTCGTTCGTCTTCGTGCCCCTGGGGAGATTCGTTCGCTACCTGGCCACCAGCGGGGAACTTCTCCGTGTGCGAGGCCGGGCCGTCGGATCAACGTTGGCGGCGCTGGCGGTGGTCGTGGTTGGGGTGGGGCTGATACCCGCACCCGACCGTTTCCGCGTCGAGGGCGTGGTGGAACCTGCCAGCTTGGCCATCATTTACGCCGGGACCGACGGCTTTATCCAAGACTTTCTGCCTTCGGGTACGGAGGCGAGTCCCGATGGTCCGCCGCTGATCCGCGCGGTCAATCCGCAACTCCAGGCCCAGGCCGCGGGGCTGCGGGCCGAGCGGCGGCGCATCGAGGCCCAGCGCAGGCTGGCCCAGACACGAGATGTCGCCTCAGCGCAGGTCTACGGCGAGCAATTGGCCGCCCTGGATGGGCAAATCGCCCGCTTGGAGGAGGAACTGGCAACTCTGACGCTTCAGCCGCCTTGGGCGGGGCGGTGGGTCTCGCCCGACATCGACCGGCTGCGCGGTGCGTATGTGCAGCGAGGGGATAAACTGGGACTCTTGACCGGACTGGAGGCGGTGATCGTCCGCGCGATGGTCGGGCAGAAGGCGGCGCCAACCATCGTCACCGAGGCCGCCGAAGGTCCTGACGCGCCACGGGTGGATATCCGCGTCCGCGGCCGGCCGGACATGGAACTTTCCGGCCGCGTCGGGAAAGTCCTTCCCGCCGGCCAGGAGCAGCTTCCCTCCGCCGCGCTGGGTTACGCCGCTGGCGGGTCGATTCAGACTGCCGCCGACGACCCGCATGGGACCAAATCCGCCGAGCAGCTCTTTGAAATTCGCATTGATCCCGACCAGCATTCCTCTCTTCGCCTGCTTCCAGGCCAGCGGGTGGTGGTGCGGTTCCATGCCCACGCCAAGCCACTGGCCGCACAATGGTGGCGGGAATTGCTGCAACTGGTTCAGCGGAGGTTCCACGCCTGAGGTGTCGGCACATCCGGGTACAACCTGGCGCATGCTCGCCCAACGAACGGGTGGTAAAGAACTCCCCCGCGGCCTGGACGCCGCCTGGGACTCCACCGCCGGGCTGCTACGTCGCCTGCTACCCCTGCGGGAACGTTTCCTTCGCCGCGCGGAGCGGATCGTCTCCCTGGAGAAGCTGTATTGCGACATTAGCGAGGCGAAACTCCGTTGCCTGGCGGAGGAACTTCGACATCTCTTCCGCCGCGGGCGCCAGGCGCAGGCCGATCTGGATCACGCCTTCGCGCTGGTCCGCGAGGTGGCCTGGAGGCAACTGGGGGAGAGGCCCTTCCTGGTTCAGGT
>PMBX01000147.1:0-1905 GCA_003153915.1 Phycisphaerales bacterium
GTGCGAGCCCGCCTGATCGCCGACAGCGGCCCAGCCGTTGGTGTTGATGGTGCCGCCATTCGTGACATTGATGGTGCCCGTGCCTTTCCAGCCGGCGAACAAGCCGCCGTTCACGACCTGCAGAGTGGAACCCAGTCCATCAACCGACAGCGTGCCCGTACCCTGCCAACCGACTTGCACGTCCTTCGCGACGGAAACGGTGGATCCACTATTGATCGCCAACGATGCGTTGCCGGAACTGTTCAAGCCCAACACCACGATATCTCCGGCGGTAAAGTCTGCCCCGTGGGCGAGAGTCATGCTGGCCGCGCCCATGTCGCCCAGGCTGGTGTAGCCAATGGCGGATAATTTACTGCCGGCACCATCAAC
Organism: Phycisphaerales bacterium; assembly: GCA_003153915.1. Taxonomy (GTDB): domain Bacteria; phylum Planctomycetota; class Phycisphaerae; order SM23-33; family SM23-33; genus FEN-1349. The sequence goes on from PMBX01000147.1 coordinate 370, forward strand.
CGATACACTGCCGGTGCCCTGCCAACCGATGGTCAATTGATTATTGGAGTGGGCTTCGCCACCGTTGCTAATGTCGAGATGGCCTGTGCCCTGCCAGCCAACCAGCATCTGGTTGCTGATAAGAGTGGTGCCAGCGCCGTCCACGGAAACCGTTCCCGCTCCATCGGGATTTCCGCCAACGAGCATCGCCGAGCCGGCGACGTTAACCGTCGCCCTGTTAGCAAGATTCATCGCTCCGGTGCCATACTGACCGACCGTTAATGCGCCACCGATTGCGGCCGAACTGCCAACCCCATTCACGGTGAGCGTGCCCTGGCCGCTGGCCAGGACGCCCAAAGACAGATCGTTGTCGAAGGTGACGTCGCCGCCGGTGTGAACATCAAGTGTGCCCGCATTTACAACGCCCAGCGCGCTCCAGCCCGCCGCGTGAAAACTGCCGCCATTCTGTACCACCATGTACCCAGTGCCAGCATCGCCCACAATGCCATGCGCTTCCGTGCTCACTTTGCTTCCCACTCCATCCACTAAAACGCTGCCGGAGGAGCCGGCTTGCGTGCCAACGCTGAAATGGCCTGCGGAACTTACGGTCGCGCCGTCCCCGACCGTCAACTCGCCCGTACCCCACTGGCCGACTAGCAGTTCCTGGCCGACATGAACGCTGGAGCCCGTACCGCTGACGGAAAGACGGCCTGTGCTGGCCCCAAGATAACCCTCGCCAAGATGCAGCTGCTGATCCGCCAGCAAGGTGCCGCCGGAACTCACGTAGACCTTACCATCGCCGCCCGCGTCCTGACCGATGCCCATATAGTCGGCGGAATGAAACACGGCGCCGTCGGTCACGAACATCAGGCCGTTTCCATGGCCACCGATGGAAGTGTTGCTTGCGATGCTGACGAGGCTGCCGGCACCAGCCACATCGACGATGCCGGAGCTACCAGTACCTTGGCCCACATCGAAATACTGTGCGAGGAGACTGCTACCACTAGTGACGTTGAGCACGCCCAGGCCTGCGCTCGATTCGCCGATCACGGCATTGTTTGTTCCGTTGTTGATGGCGCCACCCCAAATCACATTCAAGGTGCCGTTCTTGACGATGGTGCCGCTGGGGGAGATCGCGGTCGACACTGTCGTGGTCCCGCCATTGACGACGAGTTGGCCGAAGGCTGATTGGAAGGAAAGCGCGGCGAAAATAGCCGCCAAGGCGAGCCTGACTCGCGAAGGATAAAGGGTATAGGATTGCATTGGACTGTGGCTGGCCCGCCGGCCCGCCCTAAAGCAAACCAAGTGCCATCATCCTGACGGGAGAAGCGTCTGCCCGTTATGATCCTAACTCCCTGTGTGTTAAGGTGGATTAATTTATGACTTTCCCAGAAAAAGTCAGGGGGCGCTCCCAGATTTTCGATGGAAATACAGCCGAAGTGTAAGCGCCCCCGACAAATTCCCGAGTTCAGACGCGCGTAAATCCTTCGCCCCATTGCCCTTATTTCGTAAGGGACGCGCCCTTCACTTCCGCCGCCTGCAGGTGCAGCTGCCGCA
>PMBX01000147.1:1965-3285 GCA_003153915.1 Phycisphaerales bacterium
TGCTTGAACTTCGTGAACGGGTGGTGCTGCGGCTGCGGACGGGACGTCAGCCAGTTGACCTGGCTGGTGTTGCCGATGCGATCCGTGGTGTGGCACTTCATGCAGACGCCGGGAGCCTTGGGCGAGGCCAGCTCGGCGTAGATGGTGCGGGCCGCGGGCATCGAATCACTCGCCGCGGTCTCCAGCCACGCGGTCAGGAATTCATCGGCGTGACCGCTGGGCCGGTAGTAGATCGTGTAGGTGTTGTCGCGGCGATACCACCCGCCTTCCGCCACCCGCGCCTCGGCATCATCATACTCGAGGGCCGGGGCGGCGGCCGGAGTTGAAGCCTTCGCGGCCGTGGCGACCGGCTTCGGGGCCACGGCGGGCTCGTCCGTCAACAGATCATCCTTGTCCGCCGGCTTGGCGGGCACGGGTTCCGCCAGCAAGTCGTCGTTGTCCGCCGGCTTGGTCGGCCGGACCGGAACGGCCGAACCGGCCGGGGTATCAGCGCCGCGGGGCCGGGCCGGCCTCGGCGCGGGCTTGTCGCCATGCCGGTAGGCGGCGACCTCGGTCAGCAAGTGGGGCAGCCAAGCCTGTTGGGCCACCTGCAGGCTGTCCGCGGAAAAATTACCCGTGTGCCGCGTGGAACCCCGCAGACCCGCGTACGGGTCAAGGCGGCGCATCATCACCTGCTGGCCCTGGGTGATCAGGTCCGCCAGGAGACCCTTCACGCTCCAGACCAGGCGGGCGGCGGCCTTGAGCTGCGCGGGCGTGGCGTGGCGGAGGTCGGCAAGCCGGACCGGGCCGAGGTCGGCCAGGGCCTTCCGGGCGGTGGCGTCCCCTTCGAGCATCCAGGACATGAAGGGCGTGATTTCCCCCTCACAAAAATCCGGCCACTCCCCGACCGGCTCGCCCGCCGCTTCCAGCGCGGCGACATCGACCTCGGGCAGGCGGAGGAACACCAGGCCCTTCGCCCCCGCGCGGCCCTCGCCCTCGATCTGCCCGGCGTGGCACTGGGCGCAGGTCTGCTCAAAGCCCTTCACCAGCATCTTGCCGCCGTCCGGCGCCGGCTCGTGGCAGTGGGCGCAGGAGGTCGGCGCGGTGGCCGCCAGCCGGGGATCGGCGAAATGTTTCTGCCAGTGGGTCCCATGGTCAAATTGCAGCCGGGTCCGGCGCGTGGCCGGGTAATCGGTGAATTCCGGGTGCCCCGCGGTGAAGCTGGCGAACGGCGCCTGGTGGCAGACCTGGCATTGCTGGTCGGTCAGCTTTTTCATGTCGGCCTCGCGGCCGTGATGTTCCTGGTGGCAGGTGGCGCAGGCGAGTTCATCCGGCCGGCCC
>PMBX01000245.1:0-2025 GCA_003153915.1 Phycisphaerales bacterium
CCGGTGGAGACCACCTCGAACATCCCGGCGCTGATGAGGGTGGCCAGGTCCTCGTCGAGGGTACAGAGATTTTCGACGACGGCGACGGTTTCATCGGCGGTGATATCGTTGAGGCTGGGCAGTTCATTGGCGGCCAGGACGATTTTCGTGCCCGACAGCGCCAGTTCCCTCGCCAGTGGCATGACGCCCAGGATGAAGTCGGCGCCGGCGTTGTCAACGAAGATGACGGCCTTGGCCCACTTTGCCGGGGGAGTGGGGACTAACTCCTCCGCCAGGCGGTCGAAGTCGTCCACCAGCCATGGCCTGGGCCGGCCGTCGGCGACGGCGGCAAGGAAGTCCGTCGGCTGGGTGGCCAGATGCATCGTCTCCCGTGAACCAAGGTCGAAGATATTGCCCGCGAATACGCATTTGACCAGGTGCAGCCATTTTTCCTGGCCCTTCATGGAATGGAACTTCCGCACCACCTGGGGATACAGTACGGCGGCGGAGGCGTTCTCGCGGTCCTTGACGTGCTTGAAGGGATCCCCCAGTCCGTGTCGCCGCAAAACGCCGTCTCGCAGGCGACATAGTTCCAACACGTTTAGTTTTCCACCGGGTAGAGAGTCCGGCGCCTGCCTCAACCGGCCTATGGCGGCGGCGAATTCCTGGCGGGCGCCCAGGACGCCCTTTCCGGCCGTGCGCCCATACTGCGCGGAGGCGTGCTGGAGCATTACCTCAAAGTGCTGGGCGAATTGGTCCAGCCAGGCAAGGCGCGCGGCGGAATCCGCAAGGAGGTCCCAATCGTGAGCAACGTATCGTCCCGGATCGCTGAGCAGGCGGAAATGACTCATGTTATTAAAGCGGCTACGTTCCTTTTCTTTGTCTCCGTTGTGGGGAAAGTATAAAGTCCCCGCCGCGGAGCGTCAATGCAACTTCCACGGATTAACTCGCCCGAATCGCGATCATCGTCAGGTCGTCGGGGCGGGTTTGAAGCCCCGAGTATCGTCGCATCGTCCAGAGGACATGTCGCAANNTGCCCGAAAGGTTCATCGGCAAAATTCATCGCATCGCTCAAGCCGTCGGTGTAAGCAAGTAGCACGTCGCCCTTGCGAAGCGGCAGAGCCTGGTGGGTCCAGCGGCCCTGGGGATCGATTCCGACGATCGGTCCGGTGGATTCAAGCTGGCTGACGACCCCATCGCGAAACAGCAGCGGGGGAACGTGGCCGGCGTTGGCGTAGGTCAACCGGCGGGCCTTGAGATCAATGACTCCGTAGAACAACGTGGCGAACTCGCTGCCCAGCGTGTCGTTGCACAGGTCGCGATTGACCTTCCGCAGCACCTCCGAGATGGCGTAGACGTTTTCGGCGTGCGCTCGCAGCGACGCCCGCACCGACGCCATCAGCAGCGATGCCCGCACCCCCTTGCCCATCACGTCGCAGACGGACAGGCCCAGGTTGTCCTCCGGCAAAACCAGGAAGTCGTAGAAATCCCCTCCCAGCTCAAAACAGGGCACGTAGACGGCGGCGATATCCAGCCCGGCCACAACGGGCGGCGTGGATGGGATCATCCTCCGCTGCACCTCAGCGGCTGTGTGAATCGCCCGGCGGATCTCAGCCGAGCGGACCGCCTCCTCGTACAACCGCGCGTTGACGATCGCCGCAGCCGCCTGGGCTGCGATTGCCTGGAGCAGCGAGACCTCGAACCAGTCGAACTCATGCACCGCCGCCGTGTAGACGCGAAGGACGCCTTCGGCGCGGCCTTTGTAGGTCATCGGGGCGCATAGGGCGCTGACGATCCCCTCGCGCCTGGCCTCGGCGGGATACAACACGCGAGGATCGTCCCGCTCGTCGGCGATATAGACGGGCTTTCCGCTGGCCAGGATGTCCTGGTCGATCTTGCTGTCGGATAGGAGTATGGGGCCTTTGTTGAGATACTCCGGCGAGAGGTTGGCCACCGCCTTAATCACCAGCTCGCTGCGATCTTCGTTCAGCAGGCGGATGGAACATGCCTTGGCCTTGAGCACCTCCACCACCGTGCGGGCGACCA
>PMBX01000245.1:2043-8098 GCA_003153915.1 Phycisphaerales bacterium
TTGGCGAATTCAGCAACGGCGTCAGGCCCTTCCGCGCCTCCCGCCCTGCCGGGCCGCTGGTCGATGGGGGGATAGACCACCCCGGCGATGGCTTGTCCTTCCACCATCACGGGCGCCTGGCAGCCGGCGGCAACCCATAGGGCGCACAGCGACGAAGGAGTTGAAACCTCTCCCCCGCGCCCCTGGGCATATGCCGCAACGGAAATGGCCTCCGTCAGCGGATGCGAGTCTGGTCCACAGACACTTATGGGCACGCCGGAGACTGAATATAAAACGTCTTCCAGGCGGCGAATCTGGTTTATATCGATGTAATCCGTGAGCTTGTGCACGTCCGATTCCCTTTCCAGCCGGCGCATATTCCAAGGCCCGCCCTCTAAACGCCAGTGAAAAGTTCCCGTTCATGCCCGCCGGCCTTGGCGGCGGGACGAAGCCCCACCGCGTTATCACCCAAACTTGAAATGGTCCAAGCCCGGATGTAACCGCTAACGATACAAAACAGAGCATATTGAACCCCACGCCCCCGGCCCATATCATGCCGGTTCCAACGACACCTCTGAAAGGACACGGCAATGCGAAAGTATGCCATCGGATTGGACTACGGAACCAACACCGTTCGCGCTTTGATCGTGGATGTCGCCAACGGCAGGGAGATCGCCACGTCCGTATGGGCCTACAAGCACGGAAGCGATGGCGTGATCCTGGGCAAAGACCCCAACCTTGCCCGCCAGCACCCCGGCGACTACGTGGAAGGCGCCGAATGCTCGATCAAGTCGGCGATGGCGGCGGCGAGGCGAAACGTCAAGCGGTTCTCCCCCGGCGATGTCATCGGCATCGGCGTGGACACCACCGGAAGTACCCCCCTGCCGGTGGACCGCGACGGCCGCCCGCTGGCCTTCGACAAGCGGTTCGCCCGCGAGCCTGCCGCCATGGCATGGCTGTGGAAGGACCACACCTCCGTCCATGAGGCCGAGGAAATCACCGCCCTGGCCGCCCAGATGCGCCCCCACTACCTGGCCAAGTGCGGCGGGCGGTATTCCTCCGAGTGGTTCTTCAGCAAGATACTTCATTGCCTGCGTACCCACCCGATGGTCTTCGAGGCCGCCTATTCCTGGGTGGAAATCGCCGACTGGATTCCGGCAATGCTGGCCGGAAATGAATCTCCGCAACGCATCAAGGTCGGCGTATGCGCCGCCGGACACAAGGCGATGTACAACGACTCCTGGGGCGGATACCCCGACGATGAGTTTCTCTCCAGGCTCGATCCGGGCCTGGGAGGGCTTCGCGCCCGCCTGGCGTCGCGGGCGTACGCCATCGACACCGCCGCGGGAGGCTTGAGCGATGAATGGGCGAAGCGGACGGGGCTGCCGGCGGGGATTCCCGTCGCCGTGGGCGCATTCGACGCGCATCTGGGCGGCGTGGGGGCGGGCATTGAACCAGGCACGCTGGTCAAGATCATCGGAACCAGCACATGTGACATGATGATCGCCCCGGCGGACAAGCCCCTGGCCGACATTCCCGGCCTATGCGGAATCGTCAACGGCAGCATTCTTCCGGGCTACTTCGGGCTGGAGGCGGGCCAGTCCGCTGTCGGGGATATCTTCAACTGGTTCGTCAACTACATCCAACCGACAGGTCGCAAGGCCGGCTCGCACGAGGCGCTGACCGCCGCCTCCGGGCGGATCGTCCCGGGCGCATCGGGCCTGCTGGCGCTGGACTGGAACAACGGAAACCGAACGATCCTGGTCGATCAACGGCTAACCGGGCTGCTGATGGGCCAGACACTCTACACAACCCCGGCGGAGATTTACCGCGCCCTCATCGAGGCGACGGCCTACGGCGCTTTGACCATCATCAAACGCTTCGAGGAATATGGCGTTGCCGTCCAACGGATCGTCAACTGCGGCGGGATCGCCGAGAAGAATCCCCTTGTGATGCAGATATACGCCGACGTGACAGGCCGGCCCATGATGGTNNTACGCCAACTACGCCGACGCCCAGGCGGCCATGACCGGCCTGAAGGCCAGGACATTCAAGCCCAACCCCGCCGCACACGAGGTTTACACCAAACTTTACGCCCTATACCGCCAGATGCACGACGCACTGGGCACAACCTCCTGGCAGGGAAATTGCCACAACGTGATGAAACAACTGCTGGAAATCCGCCTCTCGGCAAGGCGATAGGACGAATCTGGATTAACCACATACGTTATCAACCGCAAAGCGGAAGTCAGGTGTTGCCAACTTTTCCGTTGACTTTTTGCGATTCCGTGGTAGGCTTCCGCTCCGGAGCAGATGTAAGAGCCGCAAAAAGGAGCCTCTAGCCCCAGTTGTCGGTGAACGCCGGTCTTCAGTCTTGTAATTTCATCAAGGTACCGGATGCTTCCCGCTGGCACGGTTGGGCAAGAGAGAAAGGAAGGTAGTATGTCCGGCAAGGTAGGTTTTCCATTGGTGTTGTGCGCCGTCTCCCTGTTTGCAGCCGTTTCGATTGCCTCCGCGGGTTCCATCAATTATGGCAATTATGAGGGAACCGCACCCTCCGAAGTAGACTTCCTGTCAGTGGCGGAATCCTCCAGCACGGACGCCGTGCCGCTGTTCGGAACGCCCTCGCGCTACGAGAACAGCCTGTGGTTCTTCCCCACGACGTTTACCTCCGAGGCCCAGGACGGCGCCTCAGACACCACGGCCGGCACGTTGACTATGTCCATCCGGGCCGATGAGGGTTGCTATCTGACCGAAGTCGTCATCAATGAATACGGTCAGTATTCCCTGGCCGGAAACGGCAATAGCGGTACTTCGGCCTCGGTCAACGGAACCTTGTGGATCGACACGGGTTCTCAGATTTTCTCCGTGGCATTGGACACAACTCCCGATTCCCCCTACGTCCTGCCCCCGGAACGCTCCGACGAGCTATTCTTTGCCTCCGCGACGATTAACCTGCCCGCCGGCGTTTCGCAAGTGAGCTTTTCCTTCGACGATATCCTGGCGACCACCAGCCAGGACGGAACGACGGCCTTCATCCAGAAAAACGTCATCAGCGGTCCGACCATCGGCATCGCCGTAATCCCCGAACCCACGACGATGGTGTTACTGTGCGGGGCATCGCTGGCACTGCTGAAACGAAAGAAAGTTTAAACCGCCCGCGACCGGTTCCAAGGTCGCCGACGGGACAGCCGGTATTGTCGGTTTTTGCTTGATTTTTTGGCCTATAGCGGTAACCTAAGAGGCGCTCATCGGTGGTTACGGAGCCTGTCGCCCAGCGGCAGACCGATGTGCGTGTGCCCGAGAGCCCTACGGTGGACTTGGTTGAAAAGCCCTACCGGAAGCGCTCTTCACTTCGTAGCGGCACTAAGGAAGGAGAGTAAGGATGGACGGCAAACCCTCTCTGATTGTAATTAGTCTGTTGTGCGTAGGACTGTCTGCCCTGCCTGCCTTGGCGGGCATCACCTACGGGAGCCTTTATGGTTCCGTCCCGGGCGAGGTGGACTTCCTGAATATTGAAGAAAACTCCACCACGGACCCCAACACCCCGCTCTACGGATCGCCTACCCGCAACGACAACTGGCTTTGGTTTNNCCTCCAGCCAGTTGAAGATGATCATCCAGTCCGATCCTAATACGTTCCTGACGCAGCTTTCGATCATTGAGTTCGGCGATTATTCCCTGGCCGGGTCGGGCAACTCCGGTACCCAGGCGAAAATCAGCGGTTCCATGTTCATCACCGACCAGACTCCCGGCCATATTCCCACGGTGAAGACCGTGTCGCTGACCGCTTCTCCGAAGGGAACCTTTACGCTGCCGTCGGACAGCAGCGGAAGCTGGTCGGCCTCGTTAAACCTGGACCTGACAGGCTATGAGATCTCGAAAGTAATGTTTCAGTTCAACAACACCCTCCAATCGACCAGCCAGTCGGGAACCACCTCATTCATCGAGAAGAAGGTCGTTGGCGGACCCTCCATAGGCGTAATGGTCATACCGGAACCCGCTACTCTTTGCCTGGTGGCGGTCGGAGGTTTGGGACTGCTGCGACGCAGGATTCGTAAGACCTAGTCGGGACCTAGTCGCAGATGTAAGTGTTTCGGTTCGCTTATCTGTTTGGGGGGAGGTCTGTGCCGCTAATAAGAGGCGCATTACAAGGAGCGGCAGTCGCTGAATGCTTCGACAGATCGAGCACAGCGTGGGTTGGACCGTACCGACAGTGCTGGCTGTGGCTTTCTGGGCCACTCCCGTGCTGGGTGTGGTCGCCCACAGCCCCGACTCTCCCGCCAACAGGCCCAGCGACTCCATTCTTGGCCGCTGGGGCGACAACGGCAGTTGCGTGGTCATCAGTCCCAGTTTCGTGATCACCACCCGCCATCAGGGGGGCTGGCAGGGCATGACTGTGACGATCAACGGGCAGGCCTATACGGTGGCCGAAATCACGCCTAATGCCACCGCCGACCTGTGCGTCGCTCGCCTGACTACCGCCAACGGCCTACCAGCCTACCTTAACAATTTCGCGGGTTTATATTCGGCCCGTAACGAGTATCAGAAAACCTTCGTGATGGGCGGTTATGGCAAGGTCGCCGGGACAATCAAGTACGCCGCCAACGGCCTGCCATACGCCTATGCCTGGTCCGGGTCGGACAACAATTCTTTGCATTGGGGGGCCAACTACGTGGACCGTTACTCCTTCTCCATCCCCGGTTCCCCATTTTCATCCGAGGCCATCCAGGCGGATTTCGACGCCCCCGGCCGGGGCGGAGCGGTGGCCTGCGAATCCGCCGTCGCTGAGTTTGATTCCGGCGGCGGGTGGTTCCTGCCGGCCGATGGCATGTGGAAGGTGGCGGGTCTCAGCGCCGCGGTGGAACATGCCGGCGAGAGTTGGTTTGGCGATCCCGTCTACGGCGGTCCCGATCCCGACGCCCTCTATGCCGTGCGCGTCAGCACCTACGCCTCGTGGATCGACGGGGTGGTCAAGTCCTTCCGCGTTCCAGGTGACGCCAACCGTGACGGCTTCGTCAATATGACCGACCTGGGCATTCTGGCCCTGCACTTTAGATCAACGGGCACATGGAGTGATGGGGACTTCACCGGCGACGGTCTGGTGAATCTCGCTGACCTTGGGCTTATTAGCGCTTTCTGGGGTTACGGCACCAACATGGAGGCCCCGCCGTCATCCGCGCCGGCGCCGGAACCATGTTCGGCGGTTTTGCTGGGACTGGCGGGCGTGAGTCTCGCCGCGCGGCGAAGAATGCCTCTTAAAGCCTCCCGATAACCGGTAGCGTTCCGACCAGGGGCAGGGCGTAGGCGCGGAAGCTGTCGTTGACCCCGTTTCCCGCGGCGTTGATGAACTCATCCGGTAGTGGCTTGGTATCCCGCGCCACGTCCTTTAGGTTCGCGTGGAAGCAGGTGATGCGGTACTTGTTTCCAGCGGCCCGGCGGAACGCCACCGATCCGCCGGTCAGTCCTCTGGCGGCGTACTCGACAGCCTTGCGGCCTGCCAGGCGGGCCTCTTTCTGGTCCACCGGGGAGGCGAAGCCCGCGAAGCTGCGCTGGAGATAACCGAAGGTGTCCGCCCGGACGCGAAGTTTTTTGCCGCCCAGCTTTGGGCCGGCCTTGGCGCGGACGATCTCGGCAAGGTAGTCGCCCAATGCGCCGCTGCCGGACAGTTGAAGATTCCCGTGGCCGTCCCGCTCGACGGTGGAGACGAGCTTCTCGGCGTAACTGACGCCCTTTTCGTCCTCGATACCCTCGGAGACGGCTACCAGGCAACGCCCCAGCCGCCCGTACACCTCCGCCACCTGTTCGACGAACTGCTCCTCGGCTAGTGGCCTCTCCGGGACGTAGATCAGATGCGGACCGTCGGCGGGGTCTTGGCGGGCCAGTTCCCCCGCCGCGGCGAGCCAACCGGCGTTACGCCCCATGATAACGTCGATCTTGACACCCGGAAGCGAGGCGCTGTCGCGGTCGTCTCCCATCAGCGCGGCGGCGACGAACCTGGCGGCCGAGCCGTAGCCCGGACAGTGGTCCGTCACTCGCAAGTCATTGTCGATGGTCTTGGGCACGTGGAAGACGCA
>PMBX01000245.1:8113-12367 GCA_003153915.1 Phycisphaerales bacterium
TATAACTCGTCGGGCTTGTCCCGCGTGGAGCCAAGCGCCGCCGCGGGCGTTTGCGCCACCCGTTCCAACAGTTGGTCGTCCAGGCTTTTAAGATCGACAAACCGCTGTTCCACTATCCCGCGCACGCCGTTCCGCGCGCCCAGCAGCCGATCTATCGCGCCGAACTTCCGCGCCGCCTCGATAACGCCCACCAGGGACTGGTTTATCACTGCCGTCGGACCACCCGACTGCCCCACCACCGCGTTTCCTCTCGGCGCCTCGCCCATCGTTGTGTTTCCTCTGTCGGCCTACACCAGCCCGGCTAGTTGCCCAGCATCTCCCGCTCGATAAACGTCGTATCCCAATGCCCGCGGGCGAATCGCTCATGCTGGAGGATTTCCTTGCACAGGTGTATGGTCGTCTTGGTCGGATAGATCACGAATTCCCCCAGCGCCCGCAGCGCCGTGGCGATGGCCTCATCGCGGCTCTTGCGGTGCACCACCAGCTTGCCGATCAGGCTGTCGTAGGTGGGCGGAATCTCGTAACCCTGGTAAATGTGGGAGTCCCAGCGCACTCCCATGCCGCCGGGGGCGACGAACGCCTCCACTTTTCCCGGGCTGGGCCGGAAATTGTGCTCCGGGTCCTCGGCGTTGATGCGGCATTCGATGCTGTGGCCGTACTGGCGGATTTCTTTCTGTTCCAGGTTCAACCGATGGCCGGAAGCGATAAGCAACTGCCACCGCACCAGGTCCTCGCCGGTGACCATCTCGGTGATGGGGTGCTCCACCTGGATGCGGGTGTTGACCTCCAGGAAATAGTACTTTCCCTCGGCGTCGGCCATGAATTCCACGGTTCCGGCGCTGTAGTAACCCGCCTCCTTGGCCAAGCGAACCGCCGCCGAGCACATCTCCGCCCGCAGGTCCGCATCCAGGCCGGGAGAGGGGGTTTCCTCGATAAGCTTCTGCCTCCGCCGCTGGACGGAGCATTCCCGCTCGAAAAGATGGACAAGATGGCCTCGCATGTCGCCCAGGACCTGCACCTCGATGTGCTGGAAGTTCTGGATGCACTTCTCCATGTACAACCGGCCGTCCTTGAAGGCGATCTCCGCCTCGGTCTGGGCCTGCTTGAAGCAGGATTTCAGCGTCATCTCGTTGTGAGCGAAGCGGATGCCCCGCCCGCCCCCGCCAGCGGCGGCCTTGAGAGCCACCGGATATCCCATCCAGTTGGCCACCTTGACGGCGTCCTCGACGGTCTCCACGGCGCCGGCGAGCGTCTGGCGATCCCCCTGGGCATCCGTATCCTGGGAATCCTTGGTCCCGTAAATCCCCTCGCGCTGGGCGTCGATGCTGTCAGGCGCGGTGGGAACGTTGACCTTCTTAGCCAGCGACTTGGCGCGAATCTTGTCGCCCAGGAGCCTCATGCTCTCGACGCTGGGACCGATGAACTCGATCTTGCACTCCCGGCAGACCTCCGCGAAGTGGGCGTTCTCGGCCAGGAAACCGTAACCGGGGTGAATCGCCTCCACGTCGGCTATCTCGGCTGCGGCGATGATGCGAGGGATATTCAGGTAGCTCTCGGCGGAAGGCCCCGGCCCGATGCAAATGCGGTCGTCGGCCAGGTGGAGGTAGCTGGCNNCGGATGATCCGCAGCGCTATTTCGCCGCGATTGGCAATAAGGATGCGGGAGAACATTCGCTCGTCCTTGGGGGGCTAGTTGGGCCTGACGCGGAAGAGTACCTGCCCGTACTCCACCGGTTGGGCGTTCTTGACGCAGATTTCGGCGATCGTGCCGTTGCACTCGGCCTTGATCTCGTTCATCACCTTCATGGCCTCGATGATGCAGACCACCGACTCGTCGCCGACGGCCGCTCCGACTGCAACATACGGATCGCTATCGGGGCTGGGGGCGGCATAGAAGGTGCCCACCATCGGGCTTTTGATCTCCAGGAGGTTCTCGGCGTAATCTGCCGGTGCGGCCGACGACGCCGGACCAACCGAGGCGACGGGAACCGCCGCGGCCATCGCGGGGACCATGCTCACCACCCCGCTTTGGCCCCGCTTGAGGCTGATCTTTTTGTCGCCGTCGGTGATGTCCAACTCGCCCAGGTCGTTATCGACCATCAGTTGAACCAGTTGCTTGATTTCTTCCATGTCCATAAGATTCACTTCCTACGCCGGCGGCTAGGTTTATCGCAACACCATCGCCGATGCAGCCGCGGGCAGCGTGCTGAGCTTTACCGCCGCTCCGGCCGTCACCAGCACGTCATCCTCGATGCGAATCCCCCCCACTCCGGGCAGATACACGCCCGGTTCAATCGTCACCACCATCCCCGCGCGCAGCCGGGCGGCTGATAGCCTGCCGATACCCGGCGGCTCGTGGACCTCCGCGTTGCCGCGGCCCCGGCCCAGCCCGTGCCCCAGGGAGTGGATGAATCTCTCGCCCAGGCCCGCCCGCTCAATAATCGCCCTGGCAGCCCGGTCTACCGCCTTGGCGGAGACCCCCGCCCGCACAGCCGCTAAACCGGCCTGGCTGGCGGCCAGGACAACTTCATAAACCTCGGCCAGTTCGGGCGGGATTCTACCGATGAAGACCACCCGCGTCAAGTCGCTGCTGTATCCGCCCGCCCAGGCGCCCCAATCCAACAGCACCGCCTGTCCCGGACGAATCCTGGCCCGGCCGGGACGATAGTGTGGCAGGGAACTGTGCGCCCCGGCGGCGACAACGGTGTCGAAGGCGGGCGAGTCGGCCCCCCCCCGGATCATGCGGTAGTCCAATTCCGCGGCGACCTCACGCTCCGTTCGCCCGCTAAGGGCCTTGGCCCCGCCGGCGATCAACCCCCGGAAGGCCCGCTGGGCGATACCGATGGCCCGGCGGATGGACCGGACCTCCTCGGCATCCTTGACCGCACGTAAGCCCAGCACCACCTCTCCGACGGCCAGCAGGCGACACCTGGCGCCCACCGCCGCCCCCAGCGCCGCCTGTGCAGCCAGGGTCATATGCCCGCCCTGGACGCCCAGTCGGCGAATTTTATGCCCCCGCGCCACTCCGGCTACTGCCGTGGACATGGGGCCGCTGCGAACGATCACCTCCAGGTCGGGGCATTCCGCGGCTGCCTGCTCGGCGAATCGCCCATCGGTTATCAGGCAAGCCAGGCCCACCCCCACCAGCAACAGGCTGTCGTCGCCGGAAAAACCACTGAGATACCCAACGTCCGCCCCCCTGCTGACCAACAGGGCATCCACGCGAACCTGGCTCCTCGCCAAGGCCAGCACCGCCCGCCGTCGAACCTCGTAGATCGAATTTCCCATCTCGCGCGACTCCTTGCCCAGCTAACTTTAATCCCCACCAGCGTTAGGCTCAATGCCTTTCCGGCATGGCAATCGCTTCCTTCGTTAATCGCCGACAGCGATAACCATCAGCCGAAAGTGTAGAATGTGCTATATGGACCCATTAAAAGACAAATGGCTAAGGAAGCTCAGCCCGGCGTTGCGGATCAAGCTGGAAACCTGCCGTGGAATCCTTCGGCGGCTGGGCAAGGTGACGGTGGCGTTTTCCGGCGGGGTGGATAGCACGTTGCTGCTGGCCTTGGCGATACGGGAGCTGGGACAGAGCAACGTGCTAGCCGTCATGTCCGTCTCGCCGATCCACCCACGGCGGGAATGCAAGGCCGCCAGGGACATCGCCCGGCGGTTGGGGGCCAAACTGGTCACGTTCCAATCCGACGAAATGGACGACCGGCGGTTCCGGGCCAATCCACCGGCTCGATGTTACATCTGCAAGGTCCACGTGATGAAACCGCTGAAGGCCCTGGCGGCGAGGCGGGGGCTACCGGCAGTGCTGGCCGGGACGAACGTGGACGACCTGGGCGATTTCCGCCCCGGTATCAAGGCGGCGGGGGAACTGGGAATCCACAGCCCGCTGTTGGAGGCGGGCTTCACCAAGCAGGATATCCGCGCCGTCTCCGCCGCCATCGGCCTGCCCACACACGACAAGCCCTCGATGGCCTGCCTGGCCAGCCGNNGTGCGCGACCATGACACCGTCGCCCGCGTCGAATTGCCCCCAGACAAACTGTCCGCCGCCCTCAAACAGAGAGACAAGATCGTCGGCCCGTTGAAAAAACTGGGCTACGCCTACGTGACGATGGACCTCCAGGGCCTGCGAAGCGGTTCGTTAAACGAGGTTCTGGGTAAGGCTGTCAAAGGCAGAAAAGCCCGCAAAAGACGCAAGTGACCCCCTCCGTTAGCACAGGCTATGGATGTTCGCGCCTGGCTGGC
>PMBX01000212.1 GCA_003153915.1 Phycisphaerales bacterium
TGGAGTGCGGTGCCCTGGCACCGCTTTGGCTATTCAGCGAACACGCCCGCCCAGAGGAAACGGCAGCCAAAGCGGCGACAGGTCGCCGCACTCCAAAGCGGGAGGCCCGGCCATGAGTCTGACGCCCGGCACGAATCCTCCCGCCCCCGCCCACGCCGTCGAGGCGCGGGGCGTCGTCTTCGCCTACCCAAAGGGCCAGCCTGTCCTCCGCGGCGTCTCCGTCGTCGGGCGTGCAGGAAGGCTGCTGTGTCTGCTCGGCCCAAACGGCGGAGGCAAGACCACGCTCCTCCGCTGCCTGCTGAACTGGCTTCAGCCGGAGAAGGGCCAGGTCCTTCTGGATGGCCGAGACGTGCGCGACTTCTCCCCGCGCCAGCTCGCGCGCCTGGTCGCATACGTGCCGCAGGCGCCGCAGTCGGCCTTCTCGTTCACAGTGGGTGAGATCGTCCTCATGGGCCGGTTCTCCCACGCGGGGATCATGGGCCTGGCCGCCGCCGAGGACCGCTCCGTCGCGCGGGAGGCGATGAAGATGACGGGCGTGCTGGACCTGGCCGACCGCACGCTGGAGGAGCTTTCCGGCGGGCAGGCGCAGTGCGCGATGATCGCCCGCGCCCTGGCCCAGCAGCCGAGCGTTATCCTGCTGGATGAGCCGACCAGCCACCTGGACATTAGGAATCAGCTCTCGATCCACCGTATGATGCAGCGGCTGGCGCACGACTGGGGGATGGCCGTCGTGTGCGTCAGCCACGACGTGAACCTGGCGGCCCGGTTCGCCGACGAGTTGATCCTCATGCGGGACGGCGCGGTGCTGGCGGCCGGCACGCCGGCCCAGGTCGTTCGCCGCGACGTGCTGGAAAAGACCTACGGCGTGGAGATTGAGCTGGTCAATAGCGGCGACGGCGCGCCGATCGTCGTGGGACACTGAGAGAATTGCGGATTGCAGATTGTAGATTGCAGATTGAAGATTGTCGCTTTCATTCTGCAATCTACAATCTGCAATCTGCAATTACACTGACCCCACGGGGATTCGAACCCCGGTCGCGGGCTTGAAAAGCCCGTGTCCTAGGCCACTAGACGATGGGGCCGACATCGGCCGCCAGCCGGAATTGTCCCGGCATCAGGGGCGGGTATCTTACCCGATTCTACCATGCCGTCAAGCACGTACAACTGCGACTGAGGGAGCCGGGACTCGAACCCGGAACCTACGCATTAAAAGTGCGTTGCTCTGCCTGTTGAGCTACTTCCCCGGGGGTCGTCTCGGCCGCTCGGTTGGGCGGGGCCACGACGCCTGGTGGGGGGTATTGTCTCATGGCCGGGGGCCGGATGCTAGGTTTCTTGGACTTCCTTGGTCTTGGCATCCAGGATTTCGGTGACTTTTTTTTCGTAGAGATCGGTGAGTTTCTGTATCTCTTCCCTGCCGCCTTCGGCCCCGTCTTCCGTCAGCAGCGAGTCCTTCTCCAGATGGTCGATCTCCTTGTTGGCGTCTCGCCGGGCGTTGCGGATGGCCACGCGGGTGTGCTCGGAATCTTTTTTAAGCTGCGTGGCGATTTGCTGTCGCCGTTCGGTGGACAACGGCGGCACGGCCAGGCGGATGACCTTTCCGTCCGTGGCGGGCGTGATGCCCAAGTTGCCGGCGAAAATGGCCTTCTCGATGTCCTTGATGCTGGAAGGGTCGAAGGGCTTGATTACTATCAGCGTGGCATCGGGGGTAGAGATGCTGGCCAGTTGTCGCAGATCGGTGGCNNCTGCCGTAATACTCCACCTTGATGTGGTCCACCAGGCCCACCGACGCTCGCCCCGTTCGGATGCCGCGGAACTCCTTGCGGAGGTGTTCCGCCGCGGCCTCCATTTTTTCCTCGGCTTCCAACAGGATGTCATCCAGCGCCATGTCGGTTTCTCCCGCCAGTTGCCTGGCAGCGGCCCGTATCCGACTACTCGGCGATCAGCGTTCCGATGCCCTTGCCGCAAACGGCCCCCAGCAGGTTGCCGGGCTTGAGCAGCTCAAAGACGACGATGGGCAGTTTCCGTTCCATGCACATGGAAATCGCTGTCAGGTCCATCACGCCCAGCGCGTCGGCCAGCACCTTGCGATAGGTCAGGCGGTCGTATTTCCGGGCCGTGGGGTTGAGCATGGGGTCGGAGTCGAAGACCCCATCAACCTTGGTGCCCTTGAGCACCACTTCGGCGTTCAGTTCACTGGCCCGCAGCGCCGCGCATGTGTCGGTTGTGACGAATGGGCTTCCGGTTCCCGCCGCCAGGATGACCACGCGCCCCTTTTCCAAGTGGCGGACGGCCCGGCGGCGAATCCAAGGTTCGCAGATGGCCGTCATGGCGATAGCGCCCATCACGCGCGTGGGGATGTTGTGGCTCTCCAGCGTGTCTTGAAGCGACAGGGCGTTGATCACCGTGGCCATCATGCCCATGTAGTCTGCCGTAGCGCGCTGGATGCGTGGATCGGCGGCTAGGTCCTTACCTCGGACGAAGTTGCCCCCGCCTACCACCATCGCTACTTCAACGCCCATCTCGATGACGGGTAGAAGTTCCTTGACCAAGGAGGCTACCGCGGCGGGGTGAATACCAAAGCCCCCGGCCTGACAGAAGCTCTCGCCGGAGACCTTGATCAGCACCCGTTTGTAGCGGATTGGCTCTGACATGTGAGCGTTGGTACTATGATTGCCCGACGGCAAACCGCGCGAAGGCCGTCACTTTCGCCCCACCCAGGATGTTTTTGACCTTCTTTTTGTCGTCCCGCACGAAGGGCTGTTCCAACAGGGCGTTGGCGGCTAGGAACTTGGCGACCTTGCCCTCGACCATCTTGTCGATAATGGCGGCTGGCTTGCCCGATTCCGCTGCCTGGGCCTTGGCGATCTCCCGTTCCTTGGCGACCAGGTCGGCTGGGATATCGGAGGGGCTGATGCCGATGGGGTCGGCGAAGGCCACGTGCATACACAGGTCGGACAACAGTTGGTCATCCGCCGGGCCATCGACGCCCACGATCACGCCGACCTTTCCGTTGTGATGAAGATACGTTCCCACTCGCGGAGCGGCGATCTTGATCGCCCGCGCGCAGGACATGTTCTCGCCGATCTTGGACAGGGCGTCCTGGACGGCGGACTTCATCGCCTCGCTGATCTCCACCTTGCCCGGCGGGGCCTGGAAGGCCAGGTCCGCCACTTTCTGGGCCATGGAGCGGAAGACCTCATTACGGGCGCAGAAGTCCGTCTCGCATTGCACCTCCACCATCGCGGCGCTGGCGCCATCGGGAGAGGTTTTGATGACGATGAGGCCCTCGGAGGTGGCGCGGCCCGACTTTTTCTCCGCCGTCATAAGGCCCTTCTTGCGAAGCAGATCCTTGGCGGCGGAGATATCCCCGCCGGTCTCCTGCAAGGCCTTCTTGCATTCCATCATGCCCTGGCCGGTTTCTTCCCGCAGGGTCTTGACTGCCGCGGCGCTAATTTCCGCCATGTCTGACTCCAGCTATGATCCATTTCGCGCGTCACCAAGGCGCGCGGGGGAGAAAGGATAAAAAGTTACACTTGTTCGCCTTGGACCGCGGGGCCTTGCGGGGAAAGCCCCTGGCCCGCCGAAGGGACTTCCTCGACCGCCGCGGGGGCGGCGCCCTCGGCTCGGGCGGTCACGGGCCTGCGGGTACGGCGGCGCGCAGTGGCCTGTTCGGCTTCCTCGGTGGCGGCCTTTTCCCGGCTCGCCTGACCGAAACCGACGGCCTCGCACATCTCCCGGACGATCAATTCGATAGCCCGCATCGCGTCGTCGTTGCCCGGAATGGGGATGTCCACCATGTCCGGGTCGGAGTCCGTGTCCAGCAGGCAGATCACGGGGATGCCCATCTTGCGGGCTTCGCGGACGGAGATGATCTCCCGCCGCTGGTCCACCACGAACAACGCTGCCGGAAGACGTTCCATGCGGCGGATGCCGCCAAGGTTGCGGCGGATCTTGCGGATCTCGCGGCGAAGCGAGGCGCCTTCCTTCTTAGAATACGTGTCCAGTTGTCCGTCGGTTTCCAGTTGTTCCAGATAATCCAGACGCCCGACGCGCTTACGTATCTCGCGGAAGTTGGTCAGCGTTCCGCCCAGCCAGCGGTCGTTAACCCAGTGCATCTTGACCCCGCCGGCAAGTTCCTCGACGGACTTGCGGGCCTGGCGCTTCGTGCCGACAAACAATACCTCCCCGCCTTCGGACACCACGCGGTTGAGGAATCGCTTGGCCAGAAGAATGCCCTTGAGCGTCTCCTTGACGTTGATGATGTGGATGAGGCTTCGTTTGCCGAAAATATACGGCTTCATCTTCGGATTCCACCGGCTGACCCGATGTCCGAAGTGAATCCCCGCGTCGATCAAGTCTTTTACCAACTGTTCCGCCAAGTGCGCACCTCCGCCCAAGGCCCGGATTCAGGCATCCGGGCATCGAGGTTGCCACCGTAAAAGGGGCCTGTTTATCCATGGCACGGCGCGTTGCGGCTGGACACATCCTGTCCAACCCGCCGTGCGAGCAGCGTAGGATAGCGGCCGCCGTCTGTGTGGTCAAGGACGTAAAGGCAAGTTTTTTCAAGAACGTCGGCAAGAACATCGGGTTGGCTTCATGGCCATCCAAACAAGTATGTGTGGCGCTGAAGGGCGTCCAGGGCACAAACCGTCCGTCGCCGACACCGTGCAGAAGGAAGATAATGAAGAAGGTCCAACGTTGCTTGACCCGTGCCACGGATCCCCCCCTAGGCAGACTGCCAAACTGCCAAATAAAGCAGACGTGCCCCTTCCCGCGACAAGCGAGGCAGGTTTTTTCGTTGCTAAAAGCCGAACTGAACGACGTAACACCTTGTCGAAAAGGTCGTTGTCATCCATGGCACTCATATTGCTCAATTCAAGGTGGATGGCTTTGTCCTTGCTACATCGAGTGAGCAAGCCTCTCGATGACGTGGAGAGGTTAATACTATGGTTGCGGCAGCGTTCCACTATAAGAACCCATTCAGCCTGGTGGTCACCGGTGAGGCGGAGACTTGGCTGCCTGCGCTGGAAATGATCGTGGGGCCGCAGTGGCTGACGATACACAAGGTCAGTGGAGAAAACCAGTTACTGAAAGTTGTCGAATCCGGCCTGGCCGATGCCGCCGTGCTGGACGACGCCTCCGATTGGACGGTGGATGTACTGGGCCTTCTGCGGATGATTCGCCGGTTCAACCAGGTGTTTCCGGTGGTGTTGATTTCCAGCCACAGCGACCGTCGCTGGTTGGAGGACGCCCTGCGCCTGGCTGTTTTCAGCGTGGTCGTCCGGCCGTTGGAACTGGAGGAGCTGTTGCGCCAGATTCAGCGGATGATGGCCCGGTTGGACCGAATGATGCGCCAGGGGGATCGGGACCCATAAGAAACATTGACCGGGAGTTGGCCCGCGATGACCGGCAAGGGGCGGGCTTTGCCCGGTTGAACTTTTTTAACAAGTGAAAGTGGAACCTAAACTAAAAGGAGTATCTTATGGCTAAAGCTGCACCGAAGATTCGTCCCCTGGGCGAGAAGGTGATGGTGAAGCGCCTGGAAGCGGAAGAAAAGACCAAGGGCGGCATCGTCCTGCCCGACACGGCAAAGGAAAAGCCCCAGAAGGGGACCGTCCTTGCCGTCGGGGACGGCAAATTGCTGGACGACGGCAAGAGAGCCGCGTTCCAGGTCAAGAAGGGCGACAAGGTTTTGTTCGCCAGCTACGCCGGAACCGAGATCAAGGTCGACGGCGAGGAATACATGTTGATGGACGAGTCCGACATCCTGGCGGTGTTGGAGTAACCCCGCCGCCCGCCCCCGGGCCGGTGAAACATACAGACCATGAGGAGCAAATCGTATGGCTAAGAAGAAGATCGTGTTCGACGCCGAGGCACGGGAAGGCATTCGCCGCGGCGTGAAGCAGTTGGCCGGAGCGGTGAAGGTCACGCTTGGACCCACCGGACGGGTCGTGGTGCTGGAGAAATCCTTCGGCGCGCCCACGGTGACCAAGGACGGCGTGACGGTGGCCAAGGAAATCGAGCTGGAAGACCCCAACGAGAACAT
>PMBX01000205.1:0-135 GCA_003153915.1 Phycisphaerales bacterium
GATGGCGTCCTGGCAGAAGGCCATGGAGGCCACGCCGCCCACCTTGCTGGGACCGCGGGGCATGACCGTCGGGTTTGCCAGCTCGTCGTAATCCAACAACACCAGGTCGTCATCGAAGCGGCGGATGTCCTCGTG
>PMBX01000205.1:202-4224 GCA_003153915.1 Phycisphaerales bacterium
ATGGAGCGAAGGTATTTGAGCACGTACTTGCCGATGACGTCGGTTTCCACATTGGCCCGCGCGCCGGGGGCCAGTTGGCCCAGGGTGGTTTTTTCCAGGGTGATGGGAACCAACGCCACGGAGAATGATGTCTCGCCGACGGCAGTGAGGGTAAGCGAAACCCCGTCGATGGCAACGGAACCCTTGGGGACCATCAGGTCCGTCAGTTCCCGCGCGGCCTGGAATTCCAGGATGTAACCCTCATGGCGGCCTACGGCGGCGACGCGGGCCACACCATCGACGTGGCCGGCAACGATGTGGCCTTCCAGCCCGTCGCCCATGCGCAAGGACCGTTCCAGGTTCACCGGTTCGCCGTCGCGCAGATCGCCAAGGGTCGTGCGGGCCAAAGTTTCGGCCATCACGTCGAACTCCGCCACGCTGCCCCGGCTGTCGGCCAGCGACAGGCACGCCCCGGCGACGGCGACGCTGTCTCCCCGGACCAGGCCCTCAGCCAGCGGACCGATGTCGATGGCCAGCCTCTTGCCGGCGCCCTGGCAGGACGCTCGGCGCACCGTGCCGACGTGCTGGATGATTCCGCTGAACATTCCATCGTCAATGCTAGGCTATCGCCCTAGCCCGCGCCAATGGCCAAGTCCGCGCAATGATGACAGCAGCTTCTTAAGGTCCGAAGGGGCGGTTCTGCCGGGGCACTGTCGCAGTGCATCCCACAAGGCCCCAACGATCCCGCAGGGATCCAGAGCGATCCTGTCGTTGCGGTACATTGACTCGCGGGGTCTTGCGGAACGACGATGCCGACGAGGCCGCGGCGACGGAGAAAAAAGTAGTATGGTGTCCCCGAATTACAGATCAGTCGGGTGTCGCAAGATGTGAATCCAATGACCTACTTGTCGATGACGAACTTCGCTGTCCCGCCGGCTGGGATTGACCCGGTACGTGTTCTGGCTTCGCCCACGCCGGCCAGGACGAGCCTGCGCAGGGCGAGCGTCCCATGCAGAACCTGCAAGGCGACCTCGACGCGGCCCTTGACGTTCCTCTGCGTCACGGTTCCGTAGGCGGCGCCGTTGGACCAGAACCAAGTGATGGTCTTAGCGCCCTTGGCTGGCGCAAACGTCATTGTCTTGTCCACCCCGCTGTAGCGGAAGCCCGTGAGAGCCAGTACCGCGCCCCAGGCGGCCATCGCTCTGGCATAGTGGTGTCCGCATTCTGCCTCGTCGAAGGGGCTTCGCTTGGCACCATCGTAGCGGGCACGGATCGTCGCGATACACTTGAGTCCTTGGGCAACCATGCCCTCCTGGAGCATATTGATGGCCGCGGTGTACTCAAAGCCTGTCATCACCTCGTTCCAGTATGGGAAGGGTCTCTTGGGCCGCCGGCCCAGCGGGTAGCTGGCCATCAGCAGGCCTGCCTCTTCATTGAGCACGAACGACCGCAGGTGATTGAAATGGCCATACATGTTCGGTCGGAAGTTGTACTTCAGGATGCTCACCAGCGTCGTGCGGATGTGGGCGGGATCCAGCAGGTGCCCAAGGCCTGCCACATGTGAAATCATCTGGCCAACAAGCTGGTCAACCAAGCAGCCGGCGCCAAGTTGCAAGATCGGTCCGGACGGATCACAGACATCCGTCGCCAGGCTCACTTGCAGGCCCGGCGCAACGTCGTAAGGATCTTTGACTGTCCGAATCTGGTGCTCATAGTACTGCCCGTTGAAAAGGTTGGCATCGATCCAGGTCTTGCCCTTTTCGAACAACTGGCCGCAGGTAGCAGCAAAGTCGTGCTCGCCGGCAAAACGAGCCATCTCCTGGCAGGCCCGCAGCGCGCCGAGGTACAAGGCGCCCATCTGTGGATTGGGACCATAGTATTCCACATCCATTGTGTTGTGTTGGCAGCCCTCCATCACGCCGTCCTTGTCGGCGTCCCATCCGCCAGGGATCCAGGCGAACTCCAGGGCCTTGCGTACATTGGGCCAGAGCCGGCGGAACATGTCGTTGTCGCCCGAGACCTGCCAGTCACGGTAGAAACGCATGATCGTGCCCATCTGTCCGTCGGCGGCGGCATGCTTCCATCGCGGACCAGCCAAGGGAAGGTTAGCGCGGAAGCTCATCAGCCCGTTCGATTCGCTTTCGTGGCCGAACTCAACTTCCCGCATGGAACAGGCAAGGTCTATGAACCAATACGGCGTGGTCTGCTCGTAATTCCACACGTGCGTGCAACTGCCCCAGCAGCATCCGGACTTGTCCATGCATCCCTCCCATCCGAAGAAACGTCCGTCTTCCGTGCGGAAACAGGTCTGCGTGCGAAGCGTGCTGACGTTGTACAGTGCGGCCTCCTTTACCACTTTCGGCAGGTCCGCCGCGCAGAATGCTGTGAGGAATTTGACCGTCCGGGCCTCCAGTTGCTTCAGCAACGGGGCGGTCTTGGCCACTACGTCCCAGGCATCGGTATATTTGGTT
Source organism: Phycisphaerales bacterium (assembly GCA_003153915.1). Taxonomy (GTDB): domain Bacteria; phylum Planctomycetota; class Phycisphaerae; order SM23-33; family SM23-33; genus FEN-1349. The sequence goes on from PMBX01000205.1 coordinate 2,653, forward strand.
GCGTAGTAGTTTCCAACTCGGTTGGGGTCGGCCTTGCTCTTCTGGCCACAGCAACCATCGCCGCAGGAGGCCGGTGAGGAACAGGTTTCCGCGTCCTTGAGCGGTGTCCAGGTCATGCGGTTGGGAAAATGCCACGCCAGGAGGAAGGTGGCAGACTTCTGGCCTCTGGGAGGAATCCTAAGACTCACCGCCAGCGATCCATGTGGGGTGTCAACACCCTCATCCAAACGGTTCTCCAGTTTGCCGTCTTCGCTTAAATCATCCCAGAAGTCTCGCAGCGTATCGAACCAAGACAGCTTGGCCCAACCGGTGCGATGCGTCACCGCGACGTCACCCACGGCGGCCAGGGCCAGGGTGCCCCATTGCTCAGCGGCCGGGGCGACACCTTCGGATCGCATAAAGAGGCCGCGCACCCCCTTGCCGGTCCGGAACACGTTGACGTTCCCGATGCTCTTGCCCGCCTCGCCGTCAGTACCGATAAAGTTCGCCAGCGTGCCGCAAACGCTGGCAGTCAGCGGAGCGCTGGTCTTGTTGATTAATACGAATCGCAGGATGGCCATCGGAATGCTGCTGGAATCCACGTCGCCTGGGACCAGGGGGTTGAAGCCCTCTATCCGCACATCCACCGGGACATCCGGGTCACTCAGCAGGACCTGCCCCAGTGGATACGCTGCCGCGAAGTTGCATTTGCGGAAGCGGGGCAAGTTATGATTGGGTACGGTTGATCCAGATGCGCCTTCGTATTGGCCCGGTTCGATAACTCCCTCCAGCGCCCTGACAACGGCGGGTGCCTGGCCGGATTTGACATACAGGGCAAAGAAGGTCTTATCGGGCTGGAATCCCTTGGCCGGACGGTTGAGGATCTCCCAGTCGCGCAGGTCTCCCCGCCCGCCCAGGGAAACCGTGCCGGTCCCAATGCCCCCCAGCGGCAGAGCGATCCGTGTCAGATGCTTTTGATCGTAACTCGTCAGCACCGGCCACAACGGATTGGTCTTTGGCACCCGTTTCTCCTTGTCGTTGCGGCTATCCATCGAACCGCGATTGGGAAATCAGCCCTTCCCCAATGGACTTGGATAATACTGCAATCGCCGTTGCCCACAAGAATGTTATCCGAGGGTAATCCGTAATCCGTGGACACCATGCTCGTTTTTTGCGGGGGACGAGGCGGATGAAAGGATGCTTGCCACGGTTGGGTTTGACGGCGGATAATGGCGGCTGTCTGCTTCGCTGGGAAAAGAATCACCAATGACGGCCCGCCCCTGTCATGGATACCAAGCTAAATGTACGATATTCCGAACGGGCCAATGAGAGGACTGAGGCATGTTTGACCCATTGCCAAAAGAAGAAGTCATCAAGGCTATCGAGCGGCGGTGGCCCCGAAGCGTGCCGCGATTATTCACTCGCTGGTGGGGAGAGGGCTTGCATGAGCAGTATGGGGATCGATTGGCCGGACTGAACCGCTACAAGGAAGACGCGGTCGTTTCGCTGGTTGTCGCTGTTGACGCCTCCAAGATGGGGCTGAGCTATCTGGCCGGGCCTGACGGCAAGAGCAGGGGTATGGATGCCGGCGGG
>PMBX01000045.1 GCA_003153915.1 Phycisphaerales bacterium
CTGGCCAACTTCCTGGCCTACGCGATCCTGTATTTCTTTTTTGACGGAGACGCCATTAATGGTTCGGTCCTGCGCGCCGCCGACGGTGCGTGGTTGTATTTCCTCCGCAGCCCGCGGGGCGCCGACACCCAAGTCTCACGGACCGTCTTTCTCTACAGCGGCATCCACTCAATCAGCATCTGGATAACCGTCGCGGCGATCATGCTGGCGATGCTGACGTTGGCCAAGGACCGAATCGTTTCCTCCATGCATTCCGCCGTCGTCCGCGGCAGGACGATGATAACCATCCTGGCCACCGTTATCACGCTGACCACCATGGTCATCGCCATCTGGTTTGCCCTCGTCTTTGCCAGCCGCGTGAGCCCCCACAAATTCGCGCGCCCCCACGCTACCCAGCCGGCGGCCACTACGACGACATGGAATTGACCGTCCATGACATCCTTTCCCCAGGCGGACTGGTCGCGCGCAATCTGGGCAACTACGAGCGCCGTGACGAGCAATTGGAGATGGCCCAGGCCGTCGAGGCAGCCTTGTCCGGCAGAAAGCACCTGCTGGTCGAGGCGGGNNCTCCAGGAGCAGTTGATCCACAAGGACCTCCCCTTCCTTGGTGATATCCTGCCGATGAAGTTCACCGCCGTGCTGGGTAAGGGACGCGGCAACTATGTCTGCTTCCGCCGCCTGGAACTGGCGATGAAAACCCGCCAGAAGCTTTTTGCCGGCGAGGCTCAGATGGAGCAGTTGGAGCGGCTGTCGCAATGGATCGTATCGGCGGCTGCCGGATCGCTCCAGGACATCGACTTCAAGGTTGACCCTGCCGTATGGGAACGGGTGCGGAGCGAATCAGGCACTTGTCGAGGCGCACAGTGCCGTTACCACGCCAACTGCCACCTCCAGGCAGCCCGCCGTCGCCTGGCGGCCGCCGACATCGTCGTGGTCAACCACGCCCTGTTTTTCTCCGATCTGGCCTTGCGGGCGGAGGCGATGGGGCTGCTAGGCGACTACGACATGGTCGTACTGGACGAGGCGCACACGCTGGAGGGAGTCGCGGGCGACCATTTCGGCCACTCGGTGTCCTCCTCGGCTGTCCAGTTCTTGCTGCGGGAACTTTACAACGACCGCAACGATCGCGGCCTGGTGGCCTTGAGCGATGACCGGGACGCCATCGGCGCGGTCAACCGCGCCGCTTCGGCGGCGGATGGTTTCTTCGACGCCCTGGATGCCCTCCAGCCCCCGGCGGTCGCCTCCAGCGGGAGAATCCGCCAGGCCGGGGCTGCGCCCAACACGTTGTCCCCTGCGCTGAATGAACTGGCCGCCTCGCTGAAGCACCTGCGCCCGCGCCTGGGCAACGACGAACAAGCCTACGAACTCCTGGGCTACGAACAGCGCGCCGCCGAGCTGGCCGACCAGGTCGAGGCATTGATCGCCCAGGCCGATACCGCTCATGCATACTGGGTTTCGCGGCATGTCAGCCGGGGACGGAAAATCGTCACGCTGGCCTCCGCGCCCATCGATGTCGCGCCGATCATTCGCCAGCAGTTGTTCGATTCCGTCGGTTCGGTCGTTCTGACCAGCGCCACGCTTGCCACCGCTCGCGGCGGCAAGGGCGGGTTTGATTACATCCGAACGCGCCTGGGCCTGGCCGACGGGGAGGAACTCCTGCTGGACAGCCCCTTCGATTACCGCCGCCAGGCCGTCCTATACATCGAGACCCGCCTGGGCGATCCCAACGATCTGGGAGCCTTTGTTCCACGGGCATGCGCGGCCATCGAACACTATGTCGAAAAATCCCAGGGGCGTTGCTTCGTGCTCTTCACCAGCTANNAAGCAATTCCGCTCCCACCCCCGCTCGGTGCTGCTGGGAACGATGAGTTTCTGGCAGGGGGTGGATGTTGCCGGAGAGGCGCTGTCCAATGTCATCATCGCCAAGCTCCCCTTCGCCGTGCCGGATTCACCCCTCATCGAGGCCCGCATGGAGGCCATCCGCCGCGAGGGGGGCGACCCCTTCGGCGACTACCAACTGCCCGAGGCGATCATCCGCTTCAAGCAGGGCTTCGGCAGGCTCATCCGCTCCCGGACCGACACGGGCTTCGTCGTCGTGCTGGATCACCGGATCGCCACCCGGACATACGGACGGCGGTTCATCGAGGCGCTGCCCGACATGGAGATCATCCGCGACGAATTCTGTGACGAGGCCACCCGTGACAACATCTGAAAACCGCGGGGGCCGAAAAAAAAACGGCAGGTCTAATCCTTCATAAGCAACTTGCAGAGTCCGCGATTATAGGGCTTCTGCGCCGTGTTGACCTTGTGGAGGAAGTCGCGGAATTTCCCCGCCGCCGCTCCCCATTCACCGTGTGAGTCCATCTCCGCCAGGGCCTCCTGGCGTGAAAGGCCGCGACGATAGGTCAGATCAAAGGCCTCGCGAATCTCATGGCGGTCCTTGTCGCTAAGGTCCTTGGCGCGGCGCAGGCCGACGATGTTCAAGCCGCCGATCAGGTTAATCCCCTTGGCGGCGATAGTGTAGGGCGGCATGTGCATGCTGATTCCGGCGTTGCCCTGAAGCATCGCCATTTCGCCAACCCAGCAGAACTGATGTACCCCCGCGTGCGAGGACAGAATCGCCCGCCGGCCGATGCAGGCGTGACCGGCCACCACGGAACCGTTGACCAGGACGGCCTGGTCCTCCACCAGCGAGTCGTGTCCGGCGTGCGACCCGGCCATCCAGTAGGTGTTATTGCCCACCACTGTCGCGTTGCCTTCCTTGGTCGCCCGTGAGATGGTGACGCCCTCGCGGAAGACGTTACCGTCACCGATACGCAGATACGTGACCCGGTCGGGGGCAAACTTGAAGTCCTGCGGCAGGCCGCCCAGCACGCAGAAGGCGTCGACGACGTTGTCCTTGCCCAGCGTGGTGAACCGCCGGAGGATGACATTCTCCGCCAGGCGACAGCCCGGACCGATCCGCACGTCGGATTCAATCACACAGAACGGGCCGACCTCGACGTCGCCGGCAAGTTCCGCCGCCGGATGCACAATCGCCGTGGTATGGATTTTCGCCATGCCTGCCTCTTTGTCGCGGGCCAATACGGAGCCTATTATACGAACGCCGAAAGGCTTTGCCAGACTCCTGGCGTGGCCTTGCCCTACCCCTTGCCAACATTACCTGGTTCCTGGTTCTTTGTTCTTTTGGTTCGCCTAAGCCGCTTGGGCCAGAAGGCCCCGTAGGGGGCCACCAAGCGGCATCGCGAACATCACGAACTTTCTTTCGGGTTCCAGATTCCGGCAATACGGCGATGGGCAGGTGTGATGGGCAATGGTCCTGTCAAGACGATGGGCCGGCAACTATAATGCCGTTTTGCCTGCCCACGACCGCCAGATAGCGTCCGGCAGCGACCGGCGATTGAGGAACCGCAGCGAATGGATGAACTTGGTCAACTGCTCCATGCCTACGTTGATCGCATCGAGGCCGACCTGCGCCTCTGGCTGGTGGAGCCGCTGACGCCCCCGACGTTGGCGGAGGCTATGAACTACTGCGTCCTGGGCGGGGGTAAGCGGCTGAGGCCGGCGATGGTTTACCTTGCCGCCGAGGCGGTGGGCAACGGACCGCCCGACGAGATGACCCGCCGCGCCGCGGTAGCGGTGGAGATGGTCCACGCCTACAGTTTGGTCCACGACGACCTTCCGGCGATGGATGACGACACGTTGCGGCGGGGGCAGCCCACCGCGCACGTAAAATTCGGAGAGGCAATGGCCATCCTGGCCGGCGACGCCCTGTTGACGCGGGCCTTCGGCGTCCTGTCGGCCACCGGAGATAATCGATGCCCCGCCCTGGTCGCCGAGTTAGCCTCCGCCGCCGGATCTGCCGGCATGATCGCCGGGCAGGTGGCCGACATGAATCTTTGCCCGGTGCCCCCTGGTCTGGAAGGACTGGAGATGATCCACTCCCGCAAGACCGCCGCCATGATCCGCGCGTCGGTCCGCATGGGCGCTATCTGCGGAGGCGCCGAGGAGGCGGTGCTGGCGGCCATCGGAAACTACGGTGAATCGCTTGGGTTGGCCTTTCAACTCATTGATGATATGCTGGACGCCACCGCCAGCGCCGAGGAACTCGGAAAGACCCCCGGCAAGGACGCCCGCTGGGGTAAGCGCACGCACATGGAAGTTATCGGCCCGGCTCGCACCAGGGAGTTGGGCAGGCAGTTGACCCGCTCTGCCGTGGAGGCTACCAAGCCCCTGGGCGAATCTGCCGGAAAATTGCGCCGTCTGGTGGCATTGCTGGAACACCGCACACATTGAGAATCGGCCATGGGCGACTACGACCTGCTGGATCGCATCACAAACCCGCACCAGTTGCGGCGGCTGAGCGAGGAGGACCTGGTCCGCCTGGCCGAACAGTTGCGCCGCAAGATCGTCGAGGTCGTCTCCCGGCGGGGCGGGCACCTGGCCAGCAATCTGGGCATCACCGAACTGACCGTCGCCCTGCATTATGTCTTTGACTTCTCGCANNGGGGTCAGCGGGTTTCCCGCCCCTGGCGAAAGCCCCTACGACCTGTTCGCCACCGGCCACGCCGGAACGGCGATCTCGACGGCGGCGGGACTGGCCTGGGCCGACCGCGCCAGTGGTTTGGACGCCAAGGCCGTCGCCGTCGTCGGCGACGCCAGCATCGTCAACGGTCTGGCGCTGGAGGGACTCAACAACGCCGCCCTGCTGAACCGCCAGTTCCTCATCATCCTCAACGACAATTCGATGGCCATCGACCGCACGCACGGGGCCTTGGCCAGGGTGCTCAACCATATCCGCACCACCACGACCTACTCCGACATCCGCCAGTCGGCCGAGCACATCCTCCAGCACCTGCCAATGGGCCAGGAACTCACCGAGGCGCTTCGCAACATCAAGGCCGGACTGAAGACCACCATCTACGGAAAACAGATCTTCGAGACCCTGGGACTCGAGTACTACGGCCCCATCGACGGCCATGACATACACGAGTTGATCCTGATGCTCCGTCGCGTCAGCCGGATCGACCGGCCGGTGTTGCTGCACGTCCACACACAGAAGGGGCGCGGCTGCCAGTACGCCGTGGAGGACCCCTGCCGGTTCCACAGCACCTCGGCGTACACCGTCGAGGGTGGAAAGGCGGTCTTCGAGTCCCGCCGGCGCGCCACCTGGACGCAGGTCTTCGGCGACTGCCTGGTGGAAATGGCCCGGCGCAACGACAAGATCGTGGCCATCACGGCCGCCATGGGCGAGGGCACGGGCCTGCACAAGTTCCGCGCCGTCTTCCCAGCCCGCTACATCGACGTGGGCATCAACGAATCTCACGCGGTGGCCATGGCCGCGGGACTGGCCAAGGCGGGTTTCCGCCCGGTGGTGGCCATCTACTCCACCTTCCTACAGCGGGCCATGGACCAGGTCTTCCAGGAAGTGGCGCTTCAGGGCCTTCCCGTCCTGTTGTGCATGGACCGCGCGGGACTGGTCGGCTCCGACGGTGCGGTGCATCACGGATTCATGGATACGGCGTTCCTTCGGCCGATGCCCGGGATGGTCCTGATGGCCCCGGCCGAGGGGAGGGAACTTCCCGCCGCGATGGAACTGGCCCTTTCGCTGCAAGGCCCCTCGGCTATCCGCTACCCCCGCGACGAGGTCGGCGAGGATCTTACCGGTGACTGCCCCCCCTTCCAGCTCGGACGCAGCCGAACGGTTCGCCAAGGCGAAGACGCCACGCTGTTGTGTTATGGTACAGCCGTCGAACCGGCGATGGCGGCGGCGGAAATCCTCAAGCGCGAGGACGGCCTGGACGTATGCGTCATCAATGCCCGGTTTGCCAAGCCGCTGGATTCGCCAGCCATTTCCAAGGTGATCTCCTCGGGCAAACCGCTGCTGATCTGCGAGGACCACGCCATCATCGGGGGCTTCGGCTCGGCCGTGCTGGAAATGGCATCAGCGGCGGGGTTGAACGCCTCCAATGTCCGCCTGTTGGGCCTGCCCGACCGTTTCATCCCCCATGCCTCGCGGCTTGAACAGCTTGTCGAGGTGGGTTTGGACGCCACGCACATCGCCGCCACCATCAAGGACATGCAGACTCGATCTGCCGACCGGCCCGGACGACGCGCCTGACCGGCTGGCTCGGCCGGCCCGGGGGCGAGCCTACAAGATCAGCATGGCGTCTCCGTAGGAGTAGAAGCGGTATCGCATCGCCGCGGCCTCGGCGTAGGCGTCCAGAATCATCCGCACACCGTCGCAACCGCCGGGACAGCAGAAGGCGGCCACCAGCATCAGCAGCGTGCTTCGCGGCAGGTGGAAATTGGTAATCAAGGCGTCAACGGCGCGGAACTCGGCGGGCGGATAGAGGAACAGATCGGTCCAGCCGCGGGTTTCCTGGAATGTTCCACCATTGGCGGCGGCCGTCTCCAGAACGCGAACCGAAGTCGTCCCGACGGCGATGACGCGCCTGCCTTCGCTTCGAGCGGTGGTGAGCTCCGCGGCGGCCTCGGTGGGTAATTCAAACCACTCCGGATGCATCTTGTGAAGGCGAAGATCCTCGGCGGCCACCGGTAGAAACGTTCCCGTGCCCACGTGGAGCGTCACGCGGGCCAACCTGATCCCTACTTGCTTTAGTCCCTCCAGCAGCGGATCGGTAAAATGCAGCCCCGCCGTCGGGGCGGCCACCGCCCCGGGCCGTGAGGCGTAGACGGTCTGGTATCGCGGACGGTCGGTTTCCTCCTCCGCGACGCCGCGGCGAATGTAGGGCGGCAGCGGGGTGGCCCCGACGGATCGCAGGACCGCTTCAGCCGGCTGGGGCGGGGATACTAAGACCTGCCATCGACCCTGGCCAAGTGACTCGCGGAGGGTAAGGACGAATCCGCCTGGCTTGTCAAACTCCAGCGACTGGCCGGCCTTGCAGCGTCCGGCGTTCTT
>PMBX01000248.1 GCA_003153915.1 Phycisphaerales bacterium
TTGGCCGGCGCGCTATGACTGCAATCAAAGCACGCCGGGATGGTATCCGTATGGGGAGAGGGTGGCACCAAGCGGATTCACTCCGCTTGGCGGGAGAGGGATGACGCCCTCTCCCGCTTCAATAAGTCAGCCGCAGACGGTCGAGGACTGGCGCCCGCAGGTAAGGAGGGGGGGGCATTCCTGATTATTGAAATGCGCTTCTTCTCCCGCCGGCGGCTGGAGCCCCAAAGGACCGGATTCTGCGGATGCGGCGAAGGAAAGACGGGGGCCGGCGGTGTCTTTCATTTCGACGCAGGCGCAGAATACGGAAGCGCCTTTAGGCGCGGCTCCAGCCGCCGGCGGAAGAGCTGAGTTTACACAGCCGAGGGCGGCTGTGCCACATTACAGCCGAAGAGCAATGAAAGATGAATTAGTCAATGGGGGAAGGTGCGGCCATGGCGACGACGGGGCCGATGTCGGCTTGTTCCGGCACGGCCAGCAGCTTCTTCAGGATGTGCTCGAGGGTCCTGGCGATGTCCACCTTCGTGACGCGCTTCACCTCCCACGGAATCTCCATCCCCGCATAATTGCGGATGGAGGCAAACGCGTTCTCCTCATCCTTCACCGCGCCGATCACCTGATCCAGGACGGGATAATAATCCTCATCCTCGGCGTAGAGGAACCCCGCCGTCTTCACCGCCACACCGTCCGCAACCTCGGGAATGATGCAGTACTTCTTGTCGAACACCGCCTTCAGCGTTCCATCTTTCTGCACCTGATAGGTGGTCTTCCCGAACCCCATGGGGCCCAGCTCCGAGCCGATTCCCTGTGCCAGCGGTTCCCAAAGGCGGAACACGTCCAGACCCTTTTTCGAGGGGACCAGCTCGCCGAAGGTTTGCAGACCCTCATCGTCGGAAGGCTGGTGCAGACCGTAGGTTTGCAGATGTTGGATTAAATTTCGCGTCTTGACGTCAATGAGATAGGTCCAGGTCTCCTCGGCCGAGCCCTCCTCCACCGGCACGTCGCGCCAGAGTTCCACGGCGAGATAGTCGCGTCCGGCGATGGTCAGAAGTTCGCCGTCGGCGCTGTATTCATCACAGAAGAGGTGTTCGCCTCTTGCATCCGGCAGGCGCAGAACCTTGCCGTTGATGGAAAAGGTGAGGTAGGGGTCAGCGTGGTCCGCGGGGGTGCTCCAATGTTCGATCACCACTTTGATGCCGGGCACGGCCAGCGTGGTAACGTCGGATTTCTGGACCTTGGAGGCGTGCGGCGTGTCCGCGGCGAAGGCGAGGAGGGCCGGCATCATCAGCGTCAACATGGAAATCCCAAGGCGCGATCTCATGAAATTATTCCTTCGCCGGGTCCGCGGAGGCGGCGGGGAGATGCTCTTTCAGGCCCGGGGGATCAAGGTCCTCATCATCAAGGAGCGGCACGTGCGTTTGAAGCATCAGCACGGCCCCAAGGAGGGCGCAGAGGAAAAGGACCTGATCCCGCGCAAGCCAGAACACCGGACCCGCAACGCCCAACGCCAACACCAGCAGAAGATCGCCCACGGCGGTGCGCCTGAACATGCGGGCGGGATCCGTTGAAAGCGCGCCGATGCGTAGAAAGACCAGCGCCGCCGCCGCCGCCACCAGCGCCAGGGCGCAGGCGGCGTTGAAGGCGCGCACGCTCATAAGCGCGGGCCGCGTGATGGGAAACCGGAACATGGCCGCAATCAGCGCGGTCCACAGCAAAAGGATGAAGAGGAGATGGAGCAGATAAACGGGGTGGTGCTTGCTGGCCGTTTTCATGACTGTGGATGGCCCGGTTTCAAGTTCCATGTTCCAAGTTCCAAGTATAAAACCAAACCCGGGCAGCGTGCAACGCCGACCCGGGCTGAGAAGGAGAATCGTCTGATTTTTCTTAACCTGAAACCTGGAACCTGGAACTTGGAACGCTTCATTAAGGCTTCATCCCCTATGGAACCTCGGCTTCCCGTCCCTCGGCGCGCCCGCGCCCTTGGACTCGGGATATTTCTCGCGGTCGGCGGCTTCCTTGGCGGGGTCGCCCTTGATGAGGACCTTGCGGGAGAGGCGCACCTTGGCGGTATCGCGATCAATATCAATGACCTGAACATCCAGCTCCTCGCCCTCCTTGAGAATGGTGGGCATATCGCCGACGCGGTAGGTGGTGAACTCAGAGACGTGAAGAAGGCCGTCGGTGCCGGGCATGATCTCCACGAAGGCGCCGTAGGATTCCACGCGGCGCACGGTGCCGTGATACACCTTGCCGATCTCGGGCACGGCGCTGTAGAACTCGATGAGCTCGATGGCCCGGCGGGCGGCCTCGGCGTCGGCGCTGGCCACGATGCACTTGCCGTCGTCCTCGATGTCAATGCGGCAGCCCGTCTCCTCGATGATGGCGCGGATGATCTTCCCGCCCGTACCGATGACGTCGCCGATCTTCTCCTTCGGGATGAAGAGGGTGTAGAGACGCGGCGCATAGGGGGAGATGTCGGGGCGCGGCTGGGCGATGGCGGCGTTCATAATGGCGAGGATCTCGAGGCGGGCCCGGCGGGCCTGCTCGAGGGCGGCGCGCATGATGTCAAGGGAAAGGCCCTTGATCTTGATGTCCATCTGCAGGGCGGTGACGCCGTCGCTGGTCCCGGCGACCTTGAAATCCATGTCGCCGTGGAAATCCTCCTCGCCGATGATGTCGGTCAGCAGCACGTATTTGGCGCCCTCGCTGACCATTCCGATGCTGATACCCGCCACGGGGGCCAGGACGGGCACGCCGGCATCCATCATGCTGAGGCTGCCGCCGCAGACGGTGGCCATGGAGGTCGAACCGTTGGACTCCAGGATGTCGCTGACGACGCGGACGGTGTAGGGGAAGTCGTCACGCTTGGGCAGGATGCCCTCAAGGCTCTTTTCCGCCAGCGCGCCGTGACCGATCTCGCGGCGGCCGGGTCCGCGGATGGGACGGATCTCGCCCACGCTGAAGGGCGGGAAGTTGTAATGCAGCATGAACTTTTTGGTGTATTCCTCCTTCAGGCCGTCGACGATCTGCTCGTCGCGGGGCGTGCCCAGGGTGGTGGTGACCAGGGCCTGGGTCTCTCCGCGGGCGAACAGCGACGAACCGTGCGTCCGGGGCAGGATGCCCACGGCGATCTCCAACGGGCGGACCTGATCCATCTTCCTTCCGTCGGGGCGGATGCCCTTGAGGATCAACTCGCGCTGGATAGCGCCTTCCAGGTGGTAGAAGGCGGTCTTGACCTTATCAGCCGGAAAAGCGGGTTCCTCGACGCCCTCGGGGCACAATTCCGCCAGCAGTTCGTCGCGCAGGGCGGAGATGGCGTCGTTGCGCTCGGTCTTGGCGTGGATCTGCTTGGCTTGGCGGAGGCGGGTCCCGTACTTGTCGGCAACCAACTTGGCCAGGTCTTGCGGGACCGGGTCGGGAGTGTAGTTTTTCTTGACGCCCGCCTTGGCGACTATTTCGTCGATCATCGCCACGACCTGCTTGCATGCCTCGAAGCCCAGGGCGATTCCGTCGGTGACGACTTTCTCATCGACTTGCCTGCCGCCCAGTTCGATCATGTTGACCGCATCGGCGTGGGCGGAGAGGACCAGGTCCATCTCGCTTTTTCCAAGCTGTTCGATGGTGGGATTGAGTACGTGCTTCCCGTCGATGTAACCCACCCGCGCGCAACCGATGGGGCCTTGGAAGGGCGCCGGACTCAACGCCAACGCCGCGGAGGTCGCGATGACGGCGATGGTATCCGGATCGTTGACACCGTCGAAGCTAAGCACCAGGCACTGCACCTGGACCTCGTTCATGAAGTCCTCGGGAAACAGCGGGCGGATCGGGCGGTCGATCAGACGGCAGGTGAGAATTTCCTTGGAGGAGGGCCTGCCCTCGCGCTTGAAGAATCCTCCTGGGACCTTTCCGCCGGCATATTGCATCTCCCGGTAATCCACGTAGAGGGGGAAGAAGTCGATGTCGCGCGTCGGCGGCGCCGTCAGCACGGTGGCCAGTACGACCGTGTCTCCGTAACGGGCCATGATGGCCCCGTGGGCCTGCCTGGCTACCGCGCCGGTTTCCATGGAAAACATCCTGCCCGCGATCTCGCGTTCCACTCGAATCAATGCCATTTTATTCCGTCCTCTCGATGCCGCCTGGGCGGCTTAAACGATTTCCGTCGTTTCGGCCAATGAATCCCTATGGATGTTCACAATAAAACGTCGAAGGCCACACGCCGGCGGAAGCACATAGCTTTACCCGCGCGGGATGGAGACTGGAAAGGTTTGCCCCGGTCCGTGTCCCAAGCTCGCTGTAAGCCGCCGCTACTTGCGGAGGCCCAGCTTCTTGATGATCTGGCGGTAGCGATCGGGGGCGGTGGTGGAGAGGTATTTCAGCAAGCTGTTTCGCTTGCCTACCATTATGAGCAGGCCACGGCGGGACGCATGGTCCTTGGCGTGGGTCTTGAGGTGACCGGTCAGGTGGTTGATCCTCGCCGTCAGCAGCGCGATCTGCACCTCGGACGATCCGGTGTCGCCTTCGTGCCGCCGGTTTTCCTGAACGATCCTGGTCTTGTCTTCCGCGACAATGCTCATAACTTCCATCTGCCTGCTCGCCGGGGCTTTCCGGCGGCGAGCTGTGTCTACCCGTGCCCTTAACCTTGCCGTTCTCTATTCTATTTGGGCGACAATTTAGCGGGACGGAGAACGGGAAGCAAGCACAATTTCCGCAAATTCGGCGCTAGGCAAGTATCTTCTTGACGGCTTCGAGCAGCCGTTCCATGCGGAAGGGCTTGTTAAGGTAGGCATCCACGCCCAGGCCCTCGGCGTACGTCTTGTGGCGGACGCCCTGGTTGCCCGTGATCATGATGACCCGCGGCGGGTCGGTGCGTTTCTTGCCCCGCTTAAGTTTTTCCATAACCAGAAAACCGCTGCGCTTGGGAAGCATCATGTCCAGGACCACCAGGTCCGGATGGGCGGTCTCGGCCTGCTGGACGGCCTCGTTTCCGTCGGAGCAGGTGAGAATTTTGTAGCCCGCCTCCTCCAGCGACATTTTCATTGCCGCCAGGATGTCGCGGTCGTCGTCCACCAACAGAATGGTCTTGGCTGCCTGTTCGTTCAAGATTGCCTCCGGCTTGGCTTGTTTGTCGGTTCTATGGGGAATCTGCTCCATCAATTATACTACCCCGCGGCGGCTGTGGTTGTAAAAACGTGCATTGAGCAGGAATCGTGATGAGCAAGGACGAAATCATACGGCGGGTGGAGCGGTTGCGGCAGGAGATTTTTCGGCATGACCGGTTGTATTACGTAGAGGCCGCGCCGGAAATTTCCGACCTCCAGTACGACGAGCTGATGCGGGAATTGAAGGACCTGGAATCCGCCCACCCGGAACTGGTCAGGGAAGATTCCCCCACGCAACGTGTCGGTGGACAACCCCAGGAGGGCTTCGCCCGCGTCCGCCACAGCCGGCCGATGCTCAGCATCGACAACACCTACAGCACCGCGGAACTGGCGGAGTTCGACGTCCGCGTCGCCCGCGCGCTGGCCGGCGGGGCGTACCATTACCTGGTTGACCCCAAGATCGACGGGGTTGCTGTCTCGCTACGATACAAACAAGGCCGGCTGGAACAGGCCGCCACGCGGGGCGATGGCGAGGTCGGCGATGACATCACCGCCAACGCCCGCGCCATCCGGTCCATTCCGCTACGTCTGACGGGAGAGGGTGTCCCGGAAATGTTGGAGGTTCGCGGGGAGGTTTACTGGCCCCGCTCGGTCTTCGCCGCCTACAACGCCAGGCGAGCCGCCCAGGGCCTGGAGACCTTCGCCAACCCTCGCAACGGGGCGGCGGGAACGCTCAAGCAACTGGACCCGCGCGTCACGGCAGAGCGGGGGCTGGCGTTCATCGCGCATGGGTTCGGGCAGGTTGAACCGCTTTCTGTGCGACGGGCGAGCGAACTGATGGCTTTGCTGAGGGACTGGGGCCTGCCCGCCAACCCGCACGCCCGCGTCTGCGACGACCTGGCGGCGGTGACCGAAGCCGTCGAGGAATGGCTGGTCCTGCGCGGAGGGGCCGACTACGAGACCGATGGGGTTGTCGTCAAGATTGACGAACTGGACCTGCGCGACCAACTGGGCGCCACCAGCAAGCACCCCCGATGGTGCGTGGCCTACAAGTACCAGGCCGCCCAGGCCGCCACGCGCTTGCGGAGCGTAAGCTTCGAGGTGGGCCGGCTGGGAACCATCACGCCCACGGCGCACTTCGATCCGGTGCAGTTGGGCGGAACGACCGTCAGCAACGCTTCCTTGCACAACTTCGACCAGGTGCGGCGGCTTGACGTGCACGAGGGCGACACGGTCCTGGTCGAAAAGGCCGGGGAGATCATCCCCCAGGTCGTCGCCGTACTGGCGGAAAATCGCCCCGCAGGCGCTCGGCGAGTCCAGCCGCCGCGGAAGTGTCCCGCCTGCCAGCGCCCCGTGGAGCGGGAAGACGGCGCCGTCGCGCTGCGGTGCGTCAACCCCGAATGTCCCGCACAGATACGACAGCGCCTGGCCTTCTTCGCCGGACGCGACCAGATGGACATCGAGGGCCTCGGCCCGGCAATCGTCGATCAACTCGTCACCTCCGGGCGGATCAAGCACTTTGCCGACCTCTACGGCCTGGACCTGGAAGCCCTGGTGGGCATGGAGATCGGCAGGCACACGCGCGACGACGGGCGGGTCATCATTACCCGGATGCAGAAGCAATCGGCGGGCAAGCTCCTGGCGGCGATCGTTGCCGGCAAGACTCGCGGACTGGCCAGGGTGTTGGCGGGCTTGGGAATCCGCCACGTTGGCGGGCGGGTCGCGGAGGTTCTGGCCGATCATTTCGGCGACATCGACTCCATCGCCTCGGCGGACCTGGAGACGTTGCAGGATGTACCCGAAATCGGCCCGGTGATCGCCCAGGGCGTCCACGACTTTTTTGCCAGTTCCAGCGGGCTGGAGGTGGTCGGCCGCCTTCGGGAGGCGGGCGTGAAGATGACTTCCGACCGGCCCGCCGCAACGGCCGGGGGAGCGATGGCGGGCAAGACCGTCGTGGTCACCGGAACGCTGGAGCGGTTTTCACGATCGGAGGCCGAAGCTGCAATCAAGTCCGCCGGTGGCCG
>PMBX01000167.1:0-2410 GCA_003153915.1 Phycisphaerales bacterium
GAACTGGGAAACTCAGAAGTCATGTTCTTCAGCCTGAGTTGGTTTGGATCAATGCCTAATCGCAACGCCTCGTCCCATGCACGCTTTATAATCGCCGCATCACTTGGGATACCTGCTGCCGAATATGTGTTGGAATGTGGCATCGCATAATACATGGTTGCGGAGCCGGGCGTGATGCTGAAAATGGACGGAATTCCGCCGGGGTAGTTGGGACCTCTATCNNGACGGCTTCGGAAAACCTTTGCTTTGAAGTGAGGCCAGGACGATTGCATTGGAAATCACCGCCGACGAAAAGATGCGAGGCCCATGCCTTCGATAAATCCACAAACTGTTTGGCAGAGTATTCGTCGTCGCTGCCCAGATAATTTGCGCGTTCGTCGAGAGATGAGGAGAAAACTCTTCCAACGTTCTAGCTGCGGCTACGGAAGATAGCATCGCCACCAAAATCACCGTGAAAAAAGAAAGTGCTTTCATATTCGACTGGCGTTTATGCCACCACGCCACCCGCGCCACTGTACCCCATAATGTCTTGCACAAGAGGGTTCTGCCAAACGCCGAGCATTGAGTCAACTGGCGAGTCTGATTGGTGTTCCTGCTTCCACGGGGCGGCGGTAGCTACGGTGGACAAGGGGCGGCTTCAGTGCTCAGAGGCGGCAGAGGTGGGAGACCGTGGTGTGACGTGGAAAGGCGCCGTGCGCGGTGGGCCTGCCCGGCCCGAGGGCTAGAAGCGTGGCGGCATTTGCGGCGACGCGCGGGTCCAGCATGGCAAATGGCCGATTACAGATAACCGAGACGGGCGGGCTGAGTTTTACTCTAAAGGCAACTGGACGCGTCCGGCTGGGTGGCGGAGCAGCGTCGTGGACGCGGCGCTCAGTTTTTGACGGGGGGGGTGGAAAAGCGGTGACGGTCCGGGGGGAATGTGTTCTGTGTGTTGGTTTTGAGTTGAGGTGCAGCGGGTTATTCGAGGTCGTAAAGGCTATTGTCGGGGGAAAGGAATCCGGTGCCGGCGGCAACGGCCGCATTTTCGCTGTTGTTTGTGTAGCAGGCGCGGAGCGGTTCGACGTGGCCGTCGCAGAAGGCGGTATTGCTGCGGCGGCTGTGACGAAAGCCCTGGGTGCCCGCCGAACGCCCGCGGAAGGCCGCATCGCCGGGATTGGGGAAGGGCGCGCGCATGAACTTGTCCGCCCCGGCGGCGTACTGGCCGTCGCCGAAGAGCGCGGTGGCTTGCGGGCGTTTGACCGCGCCACTTTTGGCGGGTTCCGGGATGCTCTCGAACTGGCCGTGGCCGATGAAGCTGATGTTGTAGTTGTAGCCGGTGTAGGGGTCGGCGAGGGAGTTGGCCTTGCCGGTGAAGGAGGGGCACTGTTGGATTTGTTCAGGGCCCTTTCCTTGCCAGAGGAGACCGGGGACCACAGTAGCGGGATTGCCCATGACGGTGGTGAGGTCCCAACCGTAGGAGATGTTGACGCCGTCCACGACGGCGGTGTAGTAGGCGACGGGATACGAGTCCTCGTGGTCCGCCACGTAGAGAGTGGCGGCAATGGCCATCTGGCGGAGGTTGCTGAGGCAGGCGGCACTCTTGCCGCGTTGCTTGGCCAGGCTTAGCGTGGGCAGGAGCAAGCTGGCGAGGATCGCAATGATGGCGATCACTACCAGGAGCTCGATGAGGGTGAACGCTCGGGAGCGCAAGGGCGGCGGCAGGTCTCGGAGGAGGCCGGCGTGGAACCGCGGCCCGGAACGCGCAAGCGGGCTTGCGTGCGGGCAGCGCTTCCTGCCAGGCGATCTCTTGGGCTGGGCTGGCTGGCGCATTACGGGCGGGTCAGGCGCACGCGGTAGAAGGCATGGTCTGCCGGTGGATTCGGGTCGCTGAGGGCGACTGGTAGCCCGTTGGTGGGTGTGGCGCTCGCAACCGGGTTCCAGCCGTTGAAGGCCGTCGTGCGCTCCAGCGTGTGGTGCCATCCGGCGACGGGTGTGAATCGGACCTGGTTTTCATTCCCGCTGAGCGAGATGGTCAACTGCGGCGGCAGCACTTGAACCAGTGCGACGCTTGAGAGGTTCGTGATGCCCGCCGTGACGACGGTCTTGCTCGAGGATTCGTAGGCAAATGGAGATCGAAGCCAGTTGGTACCCTGCCAGAGAAGCAGGTCGAGGTCGGCGCCGTTGCCTGTGTATCCGGGACCGGCCGACAGATGGAGGCCGGTCTGGAAGGCGACGGCGTTGCCGTCGAGAATGGGCGAGAGGTGGAGCTGGGCCGCAGTGAGGACCTGGCCGCTGAGGGGGGCGAGGGCGGACGGGTCGGGCAAGGGGGCGGTCGAGACGCGGGCGAATTCGCTGACGGCGGTGAAGTCGAACGCGAGGGCGGTCTCGGCCAGGGAGCCGGGCCGTTGGAAGCGCAGGGTGGCGGTGGCGT
>PMBX01000167.1:2426-6104 GCA_003153915.1 Phycisphaerales bacterium
CAAAGACAGGATTGACCGGCTTGGTGAAGTCCATCAGGTCGTTGCTCCAAGTGGAGTTGGTGCGACACCAATGATAGGCGTGGGTGGGGAAGGCCGTATCGGCGTAGGGGCCGTTGTCGTAGCGATACCAGTCCCATGTCTGGTAGTCGGAGGGGCTTTGGCCGGGCGCGCCGGTGAAGCCAGGGCTGACCGACACTTTCATCGGCTCGAAGAGCCCGCCTCCGGCCAGCATGAGCGTGTTCATGTCCGTGCTGTCGTTGGGGAATCCGCTGGAGGTGTAGAAGGCATTGCCGAAGACGAGCAGGTCAATGGCGTAGGGATGGGCCGGGTCGTGCTGAATCGGCTGGTCAAAGCGGGCCACGATGGTGCTGCCGCTCAGCAGGGTGGTGATGAGTTTGCCCGTTTGCGTGGCGTTCAAGTTGTGGGCGGCCTCCACCAGCTTGACGCGGCGCACGGTGGTGCCGCCGGACCACCCGCCGAGGGGATCGTAGAAGTTGGTGGACGGCATCCCGAGCACCGAAGCGGGGTCGTCGTAGGGTGAAGGTCCGAAGGGGCCTTGCGCGGCGACGACCGCGGCGGCGAAGGGGCTCGCAGCCGCGCACGCGTGGGTAACGGCGCCGATCGTGAGGACCAGCGCCAACACTGCAGCGGCGCGAGCCGGGAGCAAGCGGTTCACGCGTGACGGCGACGCAACCATACAAACGTGAGGGCGCTGAGGGTGAAGAGGGAGACGGTGGTAGGTTCAGGTACCATCGCGGGCGTCGGGTCGGAGGGAATGCTGGATGCGAAGTCCGCCTCAAAGTTGTAAGCGTCCCAGGCGCCATCGGCCAGGACGCGGTCACGCGCTCCGACAAATGACGAAGCCCAGGCGCCGCTGGACGAGGCCCGGGTGTAATAGCCCCAGAACCCGTTGTTCCATCCTTCGAGATAATGATCCGCTGAATCCGTGGCCACCCGGGCGTCGTTTGGGTTCGAGTCCAGCGCCAGCCCGGCACCGTCGAATGTGAGCGAGGGCGACACTGCGAAGCCACCGCTGTTGTTGAGGTCGTAGCCGATGCCGAGCATGGCCGTGCCCCAACTGAAGGTGCCCACGTGAGCGAAGAGGCGGGGGTCGGCGTTTACCACCGATTCGAGCATGTCCAAGCCTGTGGCGGAGCCGTCCCAACGATAGCCCCATAGGAGGGATTCAGGGGACTTGCCGTCGTTCCAATCAATGACCAGGGCGGCCTGGTTAGGGCCGGAGCCAACCCAGTATTGGACGTCGTCGAAGGTGGCGGCGTGGACAGGTGATAGGGCCAGCAAGCCGGCGGTGGCTAGCGCGAATAATGTGAGCCGTTTCATGCTAATCTTTCTTTCTGAGCTCCGCCGATGAAGGCGGAACGAGTTTTGATTTCAGAGAGACCAGCGCGGAGTTGAAGGCTTAAAAAGAAAAACCTCCAGACCCCGGCAAAACGGAGAATGAAGGCATTCGGCGAAACCTGACGAAAACAGTTCGACAGGCTGGCCCCATCCTTCTCTTTGCGGAGAAGTCGGCTTACCTCACGCGAGGCTTGCCGCGATGAGCACTCTTCAGCCGGTATCCTGACTTGGGGCCTCGAATCTCGCTCCCGCCTTCCCGCGTTTTGGCGCAGTGGCTTGATGGAGCTTGTAGCCCGTCACAGTGGCGCAACCGTCCCCGATTCTCACGGGGTTCCCGATCGCTGAAAAATGTTCTGGCCGGTCACACTCGGACCGGATCTGTCAAAGAGCGTGCGCATTTAAGCGCTCCTTCTTGAGTCGTGCAAGAGAAAATTGCAGAGAAAATTGCGGTCCACTTACACCTCATTCTTCGGATTGAAGGTAAAGGGGCGATTGCTGTGCCTGACCCGGGGAAGTCGCAATGAGTCTTGGAAACGACTGCCGAAACGTTGAATGATTTGTTCCGCTGACTAGCGTCAATTCTTGGCGGGATCGACGCCAGCGAAGCGGTGCCAAAATTGCGTTTGAAAGCGCGCTTGCTTTATCGCCGCCTGAACGGTGCTTGAGCCGAAGACTTTGGAAGACCAATGCAGGGCGTTTCTGTGCCAAAATTCGATTAGGAGCCACCGATAGACCGCTTCCCGGTCCTGGCCCCAGTTGAAGGCAGCCCGTTTCCCAACCCGGCCGCGACAGAAATCCAGCGCGCACTCGCAGCGAAGAATTAGTTGCCAGTGGATGCCGGCGTTGATGCAAGATGGGTGGCACCCGGGGAAGGCACCCGAGGAGAGGGTTTCCGCTAATTGATAGCACTTGTCGTCGGTGAGCATGAGCTCAGGAAACTTGAGCCCGGAGATCCACTCGTGGATTCTGTGGACTCCTGCGAATTGCGGCGGCTCCGGGCTGGTCAGGAGGTCACGCATCAGGTGATCGAGCCCGTTCCAGTATGGGCGCCACGGCTTCATGATTGCTGGACCGGAGGGATGCAGTCGCCGGAAATGAGGGTTTCGGGCTTCGGGAAGCTGGCCGGGATTCCGGGCGCGGTGACCGGCTCATCCTTTTCGATGCGCTGGGCGACGGCCTGGTTGAGTGCGAGAAGCTGGGCCAGCAGGTCCTTCTTGGCGGTGAAGCCATAGGCGGCGAGGACGGCGGCGTCCAGGGCGGCGTGGGCGTCTTTGAGGGGATTTACGCCAGGGAGTTCAAGAGTACGATAAATGGCGCGCAAGCCACCCTTCATCTGGCCCAACGCCTCCATGCGAACGCGCCGGACTTGTCGGCCAGCTTCAGCCACCGCCGACACCTGCTTGGCTTCGGATTCTTGTGGCCACGGAAAGGTGTCGAAAACGGATTCAGCACTGTAGCGGAAATCGGATTTGAGTTTTCCGCACTTGGTGATGAACCACAGCCAGTGGGCGTGAGACTGGAGGACACCAAAGCTGTAGTCATCGGGGAAACCAAAAACCTGGATCAGGTTGCTTGGGCGGATGGCTGACGAGATGAACATGAAGATGGGGCGCTTGGTGACATAGGCGCACGCGAGGTAGCGTGGCAGCGGCTCGATAACGGAAAGCATTTCGGGGCGACCAAAGGAGAGCTGCCACCAGCGTGCCAGGAAGGCTTTGTGGTGTGGGCGCACGCTGCCATCCTTGTCGATGCCCTCGGTGGCTTTACGCTCGCGGTCCGGGAGAACACGGGTCTTCACCCATTCAAACACGTGTGGGTAGCTTGCTGCCTGGAGCTGGTCCCTTTGACCAAAATCGATGACGAACCGGTCCAGATCTGCGCCGGTCAGGGCGTCCACGCCGTTGAGATATGGGAAAATCACTTCGCGGGACTTGCTGTCCTTTCGGACGATCTCGTTGTGTTGGGCAATGCTGAGTAGGAAGCCTCCGTGGCCGAGCATCTGGCCGTTGAAACACCGCTGCGGGGCCGTGTTGCATCCGAGGGGTTTGGCGGCGGCCACGTCCGTTTGATCTGAGAGTGACGGATTGATGGTGTGACAGTCGCGAAAGTCCAATTCGTAATCCCTGGCCGCAGTACTGCGGAGCTTACGTGGCCGGCTGACTTTGGCGGCCGTCGATGGCTGGACCTTGAACCAGAGTCGGCGCGTTTTTGGATGCAGCGCGGGGTCCTGGCCCTTAACCCAGTTCGCGATCGAGACGTGGACCTTTGCTTCTCCAGACCAAGGCTGATTCTCCACGGCCTCGATGATGGTCCCGGACT
>PMBX01000108.1:0-3940 GCA_003153915.1 Phycisphaerales bacterium
TCTTCGGCCGGGCGACGCCGGTGGAACTGGAGTATTGGCAGATCGAAAAGACCTGATGCCCCCTTCGTGATGGTGGAGGTGGACAGGCGAGAGTTGAGAATCGGACATGGCAAAGGAAATCGTCGCGAAGATCAAACTTCAAGCCGCGGGCGGACAGGCCACTCCGGCCCCACCGGTGGGACCGGCGCTGGGGCAGCACAACATCAGTCCCGGCCAGTTTGTTTCGCAGTTCAACGAGCGCACCAAGGAATACAACGGCATGCCCGTGCCGGTGGTTATCACCGTCTACGCCGACCGCACCTTCAGTTTCATCACGAAAAGCCCCCCGGCCGCGGCGCTGCTGAAGGAAGCGGCGCAGGTCGCCAAAGGCTCCGGTGTGCCCAACAAAGAGAAGGTCGGAACGGTGACCATCGAACAGGTTCGTCAGATCGCCCAGAAAAAGCAGGCCGATCTGAACGCCCAGGACCTTGAACATGCCTGCCGGATCATCGAGGGCACGGCGCGCAGCATGGGCATCACGGTTGTCAGGAAGTGATCCGCGCGCATCCGGCGGGCTGGAAAAGCCCGCGGCGCGGAGGCCCTTTGTGGGCCACGGCTCGACCGCGGGCCGGAAAACGCGGCAGTCCGGAAGCACCGGGACGTTAGGAGAAACCAATGCCGAAAACCCGCAGCAAACGCTATCGGGAAGCCCAGAAGATTGCCCCCAAGGACAAGCTCCCCCTGGCCGAAGCGATCAAGGTTCTAAAGGACTTCAAGCCCACCAAGTTCGACCCCACCATCGATCTGGTTCTGCATCTGGGAATCGATCCCAAACAGGCCGAACAGGCCCTACGCGGCAGCATCTCGCTGCCAAACGGCATCGGCGTGTCCAAGAAGGTCGTGGCCTTCTGTGACGGCGAGGATGTCAACCGTGCCAAGGCGGCCGGGGCATTGGAGGCCGGTGGCGACGAGTTAATCAAGAAGATCATGGACGGGTGGGCGGATTTTGACGTGGCTATCGCCACCCCGGCGATGATGCGGAGCGTCTCCAAGCTAGGTCGCGTGTTGGGACCCCAGGGCAAGATGCCCTCGCCGAAATCCGGGACGGTTGTAACCGATATCGCCACGGCCGTGAAGGAATATGCCGCCGGAAAGGTGGAGTTCCGCAACGATGACGGTGGCAACGTGCATGTTCCGGTCGGAAAGGCAAGTTTTGACGCCGAGAAACTGGCGCAGAACGTCGAGGCTTTTCTCGGCCACATCAAGCGCATAAAGCCCCCGACGTCCAAGGGCACGTATATCAAGCGGGCCTGCCTGTCGGCCACGATGTCGCCGTCGGTTCAACTGGAAGTGGAATAATCACAAGGACAGACCATGAGCAAACCGGTCAAGGAACTTTTAGCGAAGGAACTCGCCAAGCGGCTGGAGGGCGTGACCTCCCTGGCGATGGTGAATTTCATGGGCGTCGATGCCGTCTCCGCCAACGGGATACGCAGCCGCCTGATGAAGAAGAACATCCGCCTGCGGGTGGTCAAGAATTCCGTGGCGCGGACGGCGTTGCGGTCCGTGGGCCTGGAAGGTGCCGCCGACCTGTTGGAAGGTCCCTGCGCGATCGCCTACGGGGCCGATAGCGTCGTCACGGTGGTCCGCGAACTGCTCGATGCGGGCAAGGATTCCCCGAACCTTATCGTCAAGGCGGCGTACATGGAAGGGGAGGCGTTCGGCGCCGATGAGATCCAACGGCTCAGCAAGTTCCCCAACCGGGACGAGGCAATCGCCCAGGTGGTCACGGCGGTCCTGTCTTCAGGAAGGAACCTGGCGGCCTGCCTAGTCGGACCGGGCGCCAAGCTCGCCTCGATCCTCAAGACCATCGAGGAAAAGCAAGGCGGCGACTCCAAGGAAGGCGGAGCCTCCCAGGGCGCGGCTGCATAGACATCCTGCGTTAATCATCCGGCCGCGGATTGGTCCCGGTTCGCCGGGATTAAATGGACGCCAACGGGGTGTCCGCCTATCAGGCCGGTGCACCACTAGCACGGAGTTTAGGAAATGGCCGAAACGACTGAAGCGACCGAAGCGAAGAAGGAATTCTCCGCCGCTACCAAGGAACTGGGAGACAAGATCGTCAAGTTGACGCTGAAGGAAGCCGTCGATCTGGCGGATTACCTCAAGCAGGAATATGGCATCGAGCCTGCCGCGGGCGGGGCGATGATGGTCGCCGCCGCACCGGCAGCCGCAGCGGCGCCGGTGGAAGAAAAGACCACCTTCGACGTCATCCTCAAGGGCGCCGGAGAAAAGAAAATTCAGGTAATCAAGGCCGTCCGCGCACTGACCAACCTGGGCCTCACCGAGGCCAAGGACCTGGTCGAAGGCGCGCCCAAGGCAGTCAAGACATCGGTTTCCAAGGACGAAGCGGAAGACGCCAAGAAGAAACTCGAAGAGGCAGGCGCCACTGTCGAGGTCAAGTAGCATCCCGCCGACGCCGGCTGGTCCGGTCGCGCAGGACTCCCTCCATGTCGAGGGAGTCTCTCGCTGCGCCGGTGGGACGTAAAGGGTCGGTTTTCAGAGATCATCGCCGCCACATGCGGCAAGCTTGATGAGGGCACTCTGATGATGGTGCGAATGACGAAGGTCCGGAACTTTTCGAAGATCGGTGACGGCGCTCCCATCCCCGACCTTATTGAGATCCAGACGGCCAGCTATGCCCGTTTCCTCCAGGCTGAGGTGGAACCCGCCAAGCGCAAGAAGGAGGGCCTGGAAGCCCTTCTGCGCGAGGTGTTTCCCATCGTCAGCTACGACGAGCAGACGACGCTGGAATACCTCTATTACGAACTGGGCGAACCGCGCTACAACGCCCAGGAATGCCGCGACCTGAAACTGACCTACGGGATGCCCTTCCGCATCCGTTGTCGCCTGAGCCGGAAAGATTCCAAGGACGTGGTGGAGGAGAGCATCTACGTCGGTGAGATCCCCATCATGATCGGTGGCGGCGAGTTCATCGTCAACGGCGCCGAGCGCGTGCTGGTATCGCAGCTTCACCGCAGCCCGGGCATCGACTTCACCGTCGCGATGGAAGAATCGGACCGTCCGCTGCACGGGGCCAAGATCATCCCCGAACGCGGAAGCTGGATCGAACTGGACGTCAACAAGAAGGACTTTCTGGGCATCCGCATCGACCAATCGGGCAAGATACCGGCCACCACGTTCCTCCGCGCGATGGACGCGCGTTACGGCACGACGGCGGCGATCATCCGCGAGTTCTATGAGACGCGCACGATTCCCGTCGACCAGCTTCGCCCGGCGATGTTCGCTGTGGAGGCGATCGCCGAACCGGAAAGCGGAGAGGAACTTGTGCCCTCCGGCGGGCAGATCGGCGAGGCATTGCCCAAGATCGGCGCATCGAGACTCAAGAAAGTCGAGGTCGTCGAGGCGGTCCGGGATATGCTGCTGCTCAACACGCTGACGGAAGACCCCGCCGACAGCCATGACAACGCCCTGCTGCGCATATATGCCCGCCTGCGTCCGGGCAACCCGCCGCAGGTGGACAAGGCCAAGNNAAGTTCTACGACGAGAACCGCTACCGTCTCGGCCGGGTGGGCCGGTTCCGCCTCAACCGCAAGTTCAAACAGTCCGTGCCGGAATCGGTGATGACGTTGCGGCATGAGGATGTCATTAACACGATGAAATACATCGTTGGCCTTCGTGTGGGGGTGGGCGTGGTGGACGACATCGACCACCTGGGTAACCGCCGCCTGCGCACTATCGACGAACTGGCAACCGACGAGCTTCGCAAGGGTTTCCTTAAGCTCCGCCGCACCGTCCAGGAGCGCATGAGCCTCAAGGAACCCGCCGAGTTGAATAAGATCGCCGAACTGGTGAACTCCAAGAGCATCTCGGCGAGCATCGATTACTTTTTCGGTCGCGGGGAACTCAGCCAGGTGGTGGATCAGCAGAACCCGCTGGC
>PMBX01000108.1:3949-4314 GCA_003153915.1 Phycisphaerales bacterium
TGCCCCATCGAGACGCCCGAAGGCAATAACATCGGCCTGATTAGCTCTTTGGGCATCTACGCCGGTGTGGACGAATACGGCTTCCTCACGACTCCGTATCGCAAGGTGGTACGTAACAAGGTTATCGACGAGATCGCCTATCTGCGGGCCGACGAGGAGATGGAAGCGGTCCTGGCCCCCCCCGACGCGCTGGAGAAAACCTCCCGCAACGAGCACCGTCTGCCGGAGGAGCACGTCCTGGCCCGAGCCAAGGGCGAGGTGATGATCGTCAACGGTAGCGATGTCCAGTACGTGGACATCTCGCCCAAGCAGACCGTCGGCGTCTCGGCGGCGCTGATCCCGTTCCTTGAGCACGACGACGCCAA
>PMBX01000242.1 GCA_003153915.1 Phycisphaerales bacterium
GATGCCCTGGAGGAACTCTCGGGCAAGGAGCAGGAGGCCGTCTTTGCCGCCCTGGATACGGAGAAAGCGGCCGAAACCCTCCTGGAAGCCGAGCCTCGCGCCCAACGGCAACTGGTCGCCGATCTACAAAAGGAGCGGGCCGGGGCGATTCTGTCGGAGATGTCCGCGGCTCAGTTGGCGGACTTGTTCTCGGTGCTACCGCTGGATGACCGCAATGAGTTGATGGCGTTGNNTTGCCCAAGGAACAGGCGGAACGGATATTGGCCATCCTTTCGGAACATGAGTCAAAGGCCTCTTCGCTGATGTCTCGCATATTTCTGCCCATGCCGCCGGACACCACCGTGGCTTCGGCCATGCTCCAGCTTCGCTCGACCAGCCTGGACCACGAGGTGGTGTCCTACGTCTACATCGTTGTTCCAACCGAGGGAACGCTCCTGGGTGTCGTGGACCTGCGACGGCTGGTAACAAGCACCGATGCGACGATTCTTAGGGACATCATGGTTTCACCGGTTGTGTCCGTGGATGAAAATGTTCTCAAGGACGATATTGCGCAGTTGTTCGCCAAGTATCACTTTAGAATGCTGCCGATTGNNCGGATTGTGGATGCCAGGGACAGGATGTTGGGCGTCATCCATTACAATGACATTATGAAAGGCCTGGTTACTCGCGCTAGAATCTAGCGAGTACAAACCGGTGATTTATGCCTCGCATCCAGATGACCAGGACGGTCAAGATTGCCTTGCTTGTCCTTCGTGTTTATCTCTTGGGGATGCTGATCTTGATTTTGGTCAAATTCTTGAGAATCTTCGGATGACAGCGCTGACATCCCCAAGTGCCGTTTGCTTTGGGGTCGAATGAAGCGCACTCCCAAGCTCCGAGGCGCCTCGCTTGGGTGTGGTGATTGGCGTGAAATTCTCTAGTGGGCGGCAGGCATGTCGCCTTCGCGGTGGGGCGGGGCCTTCTTCATCACCAAGAGCACCGGGATGAGAATCAGAAACGTCGCCGCCATCAGAAAGAACACGTCGTTGAAGGACATCATGGTCGCCTGCCGCACCATGTTGGAGTAGATCAGTTGCTGGGCCTGGTTCTGCGCGACGGACGGGGCCTGGCCCTGCTGCACGAGCATGTTTGTGGCCGCCTGCGTCGCGGTCTGGAACTGCGGGTTCAACGGCGAGAGATTGCACACCATGTAATTCTGGTGCGCCTGGCTCCATCGCGACAACACCGTGGCGGCGAAGGCGATGCCGCAACTGCCGCCGATGTTGCGAGCAAGGTTGATAAGTCCGGACGCGTAGTTGGTCTTCTCCCGCGGAACGAAGTAGAAGGCCATGTTGTTGACCGGCACGAATAGAAACGCCAGGCCGACACCCTGGACCATTCGGGTCCAGACGGAAGTCCAGAAATCGACTTCCAGGTTGAACCGCGACATCATCAGAAGCGAGTAGGCGGTTATGAATACGCCGATGACAATCAGCCAGCGTGCCTCAAAGCGCGCCAGCAGCCTGCCCACCAGTGGCAGCGTGATGAGCGTGACGATGCCACCGGGCGATAAGACCATGCCGCTCAACTCGGCGGTGTAACCCAGCAGCGTTTGCAGCAGCAGCGGCAGCAGCACGAGGCTGCCGTAAAGCACGAAACCCAGCAGGAACATCGTGGCGGTGGCCCCGGCGAAGTTGCGATCCTTCAGCAGGTGCAGCTCCAATACCGGGTCATGCTGCCACCACTCCCAGATTACAAGCACCAGTAGCGACGCCACGGTGACGACCAGCAGGACGATGATGAAATTGGACGAGAACCAGTCCTCCCGCTGGCCCTTGTCCAGCATGATCTGTAGTGCGCCCAGGCCGATGCACAGCAGGCTCAGGCCGACGTAATCGATCCGTAGCTGGCGAAGCTTGCGGCGGTGCAAGTAGGGCGGATCCTCAACCACCGCGCTGGCCAGCAGGATCGCCAGGATGCCGATGGGCACGTTGATGAGGAATATCCAACGCCACGTGTAGTTGTCGGTGATCCATCCGCCAACGGTGGGACCAATGATCGGGGCGACGACCACGCCCATCGCGTAGATCGCCATTGCCATGCCGCGCTTGCTCTTGGGGAAACTCTCGATCAGGATCGCCTGCGAGAGCGGCTGCATCGAACCGCCACCGGCGCCCTGTAGCACGCGGAAGAAGACCAGCCAGCCCAAGTTTGGCGCCAGGCCGCATAACAGCGAACTGACCGTGAACAGGCCCACGCAAACCGAGAAGAACCGCTTGCGGCCGAAGATCGACGAGAACCAACCGCTCAACGGCAGCACGATGGCGTTGGACACCAGGTACGACGTGAGCACCCATGTGCTTTCGTCCAGGCCGGCCGACAGGTTGCCCGCGATGTGCGGCAGCGCGACGTTGGCNNAGCACCTCCATGAACGTGGCCAGCATGACCGTCATGGCGATGATCAGCGGGTTGACGGCAGGCTTCCAAGGCGCTAGTTCGCCGGCCAGGTTGTTGGGCGCATCGGTCACCGGTTATCGCACCTTCACCGAAGGCGCGACGCTCGTGCCTGGCCCAAGCTTGTACCGCTCGACCGGCTCGTCAAAGACGATCTTCACCGGCACCCGCTGGACGACCTTGATGTAGTTACCCGTGGCATTTTCCGCCGGCAGCAGGCTGAAACGGGCGCCGGCGCCGGTCATGATGCTGTCAACGTGCGCCTTGAGTTCCTTGCCGTCCAGTACGTCGATGGACACGGTGACCGGCTGGCCGGGCTTCATTCGCTCCAGTTGCGTCTCCTTGAAGTTGGCGACCACCCACACTTGCGGATCGACGATCGCCAACATGGGCTGCCCCGGCTGTAGGTACGCGCCCTGTTCCACGGTGCGGCGAGTGACGTAACCGTCCATCGGCGCGCGGATCGTGCAATATTCCAATTGTAAACGAGCCGACTCCACCGCGGCCTGGAGCTGGGCGCTCTGGGCCTGGGAGGCCTGGAAGTAACTTTCGGCCAACGCGATCCGCTGGGCGAACGGTTCGGCCTGGGCGAACTTGGCTTGGGCCTGGCCGACAGCGGACTCTGCATGCTGGGCCATGGCCTGGGCCTGCGTGATTCCCTCGGCCGCGGTTTTGGCTGCCGCCTCGGCGGCGGCGACCTGGGCCTCGGATGCGGTTATCTTCTTTTGTGCGGCGGAGTACCTGGCGGCGGTGCTCTTGGCGGAGGAGATCGCGTCGTCCAGTTGCTGCGGCGTGGCGCTGTTGGTCTTGACCATCTCGCGATAGCGGGCCAGCTCGTCATCGGTACGCTTGGCGTCCGCCTGGGCGGCCACGGCGTCGGCCTTGGCCTGTTCCAGCCAGGCCTTGGCGCTATCGACTGCCGCCTGGGCCTGGACCTGTTGGCTCTTGGCCATCTGCACCTGGGAGCGAGCGGAATCGACCGCCGACTTGGCGGCATCGACGCCGGCCTGGGCCAGCCGCGTGTCTGCCGGGGCGGTCACCTCGGTCAACTCCCGGTTGGTCTTGGCGGCCTGGGACTGCGCCTCGGCGGCCTTGAGGGCGCCTTGGGCCTGCTGGAGGCGGGCCTCGTAGTCGCGCGGGTCGATAGTCACCAGGATATCGTCCTTCTTGACGAACTGGTTGTCCGTGACGTGAAGCTCGAGAACCTGGCCGGAAACCTTCGGGCCCATGAAGGCGACGTGGCCCTCGATGAAGGCGTCGTCGGTAGTCTCGTACCGGCGGGCGTTGAGCCAATAGATCAGCGTTACGATGCCGCCGAGGATGGCCAGGGCCAAAAGCACACGTAGCACGCGACGCCGCTTCATACCGTTGGCGGAGATTCCGTTTTGGGCAGCCGTAGAACCACCGGCAGGCGGTGTGGCCGAATCGTTACTGGGCATTTGAGACATAACCTCGTTTTCCTATCCCAAAAGGGTGTTGGTACGGCACATCAGTGTTTACGGCTTTCGCCGGTGTACACGGGGCAGCGGGCAAGTCAAAGCCCCTGGCGAGTTCCGTTGGCTTCGCACACGGCGAAAGAACGGCTGGCGCAGATGAGTCGCTGATTGTCGTCGAATTCTTCGAGGCCGGCCTGGATGCTGCGATTTCGTAGGAGAACGCGGTTTCCCCGCTGGGGTGCTCCATGGTCGCATCCTTCGGCAGGTAAGAGCGGACATACTCTACACGTACCTTCTGGGGTGAGACGGTCACGCGCACGCGACCGGAGTTGGCCAGAACGTCGCCGGAGTGGTAGGCATCCTTGTTGTAGAGGGTATAGAAAGGATCGGCCGGCTCGGGCAGCGTCTGGTACACAACGCCATCGAGCTGCTGTCGGGCAAATACGTGGTCGTGCCCCTGGAAGAAGATGGTCACGCCGTTGGCGGCCATCAGTTGATGGATGGGCAGCACCCAGCCCGGTCGCCTCTGGGCGAACTCATTGACGCCATTCTTGTTCTTGCCGCCCCATTCGAAGAAGCCGGCCTGCTCAATGCCGCCGCGCCCGGTACCCAAAACGTGATGCGTGAAGACAAATTTGTACTTGGTCTTGCTGGACTCCAGAGTTTTCTTCAGCCACGTGTACTGCTGGTCACCGAGCGTAACCTCCCACCGGTCGCGGGTCTTCGCCCCGCCGCCCAAGACGTTGTCCACCGGTTTGGGGGAGTGCCAGTATGGGTCGATCACGACAAACAGCGCGTCACCCCACGTCCAGGCGTAGTAATCCCCCAACAGCCCGATAAATTGCACGGGCGTCGTATCGCCGGTATAGAAACCGCCAGGCTCTGGCTGCGGAAAGAACTTGTTTCGGGCCGTCTGCGCCCAGACGGCAACATTATTCGCCGTGCCGTCGAGGTTGCACTCAGCCGCCTGCTCATGATTGCCGTTGACCAGGAACAGCGGCGACGACTGCGCGACCAGCGCCAGGAAGGGACGCTGGAGGCGGTAACGCCCAGAGACGGTTTCCGCGTTGATGGTGCGGAGCGTGTCCACGCTGAAATCGTCGCCTATGGTCATGTAGAAGTCGGGGCGGTCGGCTGCGGCGGCACGCAACGTCTGGGCATAGAGCGTGGGGTCGAACTGCTGTTGCCGTTCGGGATGCGAGTCCCCCTGAATCTCGAAAACGAACGTACTGAGCGGAGCACGCTGTGTGTGGAAAGACTGCTCCTCGCTTACCGTGAAGGCGTCCTCTCCAGGCTTGCGGTAACGAAATCGGTAGAAGCACGGCTTGTTGGGCGGCAGTTGGTCGAGCACCACATCAACCGGCTTGTCGGCAGTAAAACCGAGCACGCCGGTTTTGCGCGAGTAGTCGCCCGATGCAATGCCATATTCGCAGTATCCCTCCAGCCCGTCGGCAGAGAGGACGCTTACCGTTACTGACGTATTGGTGGGACGCCCAAGCACCAATGACAATCGTTCGAGGGCCGCGACTTCAGGAGGAATCGCTCTTTCGGAGGCATCGCCTTTGGGCGGCCTTTGTTTTTCAATTCGTGGCGTGCGGCGTTCATCCCGCGGAGGTTTGTCCGCTGCCTGCCCCATGGCACGCGGTACGCCAACCATTGAACTGATTGTGGTATAACCAATTACAGCGGACAGGGCGAGCGTGCGGATGGAGTTCATGGTTCGCCTCGTGAGGGAATTGAATACGAGTGCGCAACCGACCGGTCAGTACGGACGCAATCAACCGTCGCTGTTGTGGGGAAAATCGTTATACGCAGATGGCCGGAAATTCCCAGAATCGTCCCGTTCACGTAGCCGTATTCTGCCGCGTACCTGGGCGGCCTGTCGTTGCCAGGATGACCGGGCTGGGGCACTTCCTGGTAGACGAGGCCATCTAGGTCCTGCTTGGCGTATAAGTGATCGTGGCCATGGAACACAATGTTCACTTTGTATTGGACGAGCAGTTGATGAATCGGCGCGGGCCAGCCTGGACGGTTTTGCTTTAAGCCGTCACTCCCGTCCTGATTCAGTCCTCCCCACTCGTAAAACGGCGCGGCTTCCGCGCCGCCACGGCATTGATCATCCGCGCCGCCGACGAGATTGTGAATGAAGACGAATTTAAACTTCGCTCTGCTGGCTTCGAGCGTGCGTTGGAGCCACTGATACTGTTCGGCGCCGAGCGTATGTGTCCAGTTGTCGCTCTTGCCGCGCTGCTTGGGCGTGAACCAGAACGGGTCCAGTACGACGAACAATGCATCGCCCCATTCCCATGCATAGTAATCCTGCAACAAGCCGGCTTCGGGGTGTTTCGTCGCGTTGCCAGTGTAGAAACTGTCGGGAACGGGATTGGGAAAATATCGCTTCCGCATCAGGTTCGACCAGATGGCGAGGCTGTCGGCATCTCTGCTTCGGCCGCTTGGGCTTTCGCCGTCGTGATTGCCAAGAACGA
>PMBX01000195.1 GCA_003153915.1 Phycisphaerales bacterium
AGATCAACGCGGTCTTCCGGCTGGACGACTCCCCTCCCGTCCCTGTTTCCAATCGCTTGAAGAGTCTCAATGCGGTCAATTTGACCGTGGGGCAGAAACTCCTCGTCGGCGTCCTCCAGGGCGACCTGGGCGTAACGGCCCGGCCTTTTGACGCACTGGCCGCACTACCTGGATGGAACGAGGNNGGGCTTATCCGCCGTTTCGGCGCCGTAGTGGCGCACCGGAGGCTGGGATTCCATGCCAACGGGCTGGCCGTCTTCGCCGCCGAAGATGACCGCGTGGATTCACTCGGTCATAATCTGGCGCAAATACCCCAGGTCTCGCATTGCTATCACCGCAGACCGTTTCCGGGCTGGCGGTACAACCTTTTTGCCATGTTCCACGGTTTCAGCCAGGAACAAGTCCGCCAGTCCGTCAACGATGCAGCCGCGCGACTGGGGCTGAAGGATTACGATGTGCTCTTCTCGACCATTGAGTATAAAAAGACCTCCGCGACATTTTTCCGCGCCAAGGCGACGGATGGGCGGACGGGAGGGGACGTCCAACGGCCGGCGGTCAGTTGACGCTGTAATGCATCTCGTCGCACTGGAGATCGATGTAGCTGTTCAGTCCCGCTAACGTCCGATTGTTGTCGTTGTAGTATTGGTCCAGATAGGACATTTTCTGATCGGGCGACACTTCGTAGTCGCCGCCCTCCGGCGCGGGGAAGCGGCCGAACTTGATGTCCGTGCTCGGACCGTCTCCGATCTGCGCCCGCATGCACAGATGCGGTTCGCGCCGGCTGATCCGGCCATCGTAATTGCGGACATCCACCGCGGTAATCTGATTGGCGTAACACTTCTCCAGGACAAGCTGGACCAGCTTCAGGCCCTCACGGATGTCTTGGCTACCCCAGGGTTTGCCCACCGGTGGGGCCTTGGCCTGCACACCGACGACGGCGATGTAGTGGATGCCCTTGGCGGTCCGATTGGCCGGCAAGGCGTCGTTGTCCCGGAAGTACAATTGGGCCGTGCCCGCGGTGGAGGGCTGTCGCGGCAGGCACGCCGGTATGGACGAAGCGGGCACCTCGACGACCCACTGAGGCACGTCCTTGGCGGGCAGGCGGACGGCTTCGACGTCCACGTAAGCGTCCTCGCCGCCCAGTTTAACCCGCGCGATGGGCTTGCGGAATTCGCAGTCCACCTCCAGGCCGGCGATTCGCGGATCGTGGGTCGTGCGCTTGAGGACGTAGCGAACCTGGCGGATCCATGGATTGGCCTTCGCCCGCGCGTACACGTCGGCGGTCAGATCGATATCCTGGAACTGGGCATTGTTGGGCACCAGGGAGTAGGCGATCTCCCTGGCCAGGGAAAGCGGAAGCCAGGCCGGGCACTTGGCAAACCACACTCGCACGGCCACTATGGGCGTCTTGACCGCCTTGGCGGACAGTATGCGCTTCTCCAGTGCCCTCATCCCAAGCACGCCGCCAGCGCCTAAGCCCGCCAGAACGACCAGC
Organism: Phycisphaerales bacterium; assembly: GCA_003153915.1. GTDB lineage: Bacteria > Planctomycetota > Phycisphaerae > SM23-33 > SM23-33 > FEN-1349. The sequence goes on from PMBX01000195.1 coordinate 1,496, forward strand.
CAGGTAACGGCCTTGAGCAAAAGGCCGCCTCGACGCGGGAACAATCCCCCGCCGGCGGAGGGATGATCTGTCTTTTTTTTCCTTCTTCCAAACATGATTACGTTACACCATTCCTTGGACGGTCCGCCCTCCCCGGACGCCGCATCGCCATGCCCACGATCTCCTCCACCAGGCCGGCGAAGTCGATTCCCGCCCTGGCGGCCGCCATCGGCAGCAGCGAATGGCTGGTGAAGCCAGGGATCGTATTGACCTCCAGAACCTGGGGTAGGCCCCGCGGCGGGACGATAAAGTCCACCCGTGACATGTCTCGACAATTCAACGCCCGATGCGCCATCATCGCCGCGGCCTCCATCGCCGCGGTTACCTCCTCGTCTAATCCATGGTCGAAAACGTACCTCGTCCCGGCGCCATCGGTGTACTTGGCCGTATAATCGTAGAACTCCCTGGCCGGAATGATCTCCAAGGTGGGCAACGTACGGTCTCCAAGGATGCCCACGGTGAACTCCCTACCGACGACAAATCGCTCCGCCATCACGCGGCCGTACTTGTCCAGCAACCTGCCCACCGCTTCGTCACGCGCCGTCGGGTTTTTAGCGATCACCACGTCCAGGCTGGACCCGCCATCGATGGGCTTGACGACCACCGGAAGGCCCAACGCCCCGATCCGTCTGTCGCCTGGGGTATCGGCCACGACCCAATCCGGCGTGGCCACACCCACGGACCGAAAGGCATGTTTGGCGGCGGATTTATCCATCGCCGTCGCGCTGGCCCGCGGCGGGGAACCGCTATATCGCAGGCCGCGAACCTCGCAAAGTTCCTGCACCGCCCCGGACTCGCCGAAATCCCCGTGCAGGGCGATGAAGACCACGTCTATTCCCGGACGGTCCAGGGCGGAGACGTCGTCAGGACGGATGTCGGCTCGCGTGACCTTGTGCCCGCGGGAGGCCAACCCATCGGCCACCGCCGCGCCGCTGACCAGAGAGACCTTTCTCTCGCTGGAAGGACCGCCCATCAACACGGTGATGTCCAGCACGGCACGAGCGTCGGCGGTTCGCACCGATCGTTTCCTGCCTGATATCACCCCGGTTCGCATCTCACCAGACCTCGATTTCCAGTTCCAGGTACACTTCGGATTTCTTGTAGACTTCCTGGCGGATGATGTTGATCAGTTTCAGCACGTCCGCCGCCGTCGCTCCGGGATCCGCCAGGATGAAGTTGGCGTGTTTGCGCGAGACATAGGCCCCGCCGACCCGTTTGCCTTTCAGCCCGGCCCGGTCGATCAGCGCCCCGGCGGACATGCCCCGGGAGTTCTTAAAGACGCAACCGGCGTTGCGCTTCGTCAGCGGCTGGGTGTTTTTTTTATAAATCCAAATCTGCTTGATCTGTTTGAGGATTCGCTCCGGGGCGTCCTCGTTGAGGTGGAACTCGGCCGAGAGGATAAACTTGGAGGTGATGTTGGTCGAGCGGTAGGCGAACGCCAGTTCCGTCCGATGGCGGCTGAACACCTCGCCGGTCTCGGACATCACCGTCACGGCCTCCACCACGCTGCCGATGTCGCCAAAGGCGCCACCTGCGTTCATTTTGACGCAACCGCCGACGGTTCCGGGGATGCCGGTTTGGCATTCCAGGCCCGACAGCCCGTCGCGGACGCACCGCAACACCAGCTTGCCCATCTCCACGCCCGCCCCTGCGCGGACGCCTCCCTCCACCAGGGTGGTCTCGGTGAACTGGCCCTCTCCCAGCCGAATGACCGCGCCCTTGACTCCCGCATCGTCAACCAGGAGGTTGGCCCCGCTGCCCAGGACGTACATGGGAATTTCGTTCTCACGGCAGCGACGGGCGACTTCAGAAAGCTCCTCCACGGTCCGCGGTTCAATGAAATATCTCGCCGGACCGCCGATGCGGAACCAGGTGTGCGACGCCATCGGCTCGTCGTGTTTAACGATCGGCTCGAATCCGGCAAAGAGTTTCATCTGCGATTTCCCAGACGTTTCCAGCGCCCATCGTGACGAGTAAATCTCCGTCGGCCAGTTGCTCCCGCAGATGGCCGGCGATCTCCCCGAAGGACTTGCGATATATCGCTTCTCCGCCATTGAGACGAATTTGAGCGACCAGGTCCTGGGAGCAAATGCAATCCTTTTCCATCTCGCTGTCCCGCACGAAATAAATGTCCGGGACGATCACCTGGTCGGCGGCGGCGAAACTGCGGGCGAAGTCCTTCAACAGGAACCGCGTGCGGCTGTGCTGGTGTGGTTGAAAGACGCAAAACAGCCTCCGGGGCTGGTAGAACTCCCGCAGGGCCTTCAGCGTGACCTGTATTTCGGTGGGGTGATGCGCGTAGTCGTCGATGACGGTGATGCCGGCGGCCTGTCCCTTGAGCGTCATGCGCCGCTTGGTGCCGGCGAATTTCCCCAGGCACTCGGCGATCTGAGGGCCTTCCAGGCCGGCGTGGTGTAGCAGCGCCGTGGCGGCCAGGGCGTTGTAGGCGTTGTGCAAACCCGGCAGGAGGAGGCTCAAGCGGCAGAATAGGCCGCCCTCGAAGTTGACCGCAAGCGAATACCGACCGCGGTCGGCGGCCAGGTCCGAGCCCCGCCAGGCGCAATGCTCGGCCAGCCCGAAGGTCTGCACCTCACACGCCGCATCGCGGATGGCCACGGCGACGTTGCGGTCCTCTCCATTGGCGATGATGGCCCCGCCGATGTCCACTCGAGCGGAGAAGGCCCGGAACGCCTCGATGATGGCGTTGATGTCCTGATAGCAGTCCAGGTGATCTTCCTCGATATTCAGGATCGCCGCGTAATGGGGGCAGAGGTTCAGGAAGCTGCGATCGAACTCGCAAGCCTCGGCGACAAAATGTTCGCCCTTCCCCACGCCGCTTGGCCCGCCCAGTTGCTCCACCGTAGCGCCGACGACATAACTGGGACTGGCCCCGGCGGCCGTCAGGCAGTAGGCGACCATCGCCGTGGTGGTGCTCTTTCCATGCGTACCGGCCACCGCGATGCCCACTCGCTGGGACATCAATCGCCCCAGCATCTGGCTGTACTTGATTACCTCGATACCACGCTGGCGCGCGGCAAGCAGTTCGGGGTTCTTCTCGTGGATGGCGGCGGAATAGACCACCGTGTCGCAAAGATCGGGGATGTTCTCCGCCCGCTGACCGATGGAGACCTTTGCGCCCTGCTGGACGAGCCGCTCCATCGCACCCCCAGAGGAGGCGTCCGATCCGCTGACCGAAGCGCCCAGGTTCAGGAGCATCCTGCCCAAGGCCCTCATTCCCGAGCCGCCGATACCGATGAGATGGATTCGCCGGCCCGCATAGGGGCTGATGACGGGATGCGTGTAAAGAACGGTTTGCTCCTGGGTCTCCATACCTTCAGGCATCGTATCTCTCCATGACGGCCAAGTCAAACATGCGCCCCGGGCGCAAAAAGGGAACCTCCAAAACCAGGGGTTCCTATGTGTCTTATCGCACCACGGGGAACATTTTCTTTAATCCCTACCGCCTCGTCCGCCCGGATCCGCCAACCATTTGGCCACGTCGCGCGCGGCGGCGGGTTTACCGGCCTTTGTAGCGGCCTGTCGCATGGCGTCAAGTCGCGTATCGTCCCGCATCAGGGGTAGCAGGTGTTCCCGCAGCGCCTCGGCATTGCCGGAGGCATTCCGTACATCGGGGCAGACGTCGGCCGCCCCGGCCGAAGCCAGCGCGGCGGCGTTGAGGAGTTGGTGCTGATCGGCATGGTGCGGGTACGGCATGAGCACCGCGGGCCTGCCCGTGGCGGCCAGTTCGGCCACCGTGACCGCTCCGGCACGGGCAAGCACCAGATCGGCGGCGGCATAGGCCAGGTCCATCCGGTCGCAATAGCCCTGTGTGCGGACGGTCATACCCCGCCGGGCCAGTTCCGCCTCGATCCGGGCGGCGCTGGGGGAGGCCGTTATGTGAAGAATCTGCCAAGTTTCCGCCAACGGAGACAGATCGTCGGCCAACAACTCCATCGCCTCGCCCATCGCCTCTGCCAGGAGGCTGCCCCCGAAGATCATCAAGGTCTTTCGGTCCCCGCGCAACTGGAAATGGCCTATCGCCTCCAAGCGATCCGCGGCGGCCAGGGATGAGCGAATAGGACAGCCCACGCAGCGAATACGGCTGTGAAGTTTACGTGGGAAGCTCTCTATCGTGGCGGGAAACTGGGTGAAGATCACGTCCGCCCTGGTAGCCAGGTAACGGTTTGCCTTTCCGGGAACCGCGTCGGGATTCAACAGTCCCACCGCAACGCCCGCCCCGGCGGCGCGGCAGATGACGGGGCCGGCGGCAAAGCCCCCCAGCCCCAGGACTGCTGCGGGCTTGAGGTCCGCCACCATGTCCCGCGCCAGCAGCGATGATTTCCACCAGGACCACAGGAAGGCCGGGACATCCCGCGGGCGATGCGGCAGCGGGCGGACCGGCTGGGCGACCACCGCATACGGTAATGGGTCCAGGATTCGCCGATCGATGGGGCGCTGCGAACAGGCAAAAACAATCATCGCCGCGGGCTGAATCCTCCGTAATTCTTCCGCCACGGCCAAGGCTGGGTACAGGTGCCCTCCCGTGCCCCCCCCGGCAAAGATGTAAATTTTATCAGGCATGGCGACGGGCCAGGCGGAGCCTAAGGATTACGATTGCGGAGGCGGTCTTCTCAGGCATCGGCAAGCTCGGGCGGTCGATGTGCCGTGACCGAGACAATCAATGCCGTCGCGGCGGCCGAAAGGATCAGCGCCGTTCCGCCATAGGATACAAACGGCAGATTCGCGTCCGTGGGAGGGGCCAGTCCCGTGTCAATCGCCACGTGCATCAACGCCTGCATGGTGATGAGGAAACCCAGCGATCCGGCCAGCAACTGTCCAAACCGGTCACCGGACCTGGTTGCCGCACGGTAAACCTGCACTGTCCACATGACCACCAGGCCCAGCAGAAGTACCGCACCGACAAATCCCCACTCCTCGCAGAAGGCCGAAAAAATAAAGTCCGTGTGGTCTTCGGGCAGGAAGCCCATTTTCTGAATACCCGCGCCAAGCCCCCGGCCGAACCATCCACCCGTGAAGATAGCCAGCATGGATTGTTGCGGCTGGTAGGTTCCAGGACCTGGCGCCCAGGGGTGCAACATCGCCTCGATCCTTGCCCAACGGTGCGGACTCTTCACCACAAAGACATAAAACCCCCCTGCCGCCGGCGGCAGCAGGCTGGCCAGGTAGTACCACGGCACACCCGCCAGCAACAACGTCACCGCGGCGGCCGTTCCGATAATCACCGCCGCGCCGAAGTCCTGCGTAACAACAACCATCAGGCACAGACCGATCAGCCCCGCGGCGGGCAGGAAAGTCCGAAAGAAACTTCCGACCTTTTCCGTCCGCGACAGCCAGGCGGCCAGGAAGATAATCAACCCCAGTTTGATCAATTCCGAAGGCTGGAAGGTTATGGCATGGGAGGAAGGCCCCAGTCGGATCCATCGGGAGTCGCCGCCGACGGCCTTTCCTATCCCCGGGACAAAGACCAGCAACCCGCTCAGCATCGCCAACGTCAACCCAATCGTGGGCAGGACGGGAAACCTGTCTCCGCGGACCAAATGACGGTAGTCGATCCGCCAGGCCAGCAACAATACCACCGCGGCCAGGACCGCATAGGCCGCGTGGCGAACCTCCTCCCGCACATACCAGGCCTTGGTTGCCGCCAACGAGGCCTTGGCGCTGTAGACCATCACCACGCCCAGCGCCAGCAACGCAATGGTAGTCAACACAATGCCCCGGCCGGAGGGGTTCCGCCACAGGGGAAGACATCCTCGTAAAGCACGCATTGCAACCGTCCTTGGTTCTCTCGCCGCGCTACCTCATTTTCAACGTCGCCAACGCCAACGCCGCAAAAATGATACTCAAAACCCAGAAGCGAATCACCACCTTGGGTTCCGCCCATCCGCCCAGGTGGAAGTGGTGGTGCAGCGGTGCTACCCGGAAGAGGCGTTTTCCGGGCATGCCCTTGGCCGGACGTGTCATCTTGAAGTAGCCGATCTGGAGGATCACGCTGACGGCCTCCATCACGAACACCCCGCCGGCGATTAGCAACAACATCTCCTGGCGCGTCACCACCGCGGCGTAACCGAGCAATCCGCCCAAGGGCAGCGAACCGGTGTCGCCCATGAACACCTGCGCCGGATGCGCGTTGTACCACAGGAATCCGATGCACGCCCCCAGCACCGCCGCGCAAGGCACGGTCATCTCAGCCGCCCCGGCCACCATCGGCAGGTGGAAAAACCACGCCCAGCGCAGCACACCGACGATCTCGGCCAGGATTAAGAACACCGCCGCCACGATGGCAGCGCATCCGCAGGCAAGACCGTCCATGCCGTCGGTGAGGTTGACGGCATTGCACGAGCCGACGATGGTCAACAGGCTGATGATAATATAGGCGAACAAAGGCAGCGCGATCGGGGCGGTCTTGAAGGGGAAATAGAAGCTATGCGCCGGGTTGATGTAGTTGCCGGCCTCATCGACGATATGGCTCTGTGCCCCATATCGGTAGATGGCGATGGAGAGGATCACCGCCAAACCCACCTGGAAGAGTATCTTCTCCCACATCTTCAGCCCGTCGCGGGAACTGGTTCCGGCGGAATACCTCAGCTTCATCCAGTCGTCCACCGCCCCCAGTCCGCCCAGCCACATCAGCGCCAAAATCCCCGCAAGAACGTAGTAGTTGGTGATATCGGCGAACAGGAAGGTGGAGGCCAGGATGGAAATGACGATTAGGATACCGCCCATGGTGGGCGTGTTGGACTTGTGCTTGGTAAGCTGGTTGAGGTCGGCGTGGTCGAATTCGGGGCGGTCGCCCAGCTTGCAGCGGATCAGCCAACGGATCATCCGCGGCGCCAGGACCATCACGACAATAAAGCTCAGCAAGGCCGCCGCGGCCACCCGAAGAAGCAAGCCCTGATACCAAATGTAGACCAAGTACCATTCCTCGTCAGCTTCGATCCGCCGCGCAAGCTCCGCCGCCGGCCCAGGCCGCGCGAATCGGCTCGATGAGTTTCTCCATGCCCATCGCGCGGGAACCTTTCACCAGCACCACGTCGCCCGCCCGCAACATCGCCGCGGCGCCGCGGCAGGCATCCTGGAGCGACTCGAAGGCGGCGGTCCGCATTCCTGCCTCTGCCGCGCCCATCGCGATATATCGACCCAGCGAACCGACGCCGATAAGCAAATCAACGCCCCGGCAGGCGATGTCGGCGCCGGTCTGGACGTGAAGTTGTCGCTCCTGGTCGCCTAGTTCCCGCATGTCCCCGACGATCATCACCCGCCGCGAACCGCAGACATCGGCCAGCACGTCGGCTGCCGCCAGGACGCTGGCTGGATTGGCGTTGTATGCATCATTGATGATCGTTACAGACCCGGCTGCGAGCCACTGAAGGCGCATCTCCGCCCCGGACAAGCCGGCCAATGCCTCTGCCGCTTCCGCTGGCAAGACGCCCAGATAGTCCGCCGCTGCCATCGCCGCCAGGGCATTGAGCGCGTTGTGCCGCCCGGGTAATGGAAGCTCCACCCATAACGAACCGTTCATCTCGAACCGTTGCCGCCGTCCATCGGACTGATATCCCGTCAGGCGGAAGTCCGAACGGGAACTTTCACCGAACCGTTTGACCGGCATATCGTATTGTCGCAGCGCCTTGTCCAGCGCGTCGCTGTCGGCCCAGACCACGGCCAATCCGCCATCAGCCAGGTAACCCAGGATGGAAGCCTTCTCTGCCGCCACTCCCTCCAGGCTTGCGAGTTTCTCCAGATGAGTCCGCGCCACGGAGGTAATGACGGCCAGGTCGGGCCTCGCCACCGCCGACAGTGCGGCGATCTCGCCGGGGGCGTTGGTGCCCACTTCGCAGATGACGTAATCGTCGCCTTCGCTGACACCCAACAGCGTAAGCGGCACGCCGATATTGTTGTTGAAACTCTTGGGGCTGCATGTCCCCCTCAGCCGCCGCGACAGGATGTGATGAATCATCAGTTTGGTGGTAGTCTTGCCGTTGGATCCCGTGACGGCTAGTACCTTGGCCGATGCCTTTCGGCGGTGGTGAGCCGCCAAGGCGTTGAGAGCCACGGTGGTGTCGGAGACGGTAATCAGCCCACCGGCAAAAAGCTCTCCGATCCGCTCCATGTCCGGCTCGACTCGCACCACAGCCGCCACACATCCGGCATGGGCGGCCTGGGACAGGAACGCCTGCCCATCAAAGTTCGCCCCACGGATCGCAAAGAACAAATCCCCCTCCTTGGCCGATCGGGTGTCGGTAGCGACCGAACGGATGGGCAGGGGTTTCGCAAATTGTTTTTGGTTCGACTGTAGCCGGCGGCCCCCCATCGCCGCTGCGATTTCCTCCAAGGTCATGGGGATCATTCCAGGCCCTCGCGCCGCCGGATGCAATCGGCGGCCACCTCAGCATCGTCAAAATGGATCCTCTGTTGGCCGATGATCTGATAGGTTTCGTGGCCCTTTCCGGCGATGACGATGATGTCTCCGGGTTTCGCGGAGGCGACGGCGGATTCGATTGCCGCGCTGCGGTCGGGATCCACGAGGGTCTTGGCCCGCGCGGATTCGTCCATTCCCGTCAGTATTTCCTCGATGATGGTTTCGGGCTTCTCGCTGCGGGGGTTATCCGAGGTTACGAAGACCCGATCTGCCAGTTTGGCGGCAACGCGCCCCATCCGAGGGCGCTTGGTGCGGTCCCTGTCGCCACCGCATCCGAAAACGACGATCACCTCCCGTTGCGCCAGTGGTCGGATCGAGCTGAGGGCCTTTTCCAAAGCGTCATCGGTATGGGCATAATCAACGAAGACCTGGTAGGGCGCGGGCACCGCGACCCGTTCCATCCGGCCTGGAACGCGGGCGACGCTTCCCAGGCCGGCTGCGATGTCGGATGAGCAGACTCCCAGCGACGCACAGGCCCCCGCGGCGGCCAGACAATTGTAAACATTGTGCCTCCCGATCAGCGGCGTGGTCACCGGAATTTCCCCGCCGTCATGCATCAGCACGAATCGCGTCCCGGCGGCGTCGATCCGCTCGATCCTGGCCCAGACGTCCGCGGCGGGACTCAGCCCGTACCAGACGACCCTGGCGGGCGTACCCTCCGCTATTTGCGCCCCGGCAGGATCGTCACGGTTGATGACCGCTGCGCCATCGGGCGGAAGCTGTTCAAAGAGCAACCGCTTGGCCCGGCAGTATTGCTCCATCGTCTTGTGGTAGTCCAGGTGGTCGCNNGGTGGTCGCCGGTCAGGTTGGTGAACACCCCCACACGGAATTCCACCCCGCTGGTCCGATGCTGGTCCAGGGCGTGGGAGGAAACCTCCATCACCAGGTGGTCTTTTCCCTCGCGGACCATTTCGTCGCAAAGC
>PMBX01000022.1:0-8359 GCA_003153915.1 Phycisphaerales bacterium
CCGATGTCGACGGCAGCCACATCCGAACGCTGCTGCTGACGTTTTTCTACCGCCACATGAAGCCGTTGATCGGCAACGGGCGGGTCTTTATCGCCCAGCCCCCCCTGTACCTGGTCAGCCGCAAGAAGCACAAGGAATACGTCCTCAACGAATCCCAGATGCGCAATACGCTGGTGAACTTGGGACTGGAAGGCACGACGCTGCAAGTATTCGACGCCTCCTCGCCTCGCGCCAAGGCCGCCAAGGAGTATTCCGGCGAGGCGCTTCGCCGGCTGGTCGAGACGCTCGACCAGCTTGAGGAAATGGCGCAGATCCTCGCCCGTCGCGGATTGACCTTCGAGGAGGTCATGGCCAACCGCAAAAACGGAAAGTTGCCCACGCACTGGGTGCTGCTGGAAGGCGAGAACCGCTTCTGCCATTCCCTGGAGGAATACGAAAGCCTCCTAGCCGAAAGCGGAGTGGTGCTGGAAGACGAAAGCCTTCCCAACGGCGGCAACGGGCACAACGGTTCGCAGGAGCCTCGTTTCCGTATCAAGCGGCGCGCGGAACTGCACGAGGTCCGCGACCTGGAGAGGATTTTCGACCGCCTCCGCAAGCAGGGCTTGAACATAGAGGACTACTTCCTGAAGCGCGAGGAGTTCGTCACCGGCGAGAAGGCCCCGGCCCGGTACGTGCTGGTCAACGAGGACCAGACCCGCGAATTGGATAATATCTCGCAGATCGCCTCGGGTGTCCGCGAGGTTGGTTCCCGCGACATGGAGATCAAGCGGTTCAAGGGCCTGGGCGAAATGAACGCCGATCAATTGTGGGAAACCACCATGGACCCGCAGCGCCGCACGCTCCTTCGCGTCAATGCCGACGAGGCCGAGGAGGCCGAACGCATGTTCACCCTGCTGATGGGCGACGACGTGGAGCGGCGGCGGGCGTTCATCGAGGAAAACGCCCTTGAGGTCAAGAACCTCGACGTCTAATTGGCGGGGCGCAAGGAGCGTTCGTGTCCGTTGACTATTCCGTAATCAGTATCGGAACCCTGTCCCACAATCGTCTTTGGGGCGAAACGGCTGCGGTGCGCGCCGCCCATGCCACCACGATCCTGGTCAGCGAGGAAGACCGGATGATCCTGGTGGACCCGTCCCTGCCGGCGCCGGTGCTGTCGGCCCGGCTGGGCGAGCGGACGGGCAAAGCGGTCAAGGACATCACGGATGTGTTTTGCACGACCCTTAGGCCGGCGCATCGGCGCGGCGTAGAGGCCTTTGCCTCGGCGCGATGGTGGTGCAACGAGATGGAACTGGAGACCTATCGGAGTCGCCTGGAGGAACTGGCGTCATCGGCCGGTCGATTGGACGCACAGCAGGCCGCCGCGGTGGAGGCGGACTTGAAACTCCTGCGACGCTTTGGGCCCGCCCCGGAGAAGTTCACCCGCGGCATCGACCTCTATCCGCTGGCGGGGCCTTCGGTGGGGTCCGCCGGTTTGCTGCTGGCGCAGGCGGCCTCGACGATCCTCGTTGCCGGAGACGCGGCCCTGACGGCGGAGCATGTCCAGCGCGGGATCGTCTGGGAGGGCAGCAGCGATACCCAGGCCGCCGTCCGCTCGCTCCAGGACATCCTGGAGGTCGCCGACGTGATTATCCCCGGCCACGATAATTTGATGCTTTCCCCAGCCCGCTGGATGTGACATGGTTCGTCGCGCGTGGCCTGGGAGGGGGACGGATTGGCATCCGGGGATTTACTTGGGGAAATACCCGTACTGGGCCGGGAGCAGGCCAGTCACACCGTAGTAGATCGCCCCGTAGACGATGAAGACCGTAGGCCCCAGCAGGTCCCCGGCGATCACACCGATCATCAGAGGTTTGGTTTTTCGATACACCTGATGGCCCCCCAGGCGAGTGACGGCCATCTTGATGAACCATCCAAGCAGAAACGAATGGCTCAACATCCCCAAGGGGGCCGTCTCCCAGACCAAAAAGAGGACTGGATGCAGCGGCCACCAGTTGAACCTCAACCGCATGGCCCCAAGGAATAGTACCAGCGCCATGCCTGCCCCAGCCGACCAGAGGAACTGGCTCGATGGTTTGCACGCGGCGAATCGGGCCAAGGGGCTTAGGGCCTTCGATGCCTCAAGTCTGCCCTCCAACCGCAACTGCGTGACTTGCCGTTCCACGGAGGAAAACACTGAGGTAGGCACGGACTGATAAACCCATTTGTCCGACTTGTTGATTCCGAAGTTGTAGACCGCCCAGAAAGTCACCACCACCGCCACCGCCAGCGCCGCCAGGTAACTGGTCAATCCGGCCCATGAGGTGCGTGACGGCGGGACGCCGTGGTTCTGGCATATCCGCAGGGCGTTGATGAAGTAGGACATCAGCGACTGGCTGATGTCCAATGTCAGCAGGATGCTGAACAGGCCCACCAGGATCATCGCCTTAGGCCCCATCGCATAAGCCCCCAGGAACCCCAGCAACGCCCCTAGCGGTTGCCATCGGGCCTGGAGGTTGAACAGTCCCGTCTCGGCTGTGATGCGCGCCGAGCCGAGAAAAATCAGCATTATCAGCCCAACGCAAAGGATCGCCAGGGGCCAGTCCAGGCCCACGGCGATCATCATGGCCGCCATGCCGGCCAGCGAGACGATCAAGACGCGGCAGGCCCAGGCGGCGTATCGTTCCACGCCCCCTTCCCCACGGAATGTCAACGCCACCTTGAGGACCGTCCAGTAATGGTGGCGCCCCGTGTAAAGCAGCATCAGCGCCAACGCCATATACCCGCCCATCCGTTCCCACCCGTAAATTCCACCGACCAGGAAGCTGGTGGTCATGTCCACACCGCTGACGGTGAGAAGGTAGGCCGACAGTAGATAGAGAATCTGCGTAAGACCCAGGCTCAGGGAAATTTCGGAGGCCAGGAAGAAACTGAATCCAATGACGAGTGGATAATAATAGGGGTGAAAGAAACGGGGGCTCCACTGGAGTTCCCTAAATAGCGGCCACTTTCTGCTCAAGGCGGAGAAGTTAAATTGCAGCGGAATCTCGATGAATCTCCCTTCGAGCCACACGTTCAACCCGTTGACCAGGTGGATCGCCACAATCACCGAAAAACCGATCCAGAATAGACGGCTCCTAAAGACCGACCCGGCCAGGCCCTGGGAGGGACCGTCCACCAAAACCGAGGTGAAATCCGCGATGGGGTAACGCAGCCGCTCATTGTGCGACCACTGACGATGCACGACCAACGCCAGGCAGATGACGCTGACAGCCAGCATGACCACCAAGGGAAGCCAGAAACTCAATGCAGGCATCCACTTTGCCCAGGGCACCTGGTCGAGGCCGATGGGCGAACCGCTCTTGCCCAGTCCCGACAGGAGGGCTTCGGTGACTTGGCGGTCATATCTGCCCTCGGCCGGGAACAGGCCGCGCGGGACGTACTCCAGCAACTGATTCTTCTGCCAGCCGGGACTTAGAGTGTTCCAGTAGGCCGGCAGACCAAGTGCGGCGGGGAAATGCTCCATCAGGCCCCGAAGCGGGATGCCACAGGCCACCAGCATCATCGCCGTCACGACGGCTATCTCGGCGGGTCGCATCCCCCAGTTTCGCCGCAGGCGCGAAAGCAAGGGATTGACCACCGCCAGGAAAACCACCAGGGGGCCGATAACCCCGACGGGGATTTGATGGCCGGAAAGGGGGCTTTGGCCCACCAGGCCCAATGCCTGGTCGTTGATATACGCCACCGACGCAATAAGCATCGCCCCCAGGAGCCCAAGGACGATTGCCCGCAATGTCATATCAAGACCTCATACGGGGCCAGGCCCGTGGCACTTGTGCGACGGTGTTTCCATGCTACCTCTGGAAACCGTACCCGGCCAGCCCTGATTCGATGCTAGAGTCGGCCTCCAACCACCGTTTTGCCTGCTGGAGTTTCCACGGGCGGGCGGCTATAATCCCCGCGTTCTCCATGTCCACTAACCCCATACACTTCGATGACCAACCGCCGCCGCCCACTCCAAGCAGCCAGAACGCGCCATGTGACGGGTGGCAAGCCGCCAACATCGGAGGCAGGTAGGCCATGGTCCTGGGGCAATTTTTTTCCGACGTTGGCTGGAAGCCGGTGGTCCTGTTGGTGCTGCTGTGCTGGTCGGGGTTCTTCAGCGGTTCCGAGACGGCGATGTTCAACCTCTCGCGGGCGCAGTTGTTTCGCTTCCGCCACGGAAAGCGCCTCGCCCGCCTGACGGCATCCATGATGGATAATCCCCGCCGGGTGCTCAACACGCTCCTGCTGGGCAACATGGTGGTCAGCACCGCCTACGCCGCCATCTCGGCGGTTGCGATTCTCGAAATGGGCCAGGCCGGCGCGCCTGGATGGTTCGTCGCCGTCGCGCCGATCGTCGCGCTACTGGTGCTGATTTTATTCGGGGAAGTGACGCCCAAGATGCTGGCCTTTGCCGCCGGACCTCGCCTGGCGCCGCCGTCGGCGGCGGTGTTGGCGGTGTTGGATCGACTCTTCCTGCCGATCCTGTGGGTGCTGGATACCGTGCTGGTCGTCCCGCTGACGCGGATGCTGGCGCCGAGGCATTCGGGCAAGGCCGATATATCTCCACGGGAACTGGCGGCGATTCTGGAACTTTCCGCCAAGCGCGGATTGATCGGCCACGACGCCAACGCCCTGCTCCAGGAAATCGTCAGCCTCACGGAGATAAAGGTCGGCGAGATCATGGTCCCGCGGGTGGACATGATCGCCTACGATGCCGACGGTCCGCCCGAAGGCCTCGCCAAGCTCCTCTCGGCCACCAGGCATCGTAAAATTCCCATCTACCAGCGCGACATGGACCACATCCTTGGCGCCGTTCATGCCAAGCGCCTGCTGCTGGAACCGGCGGTCCCGCTGCAATCGCTGGCGGTCAAGCTTCCCTTCGTGCCCATTACGGCCAACCTGGAGCGCCTGCTGGTGCTGTTCCGCGTGACGCGGACGCAGATGGCGATAGTGGTGGATGAGTACGGCGGCACGGCAGGGCTGGTCACGCTGGAGGACGTGCTGGAGCAGATTGTCGGCGACATCGCCGAGGGCCACGAATTGCCCGGCGGCGAGGCGGTGGAAAAGGTCAGCGACAACGAATACGTCGTTGACGGCGACCTGGCGATTCACGAGTGGGCGGGGGCTTTCGGCATCGACCTGTCGGTTGGGCGGATCAGCACGATCGGAGGTTTCGTCACCTTGCTGCTGGGGCGGATCCCGCGTCCCAATGACACGGTCGCCTATCGCAATCTGCAATTAGAGGTGGAGTCCGTCCACCGCCGTCGTGTGGACAAGTTGCGGATACGCCTGTTGGAGGGCGGGGCATGATCGCGGTTATCGGCGACAAAGCCGCCGCCGTTGCCTGGGCCATTGTGTTCGCCGCGGCGGTGGCCATGTCGGCGCTGTTTGCGGGAATGGAAACCGGAATCTATGTGCTGAATAAGATCCGCCTGGACCTTCGCGCCGAAACCGGCGACCGGCGGGCCAGGCTGCTGCGAAACATCATCGCCAATCCCAACGACATGTTGGCAGCGCTGCTGATCGGGGTCAACATCGCCGGTTATTCCGCCACCTTCGCCGCCAGCGCCTTTTTCGTGCTTTCCGGCGCGGGCCACCGCTCCGAATGGTATGCCATGGTCCTGACGGCACCGATGCTGTTCGTCTTCGGCGAGAGCGTGCCCAAGAACGTCTTCCGCCGCCTGGCCGAGACGCTGGCGTANNCTGGGACACGAGGGCGTTGCCGCTGCCGTCGCCGAAGGCCAGGCCGGCGGAGCGCTGACCCATCTCCAGGCCGTAATGGCCGACCGCGTCATGAAAATCGCCGATGTCGCCCTGCGAAATGTGATGATCCCCATGGGCAAAACCCTCACCGCCGCCCAGGACATCGACCTTCCGCGACTGACCGCGCTGGTCCGCGACAGCCGTTATGCGCGCCTGCCCCTGCTGGACCCGGCGGGACAGGTGACGGGGATCCTCAACGTTTACGACGCCCTGACCGACCACGCCCCGCCGGCGGACAAAGCCGCCGTTCCTTTGGTGATGGGAGAGGGGCTCTCCGTCACCGACGCGATGTATCGAATGCAGCGGGCAAACGCCCACATGGCCGTGGTGGCCGATGCGGAAAACAAACACATCGGTATCGTCACCATCAAGGACCTTGTGGAGGAAATCGTCGGTGAGTTGGAGGCGTGGTAAGCCGGAACACCTGGGGCAACCGGGGTAGACCACCAAAATGGGGCTTTCAGATAAGCATTAAAGCGGTTCAACTTTGGATGTTTACACATGGCTGGCGGGGCTCTGTCCCGCCAGCCTAACAGGTACTTAAACGCGCGGTGGGACGAAGCCCCACCGCGCTTTCACCCAAACTTAAAAGGGAGATTCCAGATAAAGGTAAGCGACGTCGGACTTCTTTTACGGCCTAGCGATCCAATCCTCGCTAAAGATCATCCCGAATATCCCGTGGGGGGCTTTTTCGCCCGCATTGGGGGTGGAAAATCCGTAACAACAGCAGAGTATCTCCCCATTGGGTAATTGGGTGGCCACGGGGTAGCCCATGTCGTAGCAGGCCGGGTCGAAGGTTCGCAGGGTCTTGAGCATAGAGGGGTCCCACGTCCGCCCGCCGTCGCGGCTGAGAATCCCCCGGATAGAAAACGGAGGCCGGCGATGGCCATAGACCATCAGCAGGTTGCCGCTCGAGAGGCGCAGCAGGTTGGGCGGGTGGCCCCAGAGGGGCAACTGAACCGGCTCGGTCCACGTCAGGCCGCCATCGGTGCTTTCGGTCTGGTAGAGCCACCAGCCGTAACCGTTCCGCTTGGTCCCGTTGCCGTTGACCTCGGCGGGCAGCAGGTCTTTGTACCCCGCCGGCCAATCGGTGCGGATGAGGCAGACAATCCGCCCGTCATCCATCACGGCGATACTCGGCTCGCCCAGGCAGAAGGTGTGATGGTTGGGAATGGTGGACAGATACTTCCATTCGCGGCCGTCGGGGGAACCCTTGTAGAAAAAGCACGTCCATCGCTGCGCGTCCTTGGGCCAGGCACGCTCAAGTTCCGCTCCTTCGGGCGTGTCATGGGGGGTCGCATCGGCAACGCGGGCGTATGCGGCGGCCAGGAAAGACCCATCCTTGAATCGGGCCAGGTCGAAGATCAACGGAACCATGTCCTCCGGCATCCAGCCGGCCGGTCCGTGATCGGTGACCAGTATTTCCTCGGGATCGGCGAGCCTGCCGTGATAAATCCGTGCGCGAAGCGATTCGGCGGTCGTCGTTCCGGAAGTGTACCACCGCAGGAAGCGGATCAGCCCGCCGTCGTCCAATGCGGCCGATCCGCGCGTGGCGTGGAGAACCCGGCCCAGCGGCGGCGGATCATCGACCACTTCCCATGTCCCACCATTGTCGCGCGAGACGGCATAACGCATCCTGGCTACCGGCTGATAGTGGGGGTGCAGCTTGCTCTTGTGCAGCGCCTCCAGGTCCTGGTGGAGCATCGTGACGATCAGGGTATCGTCGGTGCGGATGATCTCGGGGAACGAGGCGTACACGTTGGGATCGGCGTAAATCGTGACCTGGCGGATCGAATCGTCCATGGGAGATTTCCTATTTTAGTTTAGCCGCTTGTGCTGACCCGGCGGCAGAAACATCGTTGGCGCCACCGCCTGCGACCGGAACCGCGCCAAGCGGTAGGACGCAATTATGATTCCCCCGCGGACTGGGATAAAGTATTTTCCCCCCGTCCGGCTTGACTTGGCCGCGGGAACGGCTATGTTTCGGCTCTTTGGGCCTGGGCGTGCGTCCCGACGGCCGTTACAGACGGGATCACCTTGTTTGCGAGGGTATCGACGTGATTAAGATCGGCACGACGACATTCGGTTTCCGCTATTCCTTCCTGGACCCCAAGCTGGCGCCTCCCCTGACGAACATCATCCAGCAGGCGCGCAAAGCGGGCGTCGAGCGGATCCAGATCTGCGAGAATACCCGCCCGCTGGAACTGGATCGCTCCCAGTGGCGGGAAGTGCTGAAATGCGCCAACGATGTGGGCATGGAACTTGGACTCGGCTGCAAGACGTTGAACCCCGCCGTGGTGGCCCAATACATGGAGCGGGCCGCCTGGATGTCCTGCGATACGCTGCGAGTGGTCATGGAAGAACCCGACGCCCACGCCACACCGGATGCGGTGACGCGGCTCTTTGACGCAGTGGTGCCCAAGATGCAGGCGGCGGGAATGCGGCTGGCCGTAGAAAACCACTTCGATATCTCATCGACGACGCTGGTGGCTCTTGCCGGGCGATACCCCGCCGACGTGGTGGGCTTCTGCATCGACACGGCAAACTCCCTGCGGAGCTTTGAGCGCCCCCTGGA
>PMBX01000022.1:8371-11901 GCA_003153915.1 Phycisphaerales bacterium
GGACATCGTCACCGAGGCCGACTGGCTGGACCGCTCCGTCAGGAACCTGCGCAGCCGGCTGGACCGGAACCGCGCATAGTCCATCCGCATCGGGATTTCCCGGTTTCAACCCGCAAGAGCCACCTTGTTGATGTTGCCCCAGGATCAGCCTGGTATGGCGAGTACACGCCCTACTTTACTGTCCTGCGTGGTTCAGGCTGTTTCCTGCCGCCGGAGTTCCTTTGCCCCTTCGATCATCGCCAGGTATCCGTCAACCGGCACATAGTCCGGGATGGAGTTTCCGCTGCCGAGTGCAAAACCCTTTGTCTCGCGGCGGAACCTGCTGCCAAGTTCCACGACCACGCGGCGGATTTCGTTGGGCTTCTCACGGACCAGCAGGTCCACGTCGATGCCGCCAAACAGGCCGATGCGGTCGCCGTATAGCTCGATCCATTTGCCGAATGTCGCGATAGCGTCCTCGTTGGAATGCTTGCAGTCGATGCCGGCGGCGATCTCGGCCTCCATTAGGTCGAAGATCTTGCCGCAGGAGTGGAACAGGAACGTGCCGCCGGCCTGGTGAACCCGCTCGTAGATCCGCTTGTGCTGGGGCACGACGTGTTGCAGCAACGTCTGCGGCGCCAGCAGCGTGGAGGTCTTAAAGCCCATGTCGTCGCCGAAGCGGCAGACGGCAAAGAGCTTGCCGTAGCGGCGGAGGAACTCATCCCAGATCGTCAGCATCAGTTCGCCGATGCGAGCGTACAGTTGCCCGACCAGCTCCGGGTCGTCGGACAGCATCAGGCAGAGGTACTCAAAGCCGACCAGATCCTCGGAGACTTCAAAGATGCCGTTGCCGACGCCGCCGATGCCGCGCATGCCCTCGGGCATCTGTCGGGCGAGCGCGTCGAAACGCGGCGTCGCAAGTTCCCAGTAGCGGCGCGGCATGTCCGCCCACGGGAACTTCTCGAAGTCATTGCGGTTCTGGATCGGCCCGGGCTTGCCTCCGTGGAGGGCGCCGCTGTCGGGAACCACGTGTGTGATGCAGACTTCGTAAGAGACGGTGTCGTACGTCATCTCCGCAAAGAATCGGCAGAAGTGTCGGAAGAACTCATCCAGGTCTTTTGGGTTATTCGAAGTGCCCAGGGCGGCGAACTTCGCGCCCAACACCTTCTCCATCACCTCCGGGGCGATGATGTGCTCGTAGATCGGCAGCCTGGCCGGCCGGCGGTTGTGTGCCGCATCAAGCAAGTGACAATAATCGGGCTGAAAACTCATGTCTCTCCCATCATGGGGCCAACAGGCTTGGCGCGCCGTAACCTTGGCAAAGTCGGCTGGTGGCATGGCCTCGCCTGTGCATGCGGAAGGCATCCTGCCAAGGAAACGCCGGAAGCATAAGCAATACTCCCAGACTCCCGCTCATCAAGGTTGCCGGTTCGTTACTACGGATGCGTCGCCGTCCGTTACGGCTACGAAAAGATCCGCTCCAAAAGCCGCCTTCAGGGTTTCCAGGTCTTTGGGCCGGCTGACGAAGCAATAGACCCTCCGCGAGGAGCGCAGGGTCTCGACCAGCCGGGCAAGTTCTCCTGCCTTGGAAGGCCGGAATCGCTCCATGGTGGTCCTGCCGGCATAGAGGGGCAGCGAAAACTGCGCGTCTCCCCAGGCGACCAGTTCGTCAGCCGGGCCGGCTGACCTCGCCACCGCCAATCCCAGCGTTCTATGGCTCATCAGTTCGTAAGCCCTCGGCGCGTCGCGCAGCGTGGCATAGAGCAAGGCCGCGGCAACGCCGGCAGTCCCCCAGAATAGAACCATGCCCCGCCGGTCCCGCCGCAGCGAGCGGACCTGCAAGGCGACGAACAAGCCCACCACCACCGCCGCCACGGCAATCCACGGGCTGATAGTCCCGATGTAGACTTCAACCCCAACCAGCATCGGGAGCAAGGCCGCCACGGCAACTGCAAAGGCTCGCGCCCCGGCTTTGTAGAGTCGGTCATCCGCCTGCGAGCAGGCCCACCCCGACAACGCCAAGCCTGTCAAGACCGCCATCGCCGGGTAAACCGGAAGGATATAGCTCGCCAGGCGGGTGCGGCTGAGACTGAAAAAGACGAAAAATAGCACCGCCGCCACCCACAGGAACATTGAATATCCGCCGCAACCGCTGCGCAACCACCTGCGAGGAAACGTTCGGATCGCCGCGCCGGGAAGATATACGGTCCAGGGAAGCAACCCTCCCAGCAGGATCGGGACGTAATAGACGCCAAGGAACTGCGTGTGTCCCAGCCCATGGCCGGCGTATCGAGAGAGGTTCTGCACGATGAAGAACTCGTAGCCGTATTGTGGATATCGGATCATCACCGCCGCGTACCACGGAACCGCAACGAGCAGGTAGACGCCCAGGCCGGCAGGGCTGACTATCTCCTTGATCCGCCTCCATTGCCCGCTCAGCAGGAGATAGCCGCCTATCGCCGCCAGCGGCAGGGCGAGGCCCGCCGGGCCTTTCATCAACGTGGCCAGGGCGGCAAAGAAATAAAAGGCAAGCCAGCGTCGCGTGGGCCTGCCCCTGGCCGGTTCGGCGGGGGCTTCATAGCGCCAGAAGCACCACAAGGCCGCCCACATGAAGGCGACGAAGGGCATGTCCATGCGATACCACCGGGCGAGGAAGAAAAACTCCGGCGAGGTCGCCAGCACCGCCCCGGCGAGAATTCCCGCCATATTTCCGCCAAGCCGCCTGGCGAAGGCGAATGTAACCAGCACGGCCGCGGCGGCAGCGGCTGCGGCGACGATCCGCCCGCCAAGCTCCACACTGCCAGTAAGCCATTGTCCCCCCGCCGCCAGCCAGAAGAACGGCGCCGGCTTGTCGTAATACGGCTTGCCCTCCAGGTGCGGCAGCAGCCACACGCCGGTCTGCTGCATCTCTTTCACGATCAGCGCGCAGCGCGACTCGTCGGGGTCGATCAGCGGAAGCGTGCCGATCCCGAGGAAGAACAGCGCGCCGCACACCGCCGCCAGCAGCGCCAGGTGCGCCGCTCGCGGACGGACCGGCTCGCGATCCGTCCCCCCGGCCAAACCAACATCCGATGCCTGTTGCATGCTGCTCCTGTCCAGAGGCCGTGTACTTTCGGCCCCGCCGTCGCCCCCGTCAAGCGGGGATTATTGCCGCGCCGGGTTAAGCTGACGTGAAACAAGCGGGGATCCCCATCCCCGCCGTCCCCTACTGCTCCTTGCGGAAATCGCGGCTACCGCTGCTGTAGGCCACGATCATGTCGGCGGCCTCGTCGCCGATGCAGCGGGCGTGGTGCGGCCGGCCGGCGGGGACCACCAGCGTGTCGCCCGCCTCCAGAAGCACCGACTCGGCGCCCACGAAATGCTCCAGTCGCCCGGTGAGCAGGTACAGGGCCTCCTCGCAGTTGCCATCAATGTCCTGGGACCTGTAGACCGTGAAACTCATGTGTCTCTCCTCTAGCAGGACGCGCACCTCAGTCCACTACGGCGTTCCGTGACTGTTCCCCCCACCCATGGGCACCGGCACGGTCGTCCACCGGCTTGCCCGTTTGGCG
>PMBX01000173.1:0-2195 GCA_003153915.1 Phycisphaerales bacterium
TAGCTGGTGGCCAGCGTGTCGGAGGCCGCCGCCCGGCGGTCGGTGATTAGGACTACCCGGTCCACCCCGCGAAACATCGCCTCGCGAAGCACCTCGCAGGCGGCCGGCAGGCCCATCGTCACCACCGATACCGTCCCGCCGTGGGCGTCACGGATGGCCAGGGCCTCCTCGATGGCGTTGGTGTCCTCGGGGTTGCAGACGGCAGGCAATGCCGCGCGGTTGACCGTACCGTCTTCCTTCATCGCCTGGCCGGTTATGCGCTTGGTGTCCGGCACCTGCTTGACGCACACTACGCAGTTGTATGCCACGATGTCTGACTCCGCTGGGGCCGCTGATCGTTTCCTGGGTCGCTTACCGTTTCCGTGTCGATGCGAGCACAACTCGGCCTTGTGGCACCTCCACTCGCGACGCTACCTTGCCACCTGGGCCATGCCGCCCGCCCATCGACAACAACGGCCCGCATAGGCAGCGGACCGTATTGATGGGCAGAGTATATAGGACCGCCAAGCGATTATGTCAAGCAAATTGGTCCCTTGCCTGGGCCTTTGAAGTTCTCGAATTGGAAATGATCACGAAGGCCACGAAGGACAAAAGAACAACAACAAAATGTTTTTCATTGTGAGCTTGGTAATTTCAGAGTTCTTGCGAAACGAGTGTGACCGAGGGACCGGTGTCGCCCAAACCCGCATTGGCATTGATTTTTCCGCGTTTTTGGTCTTGACGCCGATACCGCAAGGGGCGCAACATACCTGCGGATATTCGGATCGCGCGATCCGAACCGCACGGCAGAGGCGGGCAATGAAGGAAGTTTTGCCCAAGGCCTCCACCAACGGAACCTGGGTCCTGGAGCAATGGTCAACTAGCTGAAGGAGCGACAAATGGCCACGGGAGCAATGACGAAGTCGCAAATCATGTCGAAGCTGTCGGAGCAGACGGGCCTGACCAAGAAGCAGGTCATTGCCGTCGTCGAGGAGATGGTGTGCCTTGCCTACAAGCAGGCAAAGAACAGTTTCACCGTTCCAGGGCTTGGCAAGCTGGTGCTGGTGAACCGCAAGGCTCGCATGGGACGCAACCCCGCCACGGGCGAAGTGATCCAGATTAAGGCCAAGAAGGTGCTGCGCTTCCGCATCGCCAAGGCCGCCAAGGACGCGGTACTGAAGGGCTAAGCCAACCAACGTTTGAACTTGCAGATCGGCCGGGACGCATGGGATCCCCGCGGTGAGGCATCGCCGCATCCCACGCGTCCCGGTTTGTTTTTCGCGCCCTTTCCAGCCGGTGATTTATATCGCCTTACGTAACGCAGTGGAGTTACTGACCTGTCGGGAAACCAGAAGTTGGATGATCCTGCGATTGCCTGAGGGGAAGGCGTAGTCGTCCAGTTGGTCGGGGCGGATCCAGCGGAACCCCGCGCAGCCGATGGCCAGCGGACGGCTGTATTTGCCCGTAGATGGCGTAGATTCTTGGGGTTTTTCTTGCTGGGATGGCCGGGCAAACCGCAAACCTGAGAAATAAACCGAGCCGGTCGCCTCGGCCGGCCCGGAAGGTTTCCAACAATCCCCAACGTCCTTGGGCTACATCCGCACGTCCAGATGCCGCAGGAAGTCGTCGTTGCTCTTGAATTTCTCAAGGGTCTTGAGCAGCATCGGCATTTCCTCATCGACGTTGAGGGAACTGAGGAACCGCCGCAGCATGTGCAGTTTGGGCAGCTTCCAGGGGTCCACCAGCAGTTCTTCTTTTCTCGTGCCGGTTTGAGGTATGGAAACCGCCGGCCAGGTGCGGCGCTCGGCCAGCTTGCGGTCGAGTTGAAGTTCCATGTTACCGGTGCCCTTGAACTCCTCGAAGATCAAATCGTCCATGCGGCTGCCGGTCTCGACCAGGGCGGTGGCCAGGATGGTCAGGCTTCCGCCGTTTTCGACTTTTCGGGCCGCGCCGAACTGCCGCTTGGGTATTTCCAGCGCGCGGATGTCCACGCCGCCGCTCATCGTCCTTCCGCTGCCCTCGACGTAACGGTTGTAGGCGCGGCCCAGGCGGGTAAGGCTGTCCAGCAGGATCACCACGTCCTGGCCGAACTCAGCCATCCGCTTGGCCCGCTCGATGGTGAACTCCGTGACGCGAATGTGGCTGGAGACCTCCTGGTCGTTGTTGGAGGCCACCACTTCGGCTGCGGTACACTTGCGGCGGAAGTCGGTGACTTC
>PMBX01000173.1:2221-7570 GCA_003153915.1 Phycisphaerales bacterium
GTCATCTCGTTGAACGGGATGATGTCGGTGTATTCCTCCGCGGGCCGCCCGTTGATCGAGCTGATGTCCTCAAGCTTCGGGCCGCCCTTGCGCTTTGTGGGGGGCAGAACCCTTCCCTCGATGAACAGCCCCGTCCTCAACCCGTGGTGGCGAACAAAATCCTTGCCTACGAAGACATCGCCTGGCGTGGCGCGATAGACGTTCTTTGCCTGGCGGAGAAAACCGTATCCCTTGTCGGTGATCTCCAGCACACCGTTACCGACCGTAACGTTGGTCTGATCTGTTGTTGCCGTCGTGACCTCGTCCATTTGGGGCCCTTCCTTGTCAGAATGCCAAATCCCGTCGTTACCTTTGCTGAGAGCCGCGGACAATTGCGGGCTAAGCAGAGTCGTGTGCGCCCCTCACCGCCACACTTTCAATATATATTAGAAGCGATCCACGGGCTTTTCAACACCTTTTTTATCGGTTAAAGGCCCGGACAAACTGAAAATTCCTTGCCGGCTTTATTCGGGGCGGTCCTGGGAATCGCCCGCCTGGCGGAACGCCTCGGCCAGGTCAATCTTTCCTTCGTAGTACGCCCGCCCGATGATCGCACCGGCGCATCCGATCTTCTTGCAGGCGGCAAGGTCAGCCAGGCCGCCCACCCCACCGGAGGCGATGACAGGCACGTCGGTGGCCGCGATTATTCCTGCGGTTGCCTCCACGTTGACGCCCTCCAGCGTACCGTCGCGGGCGATATCCGTATAGACGATGGCGCCCAACGGCCAGCCGGCGGTCTTGCCCGCCACATCGACGGCAGTGGCCTGGAGCTGCTCCCTCCAGCCCCGCACGGCCAGCTTGCCCCCACGGGCGTCCAGTCCCAGGACGATCCTGCCGGCCAGCTCCGTCCTGCCCACGAGCTTCTCGAACCATTTCCAGTCCGCCAGGGCAGCCGAGCCGACCACCACCCGCTCGGCGCCGCAGGCGAGCATTGCCTCGACGGCATGGGTTGTCCTGGCGCCGCCGCCGAGTTGGACCCTTGCCGCCACCGTCCGGCAGACCTCCGCCACCACGGCCTGGTTGACGGGCCGACCGCTCCGCGCGGCGTCCAGGTCCACCATGTGAATCCACCGCGCCCCGCAGGCGACGAACGTCTCGGCCACCGCCACGGGGTCGTCGCAGTAGGTCGTCTGGCGGGCGTAGTCGCCCTGAATCAGCCGCACGACCTTTCCGTCACGCAAGTCGATGGCCGGAAGAATTTCCATCCACAAACCCTATATGCCGCCGAAATGGTTCACCCGGGCCGTGAGAACGTATATCAAAACTACGCGAAGTCAAATTACGGCCAAAACGGATCGGTTGCAGGCGTGGGATTTCGGCCTTGGCCTGCGCCACAACCCGCCCCGTCGCGACACGTGTAGTTTTCATACACGTTCTCAAAGGGTTCTCAGGTGGAATCCGCCGTCCACGTCGATGACCTGGGCGGTGGAGAACTTCATGTCGCCTCGCGCGACGGAGGCGACGGCCCGGGCGATGTCAGCCGGCTGGCCCCAGCGACGAATGGGGGTCAGGCCTTCGGCGATCATCTTGTCGTATTTGTCCTTGACCGCCGCGGTCATGTCCGTGGCGATGATGCCCGGGCGAATCTCATAGACGCCGATGCCGAATTCCGCAAGCCGTGCCGCCCACAGCTTGGTGGCCATCGACACGCCCGCCTTGGACAAGCAATATTCCCCCCGCGAGACGCTGGCGGTGTAAGCGCTCATCGAGGAGATATTGACGATGCACATCCAGTCCCCGCCGCGGGTCTTGCGCTGGCGGATCATCCAATTGGCCGCCGCCTGCGTGAGGAAGTAGGGGCCTTTAAGATTGATGCCCATTACGCGGTCGAAGCTTTCCTCGCCGGCCTCCAGGATGTCGGCGCGGACCTTGGGGGCCACGCCGGCGTTATTGACCAGCACGTCCAGCCGGCCGAACGCTTGCTCGATCCTGGCCAGCAGCGCCGCCCGGTCGGCGGCGGAAGTAACGTCGCCAGCGATGGACAGCCCGCGCCTCCCGGTGGATTCAATCGCCGCGACGGTGGCGCTGCCGTCGGCGACGTCGAAGACGACGACATCCAAGCCGTTGCGGGCCAGCTCAATGGCTATGGCGGCGCCGATGCCCCTGGCTCCGCCGGTGACCAAGGCAACCGGGACTTGTGACATTTCCTGCTCCTGATACTCTCGTCAAGGATGTCAGGGAGGGTACGCCAACAACCCGGATGCTGTCAATTCCATTGCCCCGCGACAAGCGAAGGCAATACCTGGGTCCTTGGACATGGAGGAACCAAAACGAGAAAAAATTGAAACGGCGCGATTTTCTAACACGGTTGCCTTACACGCGCCGATAATAATTCCGGTAGGCATGGATCCGCCCGCGGAGGATGCCAACTGCGGGGCAGACCGGGAGTACCGCCTATGGCTAAGAATTTGTCAACTTTCGCCATAGCAGAGAAGCTCCACGTCGATCCCGGATCGATCGCCAACTGGATAGACCAGAAACTGCTCAAGGCGCATCGCACGCCAGGTGGCCATCGAAGGGTCGCCGTCGAGGACCTGCTACGGTTCCTTCGGGAGCACAAGATACCCATCCCCGCCGGCCTGGAGACCCAGCCGGTGCGCGTGTTGGTGGTGGATGACGAGCCGGCGATTACCAAGGTGATCGCCCATGCCGTCAAGAAGGCGCATCCAGACTACGAGGTGCTGGAAGCCAATGACGGGTTCCATGCCGGCAGCATGGTTGCCACGCACCGGCCTGACGTGGTTATCCTGGACCTGCGGATGCCGGGGATGGATGGTTTTGAGGTCTGCCGGCTGATCAAAAGCCAGGAAGCCACCAAACATGCCGAGGTGCTGGCCATGACGGCGTATCCCTCGGCGGAAGCGGAAAAAACCATCCTGGAATGCGGCGCCAGGGCGTGCCTGAACAAGCCTCTGGACATGGATCGGTTGTTGCGGGAAGTGGCCATATCGCTCCAGTAACAGAAACTGGAGCGCGAGCGGGCAGATACGGGAAAAAAACAGGCGTGCCAGCAATGTCCGGTCGAAACTCCCGACCCGAAGTTCCGCCGTAATTGCGCAGCCTCGCACAAAGGTCTGCGGCGCGCCTGTCGTGGCCATATCGGCCGGTTGTATCGGCCGATGTCAATCCCATTGTGCCTATTGCGCCTAAAGAGGCTTCCCGGTTACACGCCGTTGTCCAGGCACCACCGGACGGCCTGGCGGATGCCCTCGTCGTATCCAATCGTCGGCTGCCAGTTTAGTTCCCGCCTGGCCTTTTCGCAGGAGAAAAAGCACTTCCGCCCCATCAGCCAGACTGCGTAGCGTGTGACCAGGGGGGGTTTGGTCCTGTCCAGGGCATGGCCGAACAGTTCCATCCCAAATGCCGCCGCATAGGCCAGGCGATAGGGGATCTTGCCCGTCACGGGTTTGGCGCCAATGCACTCGGCGATCTTGTTGAGGTATTCCGCCTGCGTGATGACGCCGTCGTTTGAGAGATTGTAGGTCTCTCCCAGGGCCTTCTCATTGCACGCCGCCAGGATGCAACCTTCGGCCTCGTTGGCGGCGTGGGTGAGGTTGAGGCGGTTTGTCCCCTGCCCGACGAGTTTGGCCTTGCCGGCGCGGATGGCCCGGATGAGTCGTGGCATGGAGGCCCTATCGCGCGGGCCATAGAGCCAACTGGGCTTGACGACGGTCATGGGCACCTCGCCGCGCTGGTGTGCGGCGCGGACGAGCTTCTCCGCCTCCACCTTGGCCCGGCTGTAATAGCTCCACTTGTACAGTCCAACGCCCAGGGGGGCGGTTTCGTCCAGCACCAGTCCGTCCCCGTCGGGGTGTCCGTAGGTGGAGATGCTGCTGATGTGCAGGAACCGCTTCACTCCCGCCCGCCGGGCGGCCTCCAGCATGTTGGCTGTTCCCTGGATCGTCACGGCGACGAATCGGTCCCAATGGCCCCAGTCGCCGACCTGTGCGGCTGCATGGTAGACCGTTCGGACGCCCTTGAACGCCTCTTGCAGGCTGGCCGGATCGGTCACATCGCCGGGGGCGATCTGGGTTCCCCAGGACGCCAGCAGGCTGCCGTCGCTGCCAGGCCGTACCAAAGCCCGGGCCGGTTGGCCCGCGGCTGTGAGTTTCTCGACAATGTGGCTGCCCAGCAGTCCGGTCGCTCCGGTGACGAGGTTCATGTCTTTGTCCTGACAAGGGTTGGAACACACCAGCCAGCCTTGAGCTGCCCCCCACTGGCCGGCAGCAGATGGGCATGGTACGCGCCGTATTGCTGCTTCGTCAAGCGGCTGGGTCGAAAACCGTTGACACCGTCCTGCTGACGGCCTAGACTTCCTGCCTCGTTTGGCCCCATGACAAGAAAGATGGGGCGGTTTCGACCCCGCATACGGCCCGCCGCAACGATCCGAGGTGTTACCCTCACCGGCCCGGCCCGCCGCGGGAAATCAGGACTACCGGCTAACCCAGGAGACCGATTCGATGGCCAGCAAGAAAACCAAGTTTGTGTACTTTTTCGGCAACGCAAAGGCCGAGGGGATGTCCGTCGCTCGTGATGAGAAAGGCCGCAAGCTCATCCTGGGGGGCAAAGGCTCCGGTCTGGCGGATATGACCGCCGCGGGCCTGCCCGTGCCCCCGGGCTTCACCATCACCACCGAGGTATGCGACCTGTACTACAAGAACAACAAGAAATGGCCGGCGGGGCTGGAAGACCAGATCGAACAGGCCATCGCCAAGCTAGAGGCCACAACGGGCAAGACCTTCGGGCACGGGGCCGACCCGCTGCTGGTTTCCGTCCGCAGCGGTGCGGCTGTCTCGATGCCCGGGATGATGGACACCGTGTTGAACCTGGGCCTCAACGACGAGACCCTACAGGCCCTCATCAAACTGACCGGCAACGAACGATTCGCCTGGGACGCCTACCGCCGCTTCATTCAGATGTTCGGCGACGTGGTGCTGGGCATCGAGCACGCCCATTTCGAGCAAGCCCTCCATGCCGTCAAGGACCGTCGAGGCGCCAAGCTGGACACGGACCTGAACGTCGAGGGGCTTAAGGAAGTCGTCGCCGAATACCGCAAGGCCTACGAGCACGCCGGTAAGGCCTTCCCCCAGGACGCCCGCCAGCAGTTGCGCGACAGCATCAACGCGGTGTTCGGCAGTTGGAACAACCCCCGCGCGATTAAATACCGCCAGCTCAACGACATTCGCGGACTGGTGGGCACGGGCGTCAACATTCAGACGATGGTCTTTGGAAACATGGGCGACGACAGCGGCACGGGCGTGGCCTTCACGCGCGATCCGTCCAACGGCGAGAACAAGTTCTACGGCGAGT
>PMBX01000259.1 GCA_003153915.1 Phycisphaerales bacterium
ACGCCGAACGGGTGCGGGCGCTGGGCTGCGTGGACTACCTGCTCAAACCGCTGAACGAATCACAACTGCTGACGGCTATCGGCAAAGTGATTCAAACCGTCTGATTACTGATTGCTGATTACCAATGACTCCGCACCCACCACGCGCCATTTGCCCCTGGCCACTTGCTAACGCAGAATTTGCCCGGCGCTGACTGAATCGACCGGCGCCGGGGACAATACAGCAAACAAAACAAACACATATGAAGACCAAATACATCATCCTAAACCTCCTCAGCATCACCGCCGTGGCCGCGTTCTCCGGTTGCGGCACCACGTCCGGCTACAAGCAGGCCGACAAGACCGGCGAAGGCATCGCCGACTTCCGGGAAGCGATCGTCAACGGTCAGAAGGCCATTAACGAGACCATGAAATCCCTCGACCAGGTCGCGGTGTCGGCCACCACCGACCCGCGCAAGGCCTTCGAGCAATACTCACGGCAGGTGGCCAACCTGGATTCCGCCGCCAGCAAAGCGCGGAAGCGCGGCCAGGAAATGAAGGACCAAGGCAAGGCGTACTTCGCGCAGTGGGAAAAACAACTGGCCGAGGTGAAGAACCCGGATATCCGAAATCTGGCGGCGCAGCGCAAGGCGAAATTGCAGGCGACCTTTGACAGCATCAAGCAGGTGGCGGAGCCGCTCAAGGCGCAGTTCGATCCGTGGATGTCGGACCTGAAGGACCTGCAGAAGTACCTGAGCAACGACCTCACGGTCGCCGGGGTGGATGCCGCCAAGCCTCTCTTCACCAAGACCCAGAACGAGGGGCTGGAAGTGCAGAAGCTGGTGGATTCGCTGGTGGCGGAGTTAAATACGGTCGCCGCGACCATCACACCCGCAAAAGCGCAGTCCGCCAAGGCTCCGCCGGCGAAGTAGCCTGCTGCTCGTTGTTATCTCTGCCCTGGCCAGGGACACCGCGTCCTTGGCCGGGGTTGCGGGCGGGTTGAGGTTCAGAGGTTCGCTGGGAGGTGGGGTCATCCGTGGACCGTCGCCGATAGTCGCCTGGGACGCTGAGGTCTTTTCTCTCGGGCACAGCCTCATCCATCTGTTCCAAGTCGCAGGGAGCTGGCGCGGGGCCAGAGCAGGAGATTTTCCCCATCAAAACGCCGCAACAGCAAAGCCTCCGATTGAGTGGTTGGACCACCCCGCTGGTTTACGCCCTCGCGACCCTTGTCGTTGGGATGAGCCTCCCGCGCGTGGAGCACTATTTTCTTCCGGGGTCTGTCTCGACCCTGAGCGCGGCGGCGGCCATGAACGTCTGTTCTGCCATCGCCTCGGGCATGATCGCTTTGACAGGCATCGTCTTCTCGCTCGCGTTTGTCATGGTTCAATTCAGCGCCACCGCTTATTCGCCGCGCCTGGTGCTTTGGGTCGCGCGGGACCCGGTGGTATCGCACGCCTTGGGGGTGTTCATTTCGACCTTTCTATATGCGCTCATGGCGCTGGCGTGGGTGGATCGCGACGCGTCCGGCAAGGTCCCGTTCATCAGTGGTTGGTTGGTGTTCGCCCTGCTCCTGGCCAGCATGGCCATGTTCATCGCTCTCATCGAACGCGTTGGTCTGCTGCAGGTCAACCGGATGCTAATCTTCATCGGCGCGCGGGGACGGAAAGCGATTGATGAATTGTATCCCGCCACCGCGGTGGTCTCGCCTACGGCCAAAACGGCCGCAGATTACCAAAGGAGAGTCACGCAGACGTTGACCCATGCCGGCCGGCCCCAAGTAATCCAGGCGATCGATTCAGACGCGCTGGTGAATCTCGCGACGCAGGCCGGTGCGGTCATCGAAATCGCCGCCGCCGTGGGCGACACTCTGCTGGAGCGAATGCCCCTGGCCCGGGTCTGTGGCTCCGGACAAGTTGTGGATGAAGAAGCTCTGAAAAGCGCGATCGAAATCGGCGATGAACGCACGTTCGAGCAGGATCCCAAATTCGCCCTGCGGCTCTTGGTTGACATCGCCATCAAAGCCCTCTCGCCGGCCATTAACGATCCCACCACCGCCGTTCAGGCGTTGGACCAAATCGAAGACCTGCTGCTTCGTCTCGGTAGCCGCTGCCTGGACGTGGGCAGTTGCCGCGACAATCAAGGCTCCATTCGATTGACCATCCCTTCGCCGGATTGGGACGATTTCCTGCGGCTGGCTCTGGATGAGATTCGGTATTGCGGGGCCAGCAGTGTGCAAGTCATGCGCCGCATGAAGGCGCTGATTGGAGATCTACTGACGGTGTTGCCCGCCGAACGCCACGAGGCGCTGCGCCACTGGGAACGACGACTCCACGTCACCATTGGCCGCACATTCGCCGATGCCGAAGAAAAACAAGAAGCCGCCGTACCCGATCGGCAGGGACTGGGCATCGGCGAGGGGAAAGCGAGCGATTTGCCATGAGCCGCGGCTTGGTCGCATTTCGGCACTGCTGCCGGAGCGCGGACATTCTTGTCCGCAGCAACGTGCGAACGCCAGCCGGGTCGGTGACACACTCCAACCCCACCGTCGCTCGGAGCACGCTGCGGACAGGAATGTCCGCGCTCCGGGCTGGTACGCAAACAGTGCTGTTCCTGGGGTCGATCTTGACGGCGCTGGTGCTCCCCGGCGGCGCCGCGGGGCAGCCCACCAACAGTCCGCCGGAATCCCCGCCCGCAGAATCCGAGAAGCTCTGGTCTTTTGCCGCCTCCGCCTATGGCTTTCTCGTTCCGCACTCCCGCGATTACATCAATCCCAATTTCTCAGCGGATCGTAACTGGCTCCACCTCGAGGCCCGCTATAACTACGAGGCGCTCGAGACGGGCTCATTGTGGGTCGGGTACAACTTCAGCACCGGCACGAACCTCGTGTTCGACTTCACTCCGCAGATCGGCGGCGTGTTCGGGGATCTCACCGGCGTCGCCCCGGGCTGGAATCTGTCGTTGAGTTACAAACGCTTCTCTCTCTCCAGCCAGAATGAGTACGTCTTTGATCTGGGCGATTCGTCCGGGAATTTCTTTTACACCTGGTCAGAATTAACTTACTCGCCCCTCCATTGGCTCCGCTTCGGCCTGGCAGCGCAGCGGACCAAAGCCTACAAGTCTGATCTCGACATCCAGCGCGGGTTCCTCGTCGGGGTCACTTACAAAAAGATCGACTTCACCACCTACGTTTTCAATTGGGGATGGACCGATCCCACCGTCGTCCTGGCGGTAACCTTGAACCTCTGAGTTGATGCCAACAACCGAGCCACCATCCCATCTCTGCGCACAGGAAATAGGTTTGTCCGCGAACAGATGTACTTTAATCTGGAGCAGGCTGTCAGGGCATTTCAGAAACAATTTGCGGCCGGACAAGCAATGTCGGCATCATCAAGATGATTCGTTGACCTCCGGCTCTAAAACGAAACTATGAAACCTCTCTCCCTATTGGCTTTGTTGGCTTGGGCCGGAGTCGGCGCCGGCACTCAACCTCCGCCACCTTCGTACGTGGCGCCGACACCAGCGGCAACGCCCGCAACGACATCGCCCGCTGCCAAAACGGCGGCCACAGCTAAACCAGCCCCCGCTGCGGTGCCGCCCGCAAATCCCGCGCCCCCGCCGTCCGGCCCGGCTCAACTCAGCGCCGCCGAACTGGAGAAGCTCGTGGCCCCCATTGCCCTCTACCCCGACCCGCTTCTGGCTGTGGTGCTGCCGGCTTCGGTATTTCCAGTCGAAATTGTCCAGGCCGCGCGCTTCGTCAAAGACACCAATAATATTCCCAAGCTCGATCAGCAGCCTTGGGACGACAAAGTTAAAGCCGTCGCGAAATTCCCGGATGTGGTCGCCAAAATGGACGCGGACTTGGCGTGGACGGCGAAACTCGGCCAGGCCTTCCTCAATCAGCCGACGGACCTCATGGACGCCCTCCTGAAACTGCGGGGCAAAGCCCAGGCCAATGGCAAGCTCAAGACCACTGCCCAGCAAGTGGTCACCACCACCAACGAAATCGTTCAGCGAACCTATGAAGGCCAGGTCATCTATGTCACCAACACAGTCATCCAGGTGCAACCCGCGAGCCAGCAGGTCGTCTATGTGCCGTCGTACAACCCGTCGGTGGTCTATGTGGACGATGATTCGGATGAGGCGGTAGCATCGTTCGTTAGCTTCGGTGTCGGCATCGCGTTTGGCGCGGCCATGTGGGGCCACTGTGACTGGAATTACGGCGGTTGCTACTGGGGCGGCTACCCGCCTCCACCGCCACCCATGCCCCCTCCATATCGGCCCCCGCCCGGCACCCGTCCTCCAGGTGGTAGGCCCGGCGGTCGCTGAGTTCGTTACGGTGTCGGCGGCGTCGGTGGTGTCGGCGTGACCGGCGGGGTCACCGGCGGCGGGGGCGGCGCGTCTTCGTAGACGTAGACGACGCCCCATTCCTCGCACTTGGCCCGGCGGCTGGCAGCGTCGGGGTCTTTCCGGTAATAGAACTCGACCGTATCGCAAATGTCCACCGCGAGCGCCTGCGCCGCCGCGTACAACGCCCGCAGTTCTTCCTGTTCCCGGTCGGTGGTGACTTCGGCCTGTTGGACTTCGTTGTGCCGGGTGACGAATTCTGTCAGCAGCGCGCCCACCTCGGCGGCGCTGGGCAGGGCCATCGGCACGTGGGCGGTGGTGTCGGCGGCACTGGCATACCGGACGCCGCTGCCGTAGGTGGCCGCGCCGTAACGCGGGACCCCGCCGGCTTCGGCGGCGGCGCGGGCCGCTTCGCCTCGAAGACTTTGCCTCGTTCCCGCCAGCCG
>PMBX01000115.1 GCA_003153915.1 Phycisphaerales bacterium
CTCGATGCAGGTCCGTCCCGGGCGGGATTCTATCGAGATTCCTCCTCCGACGGCCTTGGCGCGTTCCATCATCGAATTGATGCCCAGGCCGTGTGATTTGCCGGCAGTGGCGTCGAATCCCACGCCGTCGTCAACGATGCGCAACAGGGCCTGCCCGCGGGCATAGTCCAGTTGCAGTTGGATATGGCTCGCCCTACCGTGACGAAGCGAATTGTTGATCGCCTCCTGGGCGATACGGAAAAAGGCGATTTCCACNNTCGTCACTCAAACGTCCGTGTGCAAGCCCACTGCCCAAATCCATCGATGCCTCCACACCGGCATCACGGCAGTGGCCGGCCAACTGGCGCATGGAGGCCGCCAGACCCAGCGATTCCAGTGTGGGAGGATACAACCCGTGACAGATATGGCGAACCTCGCGAATCAATTCGCCACACTTGCCCGACGCCCCCACCAGCCGGTCCATCTGATCGGTTTCCTCGCAGTCGCTGACGGCACCCATGGCGGCCTGAATGGCAAGTTGCAACCCCACAAGCCCCTGGTTGACCGAATCGTGCAATTCCCTCGCCAGGCGCCTCCGCTCCTCCTCGCGGGCGGTGGTCAACAACCGGTTAGCCGCGCGCAATGCNNTCGATGTAGTTCTCCCTGCCGTCGGGACGTTTCCAGGAACCCGTGCCCTGGAACGATTTGGCCTTCATCATGGCCCGTACGTATTCATGGTGAGGCATGCCGATATCGGTGACTGGGCGATGGGAGAACACGTTGATATCCTTGGCCGCCATCAACTCCTCGCGGCTGCGCCCAGCCATCTCCACGAAGCGGCCGTTGCACAACACAAGGCGGCGTTTGCCCGTCTTGGGATCCAATTCCATGATGTTGATGCCGTCAGTGCTGTGTTCCAGGATCAGCCNNCAGCCGCAACCGCTCCTCGCTCTGGCGAAGGGCCTTTTCGGTGCGTTGTCTCTCGGTAATGTCGATGCCGCTCAGAAGGTAGCCCTTTTGGCCCTCCTGGCTGACAACGGAAACCACCCCGGGGGCAAACAGAACGGCCCGAGTCCCGTTCCTGCCCAAGAGGTTTACCACGAATTCCCGGGCATCCCCTCCATTGATAACTCGCTTCAGGACTTTGATCGCCTGGGTTTTGTTCTTCACGGCCACAAACTCCAGCGCGACTCGTCCCAGCAGTTGCCCCTTGGGGTATCCCAGGCCCTTCCGCAGAGCGGCGTTGACGTCCAGAATCCTGAATTTGCGGTCCAGGAGAACCTTGACGCTTTGGCTGGCGGCAAAGAGCTGGTGGCGACTCTTTTGGGATTCCCGTAACGCCTTCCGGACCTTGGCCAATTCCTCGCGTAGCCGGCGAATCTCCGGCGGGCGTTTCCCTGTCGGCCTGACGGAACGTGGACCACGGCGGTTTGTGGACGGACGGACCATATGTGTTTCCCTTCACGCCAAGAGTAAATTCCATGCCCACGGATCGTCGAACTACCGAATCCATTTTATCACTCGCCGCGGCCGAAGGGCAGTGAGTCGCCGTCGCCCTCCAGTCGCGCGGAACGCCGCGAGCGATATTCTCCCTCCACGGCCCATTTTTCCGCCGGTTTCTGCTTGCTATAACAAGCCGCCACCTCGTAACATGTCCCCTGGTTAGTCATCCAATAACTTTAGGCAAGCGGTAAATCAGTCTCAGGCCGGGCCGTATGGCCCCAGGGGTCGTAAAATATGTTGGAAGGGGCAACAACGGTTTTCTTGGCTGACGATCACGCCATGGTAAGGGAAGGTCTTGCCGCGCTGGTATCCAGCAACCCCCTCTTCAAGGTCGTCGGACAATGCGGCGATGGCTTGGAAGTGTTGGAAAAAGTCCGGCAAACCAAGCCCGATGTGGTTGTTCTGGACATCACCATGCCCGGGTTGAACGGCTTGGACCTCTGCCGGGAGATCAACCGCAAGGCCAAAGGCCCAGCCATCCTGATCCTGACCATCCACGACGACGAGGAGTTCGTCGCCCGCGCGCTGGAGGAAGGGGCTTCGGGATACCTGCTAAAAGAAGCCGCCGCCGAGCAACTCCTGGAGGCCCTCGCCGTTGTGGCCCGTGGGGAAGTCTACATGGGACAGGGCGTCTCCAAGAACGTTATCCACCGCCTATCCGCCCACAGGGTCGACCCCTACAGCCGCCTTACCACCCGCGAACGCCAGGTGATGCAATTGATCGCCGAGGGCAAGACCAGCCGGCGGATCGCCGGGGAACTGGGCCTGGCGGTCAAGACGGTGGATACGCACCGCTGCCGCCTTATGCGAAAACTCGACATCCACGACCAGACCGGACTGGTTAAGTTCGCCCTTCGCAAGGGAATCGTCTCGCTGGGGTAACCTCCAACCGCTTATCCGCCCTCAATGTCATCCCGCCGCGGGCGGGAAGCTCCTTGTCTGCACAATGTCGCGGGCCTAATAGGGTTGCAAAGGGCCTTCGGGAGCGGATAGAGTAACCGCGTCGGCGTCAACAAGGATTACGCGCCGTGGGCGCGAAAACCGGGACATGGGAGCCGCCAGATGAGTTCCGCCCGGGCGAATTTAGAGGACAAGGTGCGACGGTTCGTCGAAGGCATGACCACCGAGCAGCGCATGCTGGTCGTGCTGAAGCGCGAACTGTACGAAGGCAGTTGGGACGAGATGGAGACCGACCTGAAGGCCAGGCTGGAAGGGCGGCCTTACATCTTCAAACTTGCCCACCGTATCGCCGACGACCTGGAACGGATCGAGCGGTTACGGGAAGTCGAGCGGGCCTGGGACATCGACTTGTGCGATTATGTAAAGATGCCCCTGTAAACGGTCTATCCCCCGGTCAAAGCAGAGGTTGCCCCTTCGCGACGCCTGTCCAACGGCCGTCATGGGCGGTCCCGGCGGGCGGAAGCCGAGGCGGCATTGAGGAGTTGCCAATGCGTTGGACGATAGCGGTATTGGTGGTCGCGGTGGTCTTGTCGTCCGTGGGTTGCGCGCTGCCGGGTGGAGAATACGCAGGGCTTGTCCCACCGGAAACGCTCGCCAAGGCCGACCTGCAATACTATTGGCACGTTCGATGCCAGTTGGAGCGCGGTGAGCAGATCAGCCGGATGAACCTGGTTGGCGACAGGCTTTACTGCCTGACCGACCACAACCGGCTGCTGGCCTTGGATGCCGCGCGGGGAATCTGGTTGTGGAGCCAGGACCTGGCCTCCCCCAGGCAGAAAGTCTTCGCCCCCGTTCATGCGGACAAGGTCCTGATCCCGCCGCGGTTGAGGCTTCTAATCGACCAGGACCAGGCCGCTCCAGCCGGTCGATTCGATGCCGTCATCGTCAACACCCTCAGTGAAATCCTGGTCCTGGACCGTTCCACCGGCCTGACGGTGGCACGGATTCCCTTGGACTTCCCGGCTTCCACTTCAGGAGCGATTGGCGCCACCGCCGATGCGGGCCAGGCCGAGCATTATTTCCTGGCGTCTTCCCGCGGCTGGTATTACGGCGTGAACTTCTCCACCGGATTGCAGGAATGGGGCAGGCCCACCGGGGGCTTCCTCAGTTCCGCGCCGGTCTACCATGACGGAATCCTCTACGTCGCCGGGGAAGACAACGTCCTGTATGCCGTCAGGGCCGGCCACGAAGCCGTGCCCGTCTGGTCCAGCCAGGACCTCGACAGCCTGCCGATGCACGGGGCGGTGTCTGCCGGCATCCATGTCGACAGTCGCGGCTGCTTCGTTCCCTGCCAGGACAACCGTCTCTACGCCTATAATCCCATCAATGGAAGGCCCCTGTGGGAACCCTTCGTCTGCCAGCAACCCTTGCAGGATGACGTGCAGGTGGCAGACAACTCCATCTTCCTGCTGGCCCGGCAAGACAGCTTCTATGCTATCGATGTCGCCAAGGGCGCCAAACGATGGTCCCTGCCGTTGGGCCGGTTGGTCCTGGCCGCCATGCGATACCGGACCGACCGGGTATACCTGCTGGACGCCGATAACAACCTTCGCGTCCTCGACGAGATGACGGGAAAGGCCTCCGCCATCCTGCCCATGACCGGACTGGACCGGTTCCTGCCCAACACCACCGTCCCAGCCATCTACGCCGCCACGCGCAAGGGACGGATCGTTTGCATCCGCCTCGCAAACGCCGGCTACCTGACCCCCGATATGTTCCAGCAACCATAGAATTGACCGCGCATCCCCACCACAAGGAGAGAATCGCCATGGACGGAACACCCATCAAGCGAGCGTTGATAAGCGTCTTCGACAAGGCCGGTATCGTCGAGTTTGCCAAAGCCCTGGCGGAATCGGGCGTGGAGATCATCTCATCGGGCGGGACGGCCAAGGCCATCGAAGCTGCCGGCGTGAAGGTCCGTTACGTGCAGGAATGGACCGGTTTCCCGGAGATGCTGGGCCACCGCGTCGTCACGCTGCACCCCAAGGTCCACGGTGGAATCCTGGCGCTGCGGGACGATCCAGCCCACCAGGCGGATATGGCCAAGTACGGCATCGAACCGGTGGACCTGGTCTGCGTGGGGCTGTATCCCTTCGAGCAGGCCATCGCCAAGCCCGGCTGCACGCCCGCCGAAGCCGTCGAGATGATCGACATCGGCGGCCCGGCGATGGTCCGCGCCGCGGCAAAGAACCACAAGTTCGTCACCGTCGTCACCAACGCCTCGCAGTACCCCCTCGTCCTGGGCGAGATGAAGGCCAACGGCGGATGTGTCAGCCTGGAGCTGCGCCGCAAGCTGGCCCGCCAGGCCTTCGCACTCACCGCCGGCTACGACACGGCCATCGCCTCCTACCTTGCCGGGCAAAACGGCGAGGAATTCCCCGAGCGCATCAGCTTCAGCTACGCCAAGGCCGGCGAACTTCGCTACGGCGAGAACCCCCACCAGCGGGCCGCATTCTACGTCGGCCCCGACGCATCCGAACCGTGCGTCGCCCGCGCNNAACGGCGCGCTGGAACTGGTCAAGGAATTCGACGACCCCGCCGTCGCCATCATCAAGCACGCCAACCCCGCCGGTTGCGCTGTGGATAGCAACCTCGTCGAGGCATACCGCAAGGCGTACTTCG
Source organism: Phycisphaerales bacterium (assembly GCA_003153915.1). Taxonomy (GTDB): domain Bacteria; phylum Planctomycetota; class Phycisphaerae; order SM23-33; family SM23-33; genus FEN-1349. Next base: position 5,065 of record PMBX01000115.1, read on the forward strand.
GCGACGTAAACGCGGCAATGGGAGGCATCATCGCCGTCAACCGCCCCGTGACGGCGGAGCTGGCCGCGGCGATCGTGGAATCCTACAAGCGATGGGGCAAGTCCGCCGGGGCCGCCGGCTTCTTCGCCGAGATCATCATCGCCCCTGCCTTCGAGACAGCGGCGATGGAGACCATCCGTGCGCGCGAGGGCTGGGGCCGGGAAGTCCGCCTGCTGGAAGTCGGCCCGCTGACGGGCAAGCGAAACAAGGAAAAGTACCTCAAGTACGTCGTCGGCGGGATACTCGTTCAGGACCGTGACCTGCTGGGCCTAAACGAGGCCGACTGGAAGGTCGTCACCAAACAAAAACCCTCCCCCGGCCAGATGCAGGACATGCGATTCGCCTGGCTGGTCTGCAAGCACGTCAAATCCAACGCCATCGTCCTGGCCAAGGACCGCACCCTCCTGGGCGCAGGCGCCGGCCAGATGAGCCGGGTGAACTCCGCCCGACTTGCCGGACAGATCGCCAGCGCATACGGCGGCGGGAAAGCAGCGGACACCAAGGGCTGCTGCCTGGCCAGCGACGCCTTCTTCCCCTTCCCCGACAGCCTNNAACTCGGCCTGGCCATGATCTTCACCGCCACCAGACACTTCAACCACTAGAGGGATATTCTCTTTCCCCCGGGAATTGATTCGCGTATCGGCGGAAGGTAGGGCGGGGCTACTGCCCCGCGGAATCTTTCGGCGGTCTACCACCCATCCGGTTCTATGTCACAGCCGGGAAATTCTACGTGGCCACACCAATCCTCGTCGTACTCCCCACGACGAACGTATTTCTGGAAGCTCGACCAAGGCCAATCCCCAGGCCGTGCGGCCAACCCGTGCTTGACGGGATTGATGTGAATGTAATCCAAGTGCCGCTTGAAATCGCGATAGTCGCGGATCCAGTGCTCGTAGAAACGTTTCTGCCAGACGCCACGGTATTGCTGCCTGACGCGGCTGGGGGTGGCGGGGCTTTCCTCTCCCCCGCCGGCCAGCCACAAGCGCGTAAAGCTCTGCTTGATCGCCCCGATGCGGGACGAGAAATTGCTGTCGCCCATCGGTAGACGCCACAATAGATGCAAGTGGTCTGGCAGCAACACAATCGCCATCTGCTCAAATGGGCGTATCGACCGAACGCGAACCATCGCCTCGCGTAATGCCTTGCGAGCCGGGGGAGAAAGCAGGAAATCGCGGCGGCCATACGTAGCCAAGGTGAAGAAATATGTGCCTCCCTCAACATGCCAGCGACGATAACTCGGCATTGGCTCACCCCATCGCTTCCCGTGACAAAAAGATTTCCGCGGGGCAGTAGCCCCGCCCTACGCCCCGCGCCGTACGGTTAGAACAATCCCTTTTCCCGGCGGTGGTCGATGACGCGTTTGGCCTTGCCCATGGAGCGTTCCAGCGTCTGGGGTTCCACAAGCTCGACGTTGGCACGGATGCCTGTGATGGACTGAATCTCGCGGTCGATGCGGTCGTGCAGTTCCTGGAGCCGCGACATCTTGTCGGAGAAATCCCCGGCCCGGATTTCCACGCGGACGGTCACCTCGTCCATCGTGCCGGGCCTATCGACCTCGATAAGGTAATGCGGCGCCGTGCCCTCCACGCGCAGCAGGGCCTCCTCGATCTGCGAAGGAAACACGTTGACCCCGCGGATGATGAGCATGTCGTCGCTGCGCCCCACCACGCGGCTCATCCGCACTGCCGTCCTGCCGCATGGGCAGGGCGCCTCGTCCAAGGCGGCGATGTCGCGCGTGCGGTAGCGGATAACGGGCATGGCCTGGCGGGTCAGCGTGGTGAAGACCAGCTCGCCGCGCTGCCCCATCGCCACCGGTTCCAGCGTGTCGGGGTCGAGGCACTCGACGAGGAAATGGTCCTCCTGGATATGCATGCCGCACCGCGCCGCGCACTCCCCGCTGACGCCCGGTCCGATCACCTCGCTAAGCCCATAGTTGTTGAAGGCAAGCAGGCCCATCTCACGCTCGATCTGGATTCGCATGTCCTCGGTCCAGGGTTCCCCGCCGAGGTGGGCGAATTTCAGCGATAGTTCCCCCGGGCCGATCCCCTCGGTTCGGACGGCCTCGGCGATGTTGAGTGCGTAGCTGGGCGTGCAGACCAGCGCGTCGGGGCGCAGATCCCGGATGAGCATCACCTGGCGCGGCGTGTTGCCAGACGCCACGGGAACAACCGCCGCACCCACCCGCTCCACTCCGTAATGCAGGCCGAAACCCCCCGTGAACAGGCCGTATCCGAAGGCGATATGCACCATGTGCTCGCTACGCAGTCCGCCGGCGACCAGGAAGCGGGCGCAGAGGTCCGCCCAGGTGGACAAGTCCTCTGCCGTGTAGGCGACAAACGTGGGCTTGCCCGTCGTGCCGCTGGACCCGTGTAGGCGGGCGATCTTATCGCGCGGCACGGCAAGGAAGCCCAGCGGGTAGTGTCTGCGCAGATCGTCCTTAGTCGTAAACGGCAGGCGGCGGAGATCATCGAGGCTCCGGATGGATTCGGGGGTAATGCCCGCGCGGGCGAAGGCCTCCTTGTAGAAGGGCACTTCCGCCACGCGATCGACGACATCCCGCAGGCGTTTGAGCTGAAGACCCCGGCGCCGCGCGGGGGACATCGTCTCGGCCTTGTCGTAGATGCGGTTCTCGAAGGGAAACTGGGTGGTCATGTGTCACACCGCCTCTTGTGTGCCGCCCCGCCCGGCTGGGATGCGAGCCTATTGCCCGATGCGGTCAAACAGTTCGACATCCTTGAGGACGTTTACGCCGTTGTCCTGGAGCAATCGGATAGCCGCGTCGGGGTCCTCGAAGCGGAAGACCAGGACCGCCTTGTCCCGGCTTCGGAAGGTGAAGGCGTACATGTATTCCAGGTTCACCTTGGCCTGCTCGATAACCTCCAGGACCGCCGCCAGCCCGCCGGGCCGGTCGGCTACCTCGATGGCGACCACCTCGGTGGAATTGACGATGCATCCGGCGGACTCCAGAACCTCCTTGGCGCGCTTCCAGTCCCGCACGATAAGCCGCAGGATGCCGAACTGGTGCGTGTCTGCCAGCGAGAGGGTCAGGATGTTGATGCCCGCCGACGACAGGGCATGGCAGGGCTTGCTCAATCGCCCAGGCTTGTTCTCCAGGAATACCGATAGTTGGTTGAGTTTCATGGTAGTCCCTTTCTCTTAGGCTCTGTTGTCACAAAGCTCGCTTATTGTCCGCGCCGCAGGAGGCCATGCCACGGAACGGAGCGGTGTGAACCGTGGGTTTTGAAAATCACATCTTTCGGTTGTCGATCACTCTCTTGGCCTTGCCCTCGCTGCGTTGGATGGTGCGAGGCTCGACCAGCGAGACATCCACGTGCAGGCCCAGGGTGTTTTCCAGGGCTTTGGCGAGCTTGGCCTGGAGGTTCTCCAGGGCGCGAATCTTGTCGCTGAAGAACTCCGCGGTCACTTCCACCTGCACCTCTATCTTGTCCAGGCCCTTGTCGCGGGTCAGGACGATCTGGTAGTGCGGCAGGGTGCCCTCCACCGACAGCAGTGCCGATTCCACCTGCGATGGGAACACGTTGACGCCCCGGATGATGAACATGTCGTCGCTCCGCCGGCTGATGCGCCGCATCCGCCGGATGGTCCTGCCGCAGGGGCAGGCCTCGGCGATCAGGGCGGTGATGTCCCGCGTGCGATAGCGGATCATCGGCATGGCCAGCTTGCTCAACGTCGTCAGCACCAGCTCGCCCTCGCTGCCGTCGGGCAGCACCTGCCCCGTCTGGGGGTCGATGATCTCAGGGTAGAAATGGTCCTCGAAGATGTGCAGGCCGTCCTGGTGCGGGCATTCGATCGCCACGCCCGGACCGATGATCTCAGAGAGCCCGTAGATGTCGTAGGCCTTGATGCCGCTGTCGGCTTCGATGCGGCTGCGCATGGCCTGGGTCCAAGGCTCGGCGCCGAAGACCCCCACTCGCAGCGGAAGGTCCTTCATCTCCGTGCCCATCTCCCGCGCCCGCTCCATCAGATGAATGAAGTAGCTGGGCGTGCAACAGATGGCCGTTACGCCGAAGTCCTTCATCACCATGA
>PMBX01000023.1 GCA_003153915.1 Phycisphaerales bacterium
GCCAAAGCCTACGGCCTGGTGGACGACGTGCTGGAAGAAGCCGACCGCGGCAAAAAGGAAGCCATCGCCAACCAGCAGGAAACGAAGCGGTGACCGGCCATGCCCGTCGTATTCCGATATGAGACCCTCGAATAACCCCTCCCCCCGTCCGCTTTGATGACGCGAGGCATTTTCCCGTGCGGACGGACGGTGTTGCCGTCGTTTTGGGCCCGTTTGCGGCCCCAAGTTTCGTCCCGCCGGGGCCTTTTCCCGACCCCGGCGCGCGGAATCCCCCCGCTACTCACGCGGCATTCAGCCGCGGCATGGCTTTCCTCCAGTTCTGAATCAGCGCACACAGGCCAAAGTCCAGGGCGTTGCGCCGCAAGGTGCGATACCGCGCCCGCCGTGGCAACATCTTCTTGACCGCCGCGAAAGGATGTTCCACAAACGCCCGAATCCCCGCCACCGCCCGATTGAACCGCTGCTGCAGGGGTGTCAGCTCCTTCTGGCCCCTGACCCGCCGGTGACACAGGCCCGCCAGCACGCCCCGTGCCCGCAGCCGGGCCACCCGCTCCTGGCTGCGGCACCCACTGTCGGCGAACACCATGTGCAGCTCTTTCTCCGCCAACGCGTCAAAGTGCGTGTGTTCCGACACACAGGCCGTATCATAGATGTAGTCGGTGATGATCCCTTGGCGGTCAGTGGCGATGTGCGCCCGATAGCCGAAGTACGCCCGGTTGCCCTTGGCGGTGTGGGTGGCACAGGGCTGGGCGGTGCTGGAGCCATCTTCCCGCTTGCCGCCCAAGGGCGCCTCGATCAGGGTGGCGTCAATGAGCGTGCCGGTTTCCAGCACCACCCCTTGTTCCCGCAGGAGTTTGAGGGTGGTGTCAAAGAGGGTCGAGCCATGGCCGGCCTTCTCCAAGCGTTCGCGAAACAGCCAGAGGGTGCTGTAATCGGGGGTCTTGTCGTCAAAGGAGAGCCCCACGAACCGCCGGAAGCTGATGCGGTCCAGCAACGCCTCCTCGGTCTGGGGGTCCGACAGGCCGTAGCACTTCTGCACAAAGAGGATTTTCAGCATCTGGACCACCGGCCAGTGGGGCGCCCCGCCCTGGGGGCGATCTTCCACAAACACGTTGGCGACGGCCTTCGCCAGCTTGTCGAAGGGGATCAGCTCCTGGCAACGATCGAAAAACTGGGCCGCGCGTTTGCCGCCCAGGCCAGCCAAGGTCAGATCGGTGAAGGTGGGCGGGGTGGTGCTGCGTTCCATAAAGCCTCCGTGCGTGAACCGTTAAATCATGTTATCAATATAACATAATTCAATAGTTGACGCAAGGGGTTTTTCGAAGGTCTCAATTCGTAAATAGTAATTGGGGACAGTGCGTCATCCGGCGATTTGGGGTGTCCGCTTAATGAACCCCACCTACCGGCGTATTGCGGCTTTGTGAGATAATGCGGTGCCCTCATGGAGCGCGCATGGCCCCGCAGATCAGATTGACAGACACCTTGAGAATTAGATCAGGCTGGCGTCCTGGCAGGATCGCGTGCCGGCTACGGCGCTGCTGCCGGCGGTTGCAGGGGCGTGGGGAGAACAGGCCGTTCGGCGGCGGGCGCGTCCTTTGCGTCTGGGGTTTTCTGACGGGCGCGCCAGCGGTCGGGCAGCCATTGGTCAACCTGGCTGGTCGGCGTGGCGGGCAGATTCACCAGGAGTTGCGTGAGGTACAGTTCCGCGTTGATCTCATGCCGCTGGCAGGTGCTGGTGAGGCTGGAAAGGATGGCGGCGGTCTGGCCGCCGCGTTCATTGCCCACCATCAAGAAGTTCTTACGCGCGAGCGCGATCCGCTTCATCTGCTGCTCGGCCAGGTTGTTATGCAGCGGAATCGCCCCGTCTTTCGTGAACACGGTCAACGGCCCCCACTGGTTCTGCAGGTAGCCCAGCGCCTGGGCCAGGGGGTGCTTGGGCAGCAACTGGCTCTTCCAGACCGCCAGCTTGTCCTGCAACTGTTCCACCACCGGCACGCTGTACCCTTGCCGCAGGGCCAACCGCTCGGCGGCCGAAAGGTGCTGCTCGTCCGCCCGACGTTCCACGGCAAACAGCCGCCCGATCAGGTCCCGGGCGACATCGCCGATGGCCGGCTGAAGACTGCGGCTGAAGACTGCGGCTCTCGACTACTTTGCGCCGGCCATGGCTCCAGCACCCTGCCTGAATGATGCCCCCCTCCAGGCAGATCCCTTCATAGCCGCCGTAGGCATCGGCCAGCAGCACCTGGTTGTAACCCGCCAGGAACTGGGCCGGTCCGTCCCGCCGGCGGCTGAGGGTAAAGTCAAACACGTTGTGGGGGTGAGCGTCATCGCCCCGGTAGATCCATATCCGCGAAGCCAGGTTCTTCTCGGGCGCCTGCATGGGCAGGATGGTATCGTCGGTGGCGATGACTTGGCTTTCCCGCACCCGCTGACACATCAGCCGATACAGGGGTTGCACCAGCTCGGCCACGTCCCGCATCCACAGACACATGGTGGACCGGTCAATCTGGATGTCCACACGGGCGAAGACCCCTTCCAGGCGATACAACGGCAGAAAGTCGGCGAACTTGGCCACCGCCACATGCGCCAGCAGTTCCGGCGACGCCAGGGACTTCTCAATCGGCTGGGAAGGCTTTTCGGCCAGCACGATCTGCGGGTTATGGCCCGCCGCGTCACAGCTCCGGCAACCGTACTTGATCTGGATATGTTTGTGGCGGAAGAAAAAGCCCGGCCGGAAGCCCAATTGCCAGGTCACCTCTTGGCCGATCTTCTCCCGCACGACCTGACAGTTCGGACACTGCCGCTGGTCTTGCGGCAGGTCATGGACATGCTCGAGCACCGGCAGGTCGTTACGCTCGGCCAGATTCCGCCGTCCCCCTTTGCCGCCTGTGCTTGGCCGGCCCGGGCCGACCTCCACGCGCCGCGTGACCGTGGCCGGATCGGTCCCCGGCGGCAGGTCCTCCGCCATAATCGGCTGGGCTTCCAGGCGAGCGGCGAACTCCAGAAGCAGTTGACCCACGGGCACCTTGTCGGCGCGGGGACCGTAGCACTGTTTGAGGGCCACGGCCAGGCGATGGTTCAACAGCAGGTTGTCCAGTTCCAGTTCGGC
>PMBX01000197.1 GCA_003153915.1 Phycisphaerales bacterium
CCGCCACGGCCTACACCAACATTATGTCCGGTGTCGGGGCGACCAAGCCAAGTCGCGACTCAGTGGACACCCGTGTACTTAACGACGTGACCAATATGACCGGCCACAATATCAATGGCGAAAGCGACGTTGGCGGTTGGCCGACTCTGGCTGCCGGCAGCGCGCCGACGGACACCGACGGTGACGGTATGCCCGATGCCTGGGAAACCGCCAACGGTACCAATCCTAACGTCGCCGACAACAACGGCGACATTGACAGCGACGGCTACACCAACCTGGAAGAGTACCTCAACTCGCTGTAATGTCCTCTTCCACCGGCCTGGGGATCAGACCATAACGGCCTGACGCCTTCGGCTGGTAAATGTCTGGATTCGTAAAAAGCAGGGACGGCTGACGCCAGCCGCCCCTGCTTGTTCATTGGCCACCCCCTGTTTGTGAACCTCCAAACAGTTGAGAGAGCTTGTCAAGATTGGATGAAGTTCCTTGACGGGGATTGGTCGGCGGTAATAACCTTCGGGCACAGCCAGGAGGCAATAAGCCGGTGGCGACGGTGGAAATGACATTATCGGAACTGGCCCGGCAACTCGGCGGGCGGCTGGAAGGCGACGGTACCCGGATAATCCGCGGGGTCGGCACGATTGAGTCAGCCGGTCCGGAGGAGGTGACCTTCCTGGCCAACGCTCGCTACGAGCGCCATGTGGAGTCCACCGCAGCCGCCGCTGTCATCGTTTCGCTCGACTACAGCGGGCCGGGGCGGAACCTTATCCGCTGCCAGGACCCCTACTTCGCCTTCAGAGAGGCGATGGTGGCCTTCCACGGTTTCCGAAAACCCACCTTTGAGGGCATCGCCCCCTCAGCCGATATCGCGCCTTCGGCCACCTTGGGTCAAGGCGTCCGTATTGGAGCCTTCGTCACGGTTTCGGCAAATTGCCGGATTGGCGATGGCGCGGTGATCTATCCTGGGGTGTTTATCGGCCCCAACTGCCGCATAGGCCGGGACTGCACGATCTACCCCAATGTAACACTCTACGACGGGACGATCCTGGGCGAGCGGGTCACGATTCATGCCGGTTCGTCGATCGGCCAGGACGGTTTCGGCTACGCCACACACGCCGGCAGGCACGAGAAGATTCCCCAGGCCGGGTGGGTGGAGTTGGAAGACGACGTGGAGATCGGCGCCTGCTGTGCCATCGACCGGGCGACGATGGGGCCGACGGTGATCGGGGCTGGAACGAAGTTCTCCAACCTCGTGGCCATCGGACATGGCACGAAAATGGGTAAGCATTGCCTGATGGTGGCCCAATCCGGTATCGCCGGTTCGGTGGCCGTGGGCAACTATTGCGTCTTCGCCGGCCAAAGCGGCGTGGTGGGGCACATCCGCATTGGCGATGGCGTGCAGGTGGCCGCTCAAAGCGGGGTGACCGGCGACGTGGCCTCCGGGGCGCAGGTGGGCGGAAGCCCGGCAGTCCCGCTGGCGGAGGCCCGCCGGGCGTGGATGGCGTTCTCTCGCCTACCGCAACTGCGAACGGCAGTGCGAAAACTCACCAAGGAACTGGCGGCATTGCGGAAACGATTGGGCCTCCCCGAGGACTCAGCGCCCTCGGACCGGCGGGAGGAGGGGCAATGACTGCCCCCGCCAGCCAACCGGTTGGGCTTATCGCCGGTTCGGGCAGGCTACCATTCCTGGTGGCCCAGGGAGTCGTCAAGTCCGCTCGGCCGCTGGTGGTGGTGGGACTGCGCGGGTTGGCTTCCACCAGGCTCCGTGACCTGGCCGATCATTTCGCCTGGGGCGTGATCACGCGCCCCGGACGCTGGCTGGCTATTTTCGCCGGCCACGGGGTCCATGAGGCCGTCATGATTGGCGGCGTGCGCAAGAAGGAGATATACTCGCCCCTGAGGCTCCTGCGGAACATTCCCGATTGGCGAGCGGCGAGGATGTGGTATCTTAAGCTCCGCAAGGACCGCCGCGACAACGCCGTGCTGCTGGCGGTGGCCGACGAGTTACGCGGAGAGGGTATCGAATTGGTCTCCAGCGTGAAATACTGCAAGGAACATCTAGCCGACGAGGGGTTGATGACCCGCGCGAGTCTTTCGGGAGATCTGGAAGGCGACGTGGAATTCGGCTGGCGCATCGCCCGGGCCAGTGCGGAACTGGATATTGGGCAATCGGTGGCCGTCAAGGAAAGGGACATCATCGCCGTGGAGGGTATCGAAGGCACCGATTCCATGATCCGCCGCGCCGGACGCTTGTGCCGCGTGGGCGGCTGGACCCTGGTGAAGGTCGCCAGGCCCAAGCAGGACATGCGGTTCGATGTTCCGACCATCGGGCCGGGAACTCTGCAAAACCTCAAGAAGGCCCATTGCGCCTGCCTGGTCGTCGAGGCCGGAAAGACGCTCATCGTGGACAAGCCGGCCACGTTGGCCCTGGCCGATAAGCTCAAGATCGCCATCGTGGGGCGGCGGGCATAACGCGCCTGAGACTCGGGCCGGCGGTTCCAGGAGACGAGGCATGAGCGATTTGTTTGACTTGACCGGAAGGGTCGCACTGATGACCGGCGGTTCGCGCGGGCTGGGCAAGGAAATGTCCATCGCGCTGGCCGAAGCGGGGGCCGACCTGGTTATCGGCGCACGAAACAAGGACCACATCGATCAAGCCGCAACCGAAATCGCCGCGGCTACGGGCAGGAAGGTCGTCCCGACAGTCCTGGACGTAACCGCCCCCGCCAGTGTCGATGCGTTTGTCGCCCTGGCGCAGCGAACCTTCGGCCGCATCGACATCCTGGTCAACAACGCCGGTACCAACATCCGCTCGCCCATCGAGAAGATCAGCGATGCGGACTTCCGCCTGGTCCAGCAGGTCAATGTCACCGGCGTGTTCAATTGCTGCCGCGCGGTTGTACCCCACATGGTCCGGGCCGGTTTCGGACGGATCATCAACATGGGTTCCTCCATGAGCCTGGTGGGCCTGGCCGGAAGAGTCAGTTATACGGCCTCCAAGGGAGCGGTGCTCCAGATCACACGCACCCTGGCCTGCGAGCTTGCCCGCACGGGCGTGACGGTCAACTGCATCTGCCCGGGGCCTTTCGCCACGGAGATCAACCGTCCGCTGATGGAAAATCCCGCGATGGCCGCCGATTTGCTGGGGCGCATCCCCATGGGGCGCTGGGCGGAAATGCGGGAAATCCGCGCTCCGGTGGTCTTCCTTGCCGGTCCGGCCTCCAGCTACGTTACCGGGGCGATCATCAGCGTTGACGGCGGATGGGTGGCGCAATAAAGCCCGTACATAATGGATCCATCAGCGGCGCTTTGGAGTTTTCGTCTCTAGGTTGCCAAATATTATCGGCAAAATAAAAACAGCAAGGGCGGCCGGGTTACCGGTCGCCCTTGCTCTTTACAAACT
>PMBX01000091.1 GCA_003153915.1 Phycisphaerales bacterium
TACGTCGCCGACCACTTCCAATACCTTGCCAGCCTGGGAATTATCGTGCTGTTTTCCGCAGTTGCCTGGCGCGCAATCCAACACATGACCAACCCGCGACTGCGACACGCGGTCTACACCGCCCTTACCGGCTTGCTGATCCTGCTGGGCGCGGCAACCTGGCGACAAGGGTACGACTACCGAGACATCGAAACGCTTTGGAACCAGACGATAAAAAAAAACCCCTATTGCTTTATGGCCTACAACAACCTGGGCGTGTTGTACGGAGATCGCAAGGACCGCTCCACGGAGTCGGTTTACTATCGCAAGGCGCTGGAGATAAACCCCAGGTTTGCCGAAGCCCACTACAACATGGCCAATGTTCTGTATGCCCTTGGAGATTCCGACAGCGCCATTGATCACTACCGCAAGGCCATTGAGTTTGATCCCCTATACATGGAGGCCCACGCCAACCTGGCCAACGTATTGCAGGGACTGGGGAACTTTGATGAAGCCCTCATCCACTATCACCGGGCGCTTCAGATCCATTCCGGTTTTGACAACGCGCACAACAATCTGGCGATCCTGCTGGATAAAATGGGCCGCCGCGAGGAAGCCGTCAATCATTGGCGCCAGGCTGCGGCGCTGCGGCCGGCTAACGCCCTATACCACGTCAACCTGGCGGGAGGGCTGCTGAAAACCAAAGCGTACAGCGAAGCCGCCAAGCAGTGCGCCGAAGCATTGCGGATCGAACCTGATAACGTGGACGCCCAGTGCATCCTGGGCGCCGCGCGGCTGGAACTGGGTCAATTTGACTTAGCCATCGCGGGCCTCAACGAGACCCTGCGACGCAACTCGGGCAACTCCAAGGTCGATGCCCTGCTGCGAAGGATCGAAGCCAGGATTCAAAAGAAAACCACTTCATCCGCTACCGCCCCGGGATAATCCGCGAACCCCAATAGGCGGCAATCACTCGGTGGGGCCTTGGTTTCCAACCGGTCATACCAACACTCGAGCGGGTTCTTTCCGTACTTGAAGCTACGGCGGAGGCGGAGCCGAGTCATTGTGAGACGGGGACGATTGGGTTCCGCCTCCTTGCTGGGGGCCATGGTGTTTCTTACCCCCCCGCCGACGGCGGCGACGCTTGTGGGGCTGGCCTGGCGGCAAGGCCCCAAGAGCCGCCTGGCCGGACGGTTCGCCCGGAGCACCTGGGATGGCCGGTGCGTGATTCGCGGCGGATTGCGGTTCAGGAGGCGTTATGGGCTGTTGCTCCCCGACCGTAGGAGTCGAGGACAGCCCGCCCACCGGCGGGGTCGAGACGAAAGCGGGTCCTAGTGGTCCCGTTGGGGGCGTTATCGCTGCCGGGGGCTGTTGTCCCTGGCCTTCGCCGCGTCCCTTGTGCCTCCTGCGTCCTCGTCTTCGCCGGCCAGTTGGTTGTTGCCCGGAACCATTCTGCGGCTGCGGTTCGCCCGATGGAGCGCCAACCTGCTCCGCGGGAGGTTGCTGGGGCACTTGGTCGTCGAAATCTTCGGTCTCCGGCTGATCGTCCTGCACCGAAGGGGCCGAATCCAGGACCGTCACCACGGGCAGTTCCTTGGAAGCAGTTGTGGACATGTCCTGCTCCCACGCCACTTCGCTGCCTCGGGCATTGGTGCAACTGATTCGGATCTGATCGCCCATCATGGCGGGATCGGCTTGGATGATGATGCCCTTTCCGGTCCGGGTCTCCAAATCCACAATCTGTTGCCGTTGGTAGTTGGTCAAGTGATGAGCCACGGCCGGGGCGACGGTAACGGTAATGTCGGCGATATCGGGATTGGATCCAGCCCGCTGGAGGCTTCGCAGCACCAGCAGCGCGAGGGATTCCTCGGACTTGGTGATTCCGCTTCCCTGGCAGTGGGGGCAGGTACGATAGACGCTGGCCCGAAGCGACGGCCGGACGCGCTGGCGGGTCATCTCCACGATGCCGAAACTACTGATCCGCAACACCTTGGTCTTGGCCCGGTCCACCTTCATGGCCTCGCGGAAACTCTTTTCCACGGCGCGGCGGTTCTTCTCCTGTCGCATGTCGATGAAGTCGATGATGATTACCCCGCCCATGTCTCGCAGGCGGAGCTGGCGGGCGATTTCCCCGGCCGCCTCCTGGTTAATCTTCAGGGCGGTGGTCTCGGCGTCGTTGTGCTCGCGGAACCTGCCGCTGTTTACGTCGATGGCGACCAGGGCCTCGGTCTGGTCGATGACCAGCGAACCGCCCAGTGGCAGTTCCACCCGCCGGGCGTTGATCTTCTCGATCTCGCGTTCCAGGCCGAAATCGTGGAACAGCCCGCCCTTGCCCACGTACAGCTCGATGACGTGCTTGACCCGTGGCATGGCCACGTCCAGGAATTCCTTGACTTTCAAGGCCACGGGCTTGCTGTCGCAGATAATCCGGGAGATATCGGTGTTGTAGACGTCGCGGATGGTGCGAGTTACTAGGTCTGACTCCTGATAGATTTCCGCCGGGGGCTTGGAGGTCTTGATGCGCTGCTTGACGGACTTCCACAGCCGCGAAAGGTAGTGCAGGTCCCGCTGAAGGTCTCGCTTGGGCCGGTTCATGCCCGCCGTGCGAACGATGAAGCCCATGTCCTGGGGCAGGCTGAGGTCCGAGAGGATCTCGCGGGCCTTCTGGCGGGCCTCCTCATCCTCGATCTTGCGGGAGACGCCCATGCGGCTCATTCCGGGCATCATCACCAGGTACTTGCCTGGGATGGACAGGTAGGTGGTCATCGTCGGGCCTTTGGTGCCGATACCGTCCTTGGTCAACTGGACGATGACCTCCTGGCCTCGGCGGAGGCACTCCTGGATAGGCGGCCTATCGCGGTGGCGCTGCTTGCGCCCCACGGGTTCTGCGACGCCCTTGCCCTTGGGAAAGTGCTGGGGGTGCAAGTCCGAAACATGCAGGAAGCCGTTCTTTCCCTCGCCGAAGTCCACGAACGCCGCCTGGATGGCGGGTTCCACGTTGGTCACGCGGGCCTTGTAGATGTTGCCCACGCGCGAGGCGCTGCTGGCGCGCTCGACGTACAGCTCTTCCAGCACGCCGTTGTGGACAATAGCGATGCGACACTCCTGTCCCTCGGCGGCGTTGATCAGCATGGCTTTTTCTTCCATATTTCCTTCACCGTGGTTTTGTGCTCGACGTCGGTCGCAGGCCCGTTTCAGGAGGCCTCGGTTCGGCGCGGAGCAAAATTATATTCCACCGCCGTGCGCTCCACGGCGGCCAGATGGATCCGTTCGTCCAATCCCAATAGCTTCAATACTTCCCCCGGTCTGGCCCAGGCGTCTCCACATGGAACAGCCGACCAGGAGAGAATGCCCCTCTCCAGCCGCAAATCGGCCACCATCGGCCGGATGTCGATGTCTCGCGACTCCATCGCCGCCCTGGGCCTGGCCCGCTTGGGCGTCGTGCGACGCGCGATCATCCATCGGTCCCTCTCGGCTAGCTCTTTCAACCGGCTGGCGACGGCGTCCTGTTGGCCCTTTTCCAGGGCCAACTCATAGCGGACCTTCCAGGGCAAGGGCATGGCCCCCCCCGCCAAGGGTGCGGCGCGGAGGAATCGCATCCCCCGCGGGGCCTGTGCCTGCAAATCGCTCACCAATACCTCGTCGCTAATGGACTCCCCTACCTGCCTACTATCGGTGTTGGGCTGTTCCAGGCTTATCACCACGATACCATCGCGACTGGTTACACCGACTGGACAAGGGGGCAGCACCGCCAGGTGAGGATGAGGATTGAACCCCTGGGAGTATCGCAGCGGAAGACCGGCGCGAGTGGCGGCATATTCCAGCGCGCGGACCGTGTCGTGGTGGGACAGGAAACGCAGATCGCCCTCCACGGCCAGCCAGATGGCCCATCGCTGATGCACCGGTACGGTCAATTCCTTTCGGGCCCTTGCCGCCTCGGTCGAATCACCGCCAACAGAACCGCCCCGTCCTAGCATTGTCCACCGGCCTGCGGAGCCGACGTCAGGTGGCGTAGGCTTCCGGGAGGATACGGCGCGTTTCGACGCGAAGGTAGTTGGTGACTTCCATGTCCGAGTCAAAGCTCATCACTCGCCGGGCGACCTGGAGGGCCTGTTCCATGGTCACCGAGCGGATCACTTTCTTGATTTCCGGTATCGCCGGCGGGGCAACGGAGAAAGTCCTCAGCCCCAATCCCAGCAGTAGCAACGTAAACTGCGGGTCGCCGGCCATCTCACCGCACAGGCTCACCGGAACGTCGTACCGCTGCCCGGTGCGGATGATCTCCTTGATCAACATCAACACCGCCGGGTGGGCGGCGGTGAACAGCGAGGCGACCTTCTCATTACCCCGGTCCACTGCCAGAGTATACTGCACCAGGTCGTTGGTTCCGATGGAAAAGAAGTCCACTTCCTTGGCGAACGCCTCGCATTGCAGGGCGGCAGAGGGCGTTTCTACCATCATTCCGATGGGCATGTCGGCGCGGTGGGGGATATCCTCTTCCTCCAGGTCCTCGATCACATCCCGCACAACGGACTTGGCCTGGCGCAGCTCCAGCATATTACTGATGAGCGGAAACATCATGGACGCCTGGGCATCCACGCTGGCGCGAAGGATGGCGCGTATCTGCGTGCGGAACATGGGGAGGTTCTGGAGGCAGAAACGGATGCTTCGGCAGCCCAGGAACGGGTTGCGCTCGGGGATTCTGGCCCGGGTCTGGGTGTACTTGTCGGCGCCTAAGTCCAGGGTGCGGATGACAACGGGGCGACCGGTGCATAACTCCGCCACATGGCGGTAGGCCTGGTAATGGTCTTCCTCCGTAGGTTCGGCGTCGCTGCCCAGGTAGAGAAACTCGGTGCGGTACAAACCGATGCCCTGGCCACCCTTGTCAAAGACGGTCGTCACCTCGTCGGGGAACTCGATGTTGCCCAGCAGCGCGATCTCATGGCCGTCCTTGGTGATGGCCGGCAGGTCTCGCAAGGTATCCAGGCTGTGGATGAATTCCACTTGCTGACGGGAGTATTGCTCGTACTCCTCAATGAGTCGGGGATCGGGGTCGATGATGACCACGCCGCGGTTTCCGTCGATGATGACGACATCACCACCGGCGGCCTCGGAAGTGATGTCGTTGAGGCCCACCACCGCCGGAATCCCCAGCGCGCGGGCGACAATGGCGGTGTGGCTGGTCTGCCCGCCGGCGTCAATGGCTAGACCCTTGACGTGCCGGCGGTCCAGGTTAACGGTTTGGGAGGGTGTCAGGTCGTGCGCCAGGAGGTTGACTTCTCGCGTCAGGTGCGACAACAGTTGTTGTCGCTGCCCGATAAGGTTCCGCAGTAATCTCCGCTCCACGTCGCGAATGTCCTTGACCCGCTCGGCCAGGTATTCGGGCATGGAGAGGAATTCCTTGGCGTAGCCGCGGAGGATGTTGGCGACGGCATATTCGGCTGTGACGTGCCCGCCCAGCACCAGGTCGGAGAATTTCTTCTGGAGCACCTTGTCGTCCAACAGCCCCAGATGGAAGTCGAAGATGCTGGCGGTTTCCTTGCCCAGGCGATCGGCGGCTCGCTTGCGGAGGTCTTGGATTTCCTTACGGCTGATGGCGACGACCTTGCGGAGGCGGCCCAGTTCCGCCTGAGCGTGGTCCACGGGCACGTGGCGTTCCTGTATATCGAACTCCTCGGTATCCAGCACCACCACCGGTGCGATGGCCACGCCGGGAGAAACACCGATGCCTTTCTTGGTCTTCATCATCGGCCCGTATCGACCTGCCTGTTCCGCACAAAACCCTCAATGGCGGCGGAGATCATTCTTCCATCTCTCCGAAACCGTCCTCCACCAGTTTCTTCAATGCCGCCAAGGCCTCGGCGGCGTCCTTCCCGTCGGCCAGGAGTTTCAGCACGGTTCCCTGCGTCCCAGCCAATCGCATCACGGACATAATGCTCTTGGCGTCCACGGTCAGCACGCCGTTAGACACCTCGATCTTGCTGGCGAAGCGGTTGGCCAGTTCCACGAACTGCATCGCAGGACGGGCGTGCAACCCGTACTTGTTGACGATGGTGACTTCTTGCTCAAGGGTGTCCAATGCGGTGTTCCGATCACCCGCCTGCGGCGGGGGTTAGCCCAACTCGTCGGCCTCCTGGATCAGTTCGACAATGGATTCCTTGGTCTCGCTCTGGCGGAGAAACTTTCGGAAGATGTCCCGCTGCACGTGCCGGAAGATGGTCTCCATGGCCTGAAGATGCTCATCGGGGCTGTCGGGACTGGACAGCAACAGGATGACGGAATAGACGGGCTTGGCGTCCAAAGCCGAGAAATCTATGCCCTCGCTGGAGCGGCCGATGGTTCCAATGGGCTTCTTTACGCCCTTGAGCTTGGCGTGCGGAAGGGCCACGCCCTTTCCAATCCCCGTGGTGGCCTGGGCTTCGCGGGCCAGGACGGCCTTGATCACGTCCGGGACGCTTTTCTTGGTAATCGCCCCGGCCGAGGCCATGGCTTCTACCAGTTCGCTGATCGCCTCGTCCCGATTGCGGGCCTTGAGTTCCGGCACGATCGCATCTGTCACCATGATGTCCGACAATTTCATGTTTCGCTCCTGCAAGAGTCGTGGAACGCCTCGCGCCCGCCAAGGCAAGTTTCAGAGTCGCGAAGGCGGTTATGAGTGTATCGACCCGCTGGTCCGTACGCCAGAGGGCAGCTTGCTTCCTAGAGCGAGGACAAGCTATAGGACCACCTGGTCATGCGGGGGGCCTTGGCGGTCCCGGACCTTGTCTTTGTGCCGCCGTAACTGCTGGCTGATCTTGTCCAGGCAATGATCCAGGCAGGCGTACATGTCTTCGTCATGGTGGCTGGCGACGAAGGTATTCCTTCGCCTGGCGGTGACGATGATCTCCACCTTAAACTTTTCCGCCTCCTTGTCCAGGACCACCTCGATGGTCTGAACGCTGTCGTAGAACCGCTGTAACTTCGAAACCTTGCCCTCGATACGGTCCCGGATAGCATCGGTCACCGACATGTGGGGAGCCTTCACCAGGATGTTCACGTGCCTACCTCCTTGCCATGGGCCGCCAGGTCCGCCAACTGGAGGGCCTGGGCAGCGCGGGTTAGTTCCGGTATCCGGCCGGGTGGAATGATAACCGCACAACTGACCACGAACCGGATGGCCTCGTCACCATCTAGTATTCTCACTAGTATACCCACTAGAGAAACACCCGGTCATTATTTCGTAACTAACGATAGCGTCAAGTATTGTGTGTAAGTTTGATTTTATGCCGCCTGGCGAATTGACCGAAGCCGGCTCGCCCACGTCGAAATCCACCACCATGCCACGCTCACGAGGACGCCATTCCAGTCAGGCGTGCCGCGGGGGCATCGAGGATGACGTAGAGCATGCCGTTTGTGGGCGCGATCCGCCCTGCCGGGAGAGACTGGCGGGTTTCCGGGTTGTCCGCCAACATGCCCAGGACCGCCGCGGCCTTGTCATCGCCGGTGACCAGCAGCAGGATGTTCCGAGCGGCGTTGATCAACGGGAAGGTAAACGTCAGCCGGTGGCGGCCCAGTACGGGCACGAAATGGGCGGTCACTAACTTGCCCGTCTCATTCAGCGCGTCGCTTCCGGGGAAAAGGCTGGCGGTATGCCCCTCGCCTCCCATGCCCAGCATTATCAGATCGAAGCTGGGAAATCCCTCCCCACAGGCCGGCAGGAGTTTGCGAATGGTCTGCTCATATTCCATCGCGGCGGTGGGAAGGTCCTCGGCGTCGCCGCGCATGGGGTGGACCTTCGTCGGCTCGACGGGGACATGATCCAACAGGATCCGCTGCACCATATAGTAGTTGCTCTCGACGTTGTCCTGGGGCACGTCCCGCTCGTCACCAAAGAAGACCTCGACGCTTCGCCAGGGTACTTCCTCGCTGATCCCCCCAGCCGCCAGTTTCTGATAAAGCGCGTGAGGGGTCGTCCCCCCAGCCAGGGCCACACGACAGACTCCATTGCGCCCGACGGTCTCACAGACGATGGTCTTGAATAGCGTGGCCGCCGTGTCGGTAGCCTTCTCGGCGGTACGGTCGATGAGGACTTTCCTGTAGGCAAGGTCCGAAATACTCATGGCAATTGCTCCGCGGCAGTTACAGCGGATGCCAGTGCTTGTACGGATCGCCCAAAAGCCGATCTGCTTGCTCCGGCCCGGACGATCCGGCAGGGTACAGTATCAATTTCGGCAATCCAGCGGCAATCCATGAAGTCCGTATGCCGTCGATGAGGTTCCAGGAGGCCTCCACCTCGTCGTTGCGCAGGAACAGGGTGGCCTCTCCGGACATTGCGTCGGCAAGCAAATGTTCGTAGGCCTCTGGCGAGGCGGCCTCAAAAGCCTCGCCATAACGGAAATTCAGGTTCATAGGCCGCAGGATGCTCGATGGGCCAGGAACCTTTCCGTCGATAATCAGGCCAATCCCCTCGTCGGGATAGATGCGGATCACCAGGCAATTCGGCCCGCGGACGTCGCAGGCTTCCCGGAACATCCCGGCTGCCTCGCGCTTGAAAACGACGACGATCCGGCTGGACTTGGCCGCCAGGGCCTTGCCCGTGCGCAGATGAAACGGTACGCCTGCCCATCGACGGTTTCTCACAAACAGTGAAAGGGCGACGTAGGTTTCCACTTCGGAATCGCCACTCACGCCCAATTCCTGCCTGTAACCTGGAAACTCCCCCGATGGGGCATATTGTCCGCGAACGGTCCGCCGCGCGACTTGCCGCGCAGTCGGCGGGGCAATAGCCCTAAGAAACTCGACCTTGCGGTCGTGAATATCCCCGGCGGACAGGCGGGCGGGGGCTTCCATGGCCAGCAGGGCCATCAGTTGCAGCAAGTGGCTTTGAACCATGTCGCGAAGCGCCCCCGCCTGCTCATAATAGGCCCCGCGCCGGCCCTCCATGCCCACGGTCTCAGCGGCGGTGATCTGGACATGGTCAACGTATCGGCGGTTCAGCAGCGGCTCGATTACCGTGTTGGCGAACCGAAGCACCAGGAGGTTCCCGACGCTCTCCTTGCCCAGGTAATGGTCGATCCGAAACACCTGGTTCTCCCGGAACGCCCGCCGCAGACATCGGTTGAGCTGCCGGGCGGACGGCAAGTCCCATCCGAAAGGCTTCTCCACCACGACCCTGACGAACCCACCGGGGCGCTGCGGCTTATGGAGACCGCCCTGTCGGAGGTTGCAGACTACCTTCTGGAGGATATCTGGTCCCACGGCCAGGTAGAGCAACCGCCGCCCGCCGGTTTTGTAGCGGGCATCCAGTTCCCCCAGCCGCTGGGCCAGCGCCAGATAGTCGCCCTCGTTGTCGGCCTGGAGGGCCTGATAGTGCCACCGGGGGGAAAATCTTCGCCAAAGCTCTTGGTCGATGGGTTGGCTGTGGGAATGGTTCGTGATAGCGCGGAGCATCTCGGCTCGAAACTGGACATCGTCCAGCGGACGTCGGGCCACGCCAAGCACGATGGTGGGTTCGCCCAGTTGGCCGGACCGCGCCAGGTTGTATATCGCCGGAGCGATCTTGCGGGCCGCCAGGTCCCCCGTGACACCGAAGATGACCAGAATGCACGGAGGGGCCTGCTGGCCCCACAGGAATGCCTGTTCGATCTGGTTTCTATCGCGCCGTGGCATGGTTTGCCCGCCTTACCGGCTCGAGCGACCCTTGGCTTTTCGCCTCAATTACCCAACGACTGAATGGGTGCTGGAATTCGTCCGCCAAAACGGACAAAGGCGTCGCTAGCGCCCATGCCTCGCACCTCGATGACGGTGGCGGAACCAAACAGCCCGCCGAATTCTACCTTGTCTCCCGGTTTGGCGCCGGGAATGGGGATTAGCCGGCAGGCGGTGGTCTTATCATTGACCACGCCGATGGCCATTTCATCGGCGATAATGGCGGCGATGGTCTCGGCGGGCGTGTCGCCGGGTATGGCGATCATGTCCAGTCCCACCGAGCAGACAGCCGTCATGGCCTCCAGCTTCTCCAGCACCAACTCTCCCCGCGCCACCGCCTGGGTCAGGGCTGAATCCTCGCTGACGGGGATGAACGCCCCGCTCAGCCCGCCGACGGAACTGGAGGCGAAGGCCCCACCCTTCTTGACCGCGTCGGTGAGCATGGCGATGGCAGCGGTGGAACCCGGCGCACCGATACGTGCGATCCCCAGGGTCTGGAGGATCTCCCCGACGCTGTCACCGACGGCGGGGGTGGGCGCCAGGGAAAGGTCCACGATACCGAAAGCCACGCCAAGTTCCGCGGCGACCTCGCGTCCAATCAGTTCGCCGACGCGCGTCACGCGGAAGCTGGTGATCTTGATCTCCTCGGCCAGTTCGCCCAGGGTGAGTTTTCTGCCCAGTTGAATGCGTCGCTTAAGGGCGCTACTGACCACACCCGGGCCTGAGACGCCGATGTTGATGGCGGCCTCCGGTTCTCCGCCTCCAACGTATGCCCCGGCCATGAAGGGATTGTCCTCGGGAATGTTGGCAAAGACCACCAGCTTGGCGCAGCCGAAACCGTGGTTGGCGGCGGTGGCGGCGGCGATCCGGAGGATGACCCGCCCCATCCGCCCCACGGCGTCCATGTTGATGCCCGCCTTGCGCGATGCGACGTTTACGGAGGCGCAGACCCTCGTCGTGGCCGACAGCACCTCCGGCAGCGATTCCATGACCACCTCAGCGACGGGGGTGATACCCTTGTGTACCAAGGCGGTGAAGCCTCCGATGAAGTCTACGTTACAGTCGGCGGCGGCCTGGTCGAGGGTCCGGGCGACTTCCACCGCCGCGGCCCGCCCGTGCCCGGCCAACAGGTGCGCTACAGGCGAGATCGCCAGGCGCTTATTGGTCACCGGGATGCCGTATTTGCGCCCGATGCGGCCGCAAACCTCCGCCAGCCCTCCGGCGCGGCGGAGGAGCTTCTCGCGAAGCTTACGACACAGGCCTTCCATACTGGAGGCGGCGCAGTCATCCACGTTGACCCCTAGCGTCACGGTCCGCACGTCGAGGTGCTCGGCATGAAGCATCTGGATGGTCGAGAGAATTTCGTCGGAACCTAACATGGTTTCAGCCGCAACTGGTTGGTGGCCACGAAGATGTCCTCGTGCTGGATTCGCACGGTGAAGCCTTCGGCTCTTCCGATCTCCTCCAGGTCCGCCTGGAGCATGGCGATATCCCAGCGGGCGGGAATCTCCACCTGGCTGATCAGCACGAAATCCTCGCCCTTGCGTTCGCCGAAAAGGTCCACGATGTTGATGTCTTTACCGGCTAGATAACCCGTGAATCCCAGCAGGATTCCGGGCTTGTCCTTCCCGAAGGCGGTGATGACGAACCGCTCGGTTTGGCCTCCCCCGTCACCGGTGGGCGGGACGAATTGCCGCGCCATGACCTGATAGTCACCTCCACCCGCCACCTTGACTTTCTCGGCCAGGGCTTGTGAGTCGATGGGGCGAGGGAAACTGACCAGCATGATCAGCGTGAAGAAACCTTCCAGGACGGTCTCGCTGCAAGCGTCTATATTGCCGTCAAGCTGTTCCACCGCCCTGCCGACGGAGGCGACGATGCCGGGATGGTCATCACTGAGGACATTGAGCACGTGAGCATGAGGAAACAGCGTCGTCATGGCCGGTCCTTCAGGGTGTTCCGCAACGATAATACACTCAACCGGGGGCGCTGGCCAGTGCTAGTTCGCCGGGCAGTGGCGGCCGAAATACCATTGGTGTCGGGAATTGCGTTTCCAGATTGACCGTGTCGATAGTATAGAATATCCCCCACATGACCATTCGTCCCGCACATGTACAGGATGCCGCCGCAATCTGCGAGCTGATCAACTACCACGCCCAGCGCGGACGGATGCTCCATCGGAGCCTGGAGAGCGTCTACGACGCGCTGCGGGACTTCCTTGTGGCCCAGGACACCGACGGGACGATCGTCGGCTGCGTGGCCGTGACGGTATATTGGTCCGACCTGGCGGAAGTGAAGTCGCTGGCCGTGGCGCAGGATCGCCAGGGGAAAGGAATAGGTTCTAAGCTGGTTGCCGCAGCCGTCGGCGATGCAGAACGGCTGGGCGTGCGCCGCCTCTTCGCCCTGACCTACGAGAAGGGTTTTTTCCTGCGGAACGGATTTGAGCTGATCGACCGCCAGATGCTCCCTGAGAAGGTCTGGCGAGAGTGCATCTCCTGCCCCAAGTCCGATGCCTGTGATGAAATAGCGGTGATGTGTCGCCTGGAAATTTCCAACGGCCCGACCACCGGAGCCAAGCCGTCACAGCAGGACGCCCGTCCATGAACACACCGAGTAACATCCCGCCGATTATCCGCATGGAGGGGGTGCACAAGGCATTCGGCCGCCAAGTCGTGCTGGACGGAGTGGACCTGGCCATCCAGCCGGGCAAGACCACGGTGATTATCGGTCCCTCCGGCTGTGGAAAGAGCGTGCTGCTGAAGCACATCGTCGGGCTGATCAAGCCCGACCGTGGAAAGGTTTTCTTCGGAAACTGGGAAGTCTCGGCAATGAGCGACCGCCAACTGGTCCCGGTCCGCCGCCAGATGGGATTTCTTTTCCAGGGCGGCGCGCTGTTCGACTCCATGACGGTAGAGGAAAACCTCCGTTTCCCGTTGATCGAAAGCGGGCTGGGCAACGAGGCGGACCAGCATGAACGGTGTCGCACGATCCTGCGGCTGGTTGGGCTGGACGGCTCGCAGAACAAGTATCCCGAGGAGCTTTCCGGCGGGCAGAA
>PMBX01000006.1 GCA_003153915.1 Phycisphaerales bacterium
ATCGGCTGGGACGCCGCTGTGTTCTTCCGTGCGCATGTCGTTCTTGTAGATGTAGTAGGCGTCGATCTCGGTCTTGTCCAACGACTTGTTGGCCAACCACAGGATCGCGCCCCGCTCGTTCTGCTCCATCAGGCGACGTTCCTGGTCGTTGTACGGTTCAACCAGCCAGTCGGAATCCGCCTTCTGGTCGATGTAGATGGCATCGACGGTGGTCTGGATGTCCTTGATCTCATAGGTGCCGCGAACGGCGTCGAAGAAAATCGTCCGCGACCCGTCCAGCGGCGTTCCGTCCAGCACCAGCCAGCCGTCGCCTAAGATGATGTCCTGGCGGCCAACGGTGAGGGTCAGCGGCTGACCGAGGACGTTTTTCCACTTGACGTTGAGGTTGTCCCAGATCACCTCGTCAAAGTTCACGTCGCGCAGGTCCATAGTGTCTGGACGGGAATAGGTGCGGAACTCCCAGACCGCGCGGGCGTTGAGTGACACGTCGGGCGTGGGCATGACGGAGGCCCATGCCCGCGTCCTGTACCTGCCGTAGTTGGTCTCGTTGTACGGGGAGTTTTTGTTCAGCGTAATCCCGTCGGCGGTGTACTTCTTGAGGTTGTTGGTGTATTCATCCCTCAAGCGCAGGTCGGCCCCCCACTTGAACCAGGCGACCGGTTCCTTGATGCTCTTGAACCACTCTTCGCTCCATGGCTCCGCGGCGGCGGAAGGGGACGTGGACTGATCGGCCTCAACAACAGTGGCCTTGGCCGGAGGCGGCGCCGTCTGAGCGGTCGCCGAGAGGCCGATAGCCAGGACTAAAACGGCCATCAGGAGGATTGGTTGTCTGAAAAACAGCCTCATTCGTTGTTTCTCCTAATAGGATTGTTTACCGTTTCGCGGCTACGTTACAAACGAACACGATCATGGCGACAGATAAGACTCTATTGATTTTGATTGCCTGTCAGCAGGTTCATGCAAACCGTTTGTCCGCGGCCCCGCCGGCGAAACACTTCGCCATGTGCGATCCGTCGGGCGGACGGGTAAATATCGAGACGACAATCAGCACTAATACCGACAACGGCAGAGCGATCAAGAGTTGGTCGACCACCGGCCAGTTGGGGTAATTCCACAGGATGCTGGTCTTGCCTCCCGTAACCCTCTGAACCAGGCCGATGGCGCTGGCTTCCTGGGCCTTTACGAAGGCCAGCCAGAAGACCGTGACCAGCGAACCGACGATCATGGAGGCCAACGCCCCGGCCTTGGTGGCCCGACGGAAGAACAGCCCGGCGACAAAGGTTGGAAGGAACGTCGAGGCGCAAAGGCCGAAGAAGATCGAGGTGGCGCGGGCGATGATGTAATCGCTACGTGCGTACGTACTGAACGAAACCGCCAGGATCAACCCCAGGATAATGCCGATACGGATGACCCCGACGCTCTTGCCGTGCCTGCCGCTGATCTGCTCGTAGACATCCCTTCCGATACCGGTGCCCAGCGTGTGGAACTGGCTGGACAAGGTGCTCATCGCCGCCGCCAGGAGTGTCAGCAGGAACACGATGCCGAACCATTTAGGCAAGGCCGATGTAATGTAGGTCGGGATGATCTGGTCGGAACTACCCTTGGCGTAGACCACCGAGATGCTCCGGCCTTGGGCGATCTTTCCCGTCTGCCCCTGGATGTCGAAACCGGCATCGAGATAGGGCTTGTCCTTGTCCAGGACCACCGGGGCCTGCTTGCCTTCCACGTCAATCCACTTGCCCCCGTCTTCCTTCATCAACTGGAGGACGACGTGGTTTTTCTCGGTACTGATGGTCTTTACGATCCTGCCTGTCATCAGGGGACCATGCAGTGCGAAATAGGCATTGGACAGCGCGCCCACCGTGAAGGCCACGCCCGTCATCAGGAGGATAAACACTCCGCCGGTGGCGACGGCCCGGTTCAACTCGCGCTTGGATTTAACCGTCATGAATCGCACGGCCAACTGGGGTTGCGCCAATACTCCGATGCCCACGCCCATGACGATCGTGGTGATAACCGTCCACCACATGTCATATTTGGCGGCGCCCCAACCAAAGGCCGGCATTGCCGTCCAGCCTTGGTGGCCCATGTCCTTGAGTTTTGCGGGGACCATATCGGCCAGGTCCGTCAGGGCCTGGTGGCCGGCCACTATTCCACCCACCTTGCTATAACCGTAGACCAGCAGGATGATCATGCCCACAGCCATGATCGTGCCCTGGAGGGCGTCGGTGTACATGACGGCCTTGAGGCCGCCGGTAATGACGTAGGCGGCCGTGATCACGCTGAAGACCAGCAGCGCCACGCTATAGTCGATCTTGAAGTACTGGCAGATGAACTCGGTGCCACCGATGATGACGGCGGCCGCGTAGACCGGGATGAAGAGGAAGATGACCAGGCCGGAGAAGACCTGGATGAACCGGCTCTGGTATCGCCTCCCCAAGAGCTCGGGGAAGGTGTGGGCGTCGAGGCGGTGGCCCATCCGGCGGGCCGGCCCGCCCAAGAGGACGAAGGCGACAAAGATGCCCAGGAAGATGTTCAGGAAGGTCAGCCAGAGCAGGCTCATGC
>PMBX01000158.1 GCA_003153915.1 Phycisphaerales bacterium
GCCTGTCCGCGCAACGACAAGGACGAGCCGGGAAAGCCCGGCAATCTTCTCGTGACCTCCGAACAGGTCGTGGTCGTCAACGATCAGGAAATCGCCGGCTATTCCAAGTGGGAAACCGCCCGCGACAACCGCCTGGCCAAAATCCAGGCCAACCCCAAGGATCCCGATCCCTGCCTGTCCCTGGCGGAAATCAGCTACCGCACCAATCACCAGGATTTGGCCCAGGAATACATGAAAAAGGCCGTCGATCTGGCGAGCGCTGGCCAGGCGCCCGCCGGCCAGTCCGTCGCGGACATGCTGGGCCGCCTGTACCGCACCAACCTGGCGTTTGCCGAGCAGCTTCTCGACAAGTCCGACCCGGAGCTGCGCGACCAGTCGCGCTTCTATTATGAGCAGTGCCGGGCGTCGGCACGCACGCCCGAGCAGGGCGCCGAATGGCGCATGCGCCTTTCGGAACTGGCGCAGAAGCAGAAGCGCTTTGACGAAGCCGCCGTGCTCTATTCCGATGTGCTCACCGATCCGGCCCTGCGCGCCGCGGGCTATCGCGAGCCCGACGGCATCCAGAGCGCCGGGGCCACCGCCGAGCGCCACCTCAAGGAGATCATGGCGGCCAATGGCCCGGCGATCTACAAGCGTTTTGAGGACCAGGCCGCCACCCTCGCCCAGCGCGCCACCGCCGCCCGGGACGCCGCGGGCCTCCAGCAGGTGATCGACGGCTATCCCAACTCGGCGGCCTCGATCGCCGCCGCCACGACCCTGGCCGCGCTGTATCAGGACAAGCAGGATTGGGACAGCGCCCGGCGCGTCCTGTGGTGGCTCGAACCGCGCGTCGAGGGTGACGCCCAGGCCCGGGCCATCGCCAACCTCGTCACCGTCAGCGTGGGCCTCAAGAAATACCCCTCCGCCTCCGCCTGGGCCGCGCGCGGCATGCGCCAGTTCAAGGATTTCTCCTGGACCGACGCGGGCAAAAAACTCACCTTCGCCGATCTCAAGACCCAGGTCATCCAGGCCGGCGGCGCGGATATCGAAGGCCGTCTGCCGGCGCTACCCAAGGGCCTCGACAGCGCCGGGATGGACGCCTCCCCGCTGGGCAATTCGCTCGCCGGCGCCCAGCTCCTCGTCCCCGTCGAATCCTCCCCCGCGCTGCGGCAGCCCAATCTCCTGTTCATCCGCACCGGCAATCAACTGCGCCTCTTCGATGTCGTCAAGGGCCAGGATGTCGGCAAACCCGTGACCCTGCCCAACAACGCCGATGCCGTCCTCCTGGGCGCCACCAAGGATGTCGCCGTCGTCATGCAGGCGGGCATGGCCATCGGCATCGACCTCAAGACCCAGGCCACCTGGACCCAGACCCTCAAGCCCGTCGCCGCCACACCCGGGCGCGGCGGTGCCGGCACCGTGACCGTCGCGGGCGGCGCCCGCATCCAGATTGCCGGCAACGCCGGCCAGGTGCAGGTCGTCAACGGCAACGTCTTCGTCAACGGCAACCTCGTCCAGGTCGCCAACGGCCTCGACGTTACCCGCATCGAAATCGATGAAAACGGCCAGGTCATCAACACCACCGGCGGCTCCGATCCCGAATCCGTCCGCCGCGCCGCCTTCAACGTCCTGGGTTCGTCCGCGCGCTTCACCACCGCGCGCCTCCTCAACGGCAACCTCCTCGTCCTTGCCGGCAACCAGATCGACGCCTACAACATCGAAACCGGCAAGCCCGCCTGGACCGGCCCCGGCGGCGCGGTCGTCTCCGCCCGCCTCCCCGACGGCGTCGCCTCCTGCTTCGTGGGCAACGAGGACATGATCGTCGCCCAGGTCGATTCCCCCGGCGCCAAAACCACCACCTTCTGCGCCTTCGANNGTCATCACCGATCAGGCCGCCGCCGCCTACGACATGGTCTCCGAGCAGAACCGCGCCGTCTGGCGCCGCACTGACGTCGGTACGCGTTTCGCCAGCGCCGCCGCCCTCACCCTCGATGGGCTGATTGCCGTCAACGACAACCACGACGTCCTGTGCCTGGCCTTGGAAAGCGGCCAGACCCGCTGGCAGGCCGGCCTGG
This sequence comes from Phycisphaerales bacterium, assembly GCA_003153915.1. Lineage (GTDB taxonomy): Bacteria > Planctomycetota > Phycisphaerae > SM23-33 > SM23-33 > FEN-1349. The sequence continues at coordinate 2,055 of PMBX01000158.1, forward strand.
GGCTGGATCTGCTCTCCACCGCCGCCTCGGCCTCGGCCCTCCGCTCCTCCGTCGAGGGCGACCTGGTCATCTTCCAGTCCAATGACGGCAGCGCCGCCTTTAAGACCTTCCCCGCCACCGATGGCTACCAGATCGCCTGGAAAGGGGCGACCCTCATCGACGCCCCGCCGCGCCAGTCGCTCCAGCTTACCGACAGCTACGTCGTCGAAATGATGACCGGGCCGATCGCCAATCGCACCACCCGCTCCGCCCAGGTCGTCATCCGCGACCGCAAGGGCGGTAAAACCGCCCTGCGCACCCCGATCGCCGCGCAGGCCGGCGCCCTGGAGGGGCCGGCGATCCGCTCCTGGCAGGTCGTGGACGGCGCCATCGCACTGGAGGTCGTGCAGACCGCCGGCACAGGGATCAACACCACAGGGGTCCCAGGAATGACACCCTCCGGCAGCAACGTCGCCGGCAAAATCTACCTCTGGCGCGCCAAGCCCAATCCGTAACCAGCATTCCCCAACCCCCATCCCCGCACCTCTCCCTTGTCTCCCTGTCTCCTTGTCCCCTTGTCTCCCCGTCCGCGCGCCGTCCGCCAACTCCCAACTCCCCGTTGATCCTCCGCCCCCGATCCCTATACTGATAGGCGAAGGAGTTTTCATGCCCGCCCCCGCATCCCCCGTCTCCCCGTCGCCCGCATCCGTCAAGGATCGTGTCCAGTCCGTGATCGACTGGCTGCGCCCCATCATCCAATCGGACGGCGGCGATCTTGAACTCGTGGACGTGTCCGCCGCGGGGGTGGTGCAGGTGCGCTTCCAGGGCGCGTGCGTGGGCTGCCCGTCACTGACGAGCACGCTGCAGCACGGGCTTGAACGGAACCTGCGGGAGAAGGTGCCGGAGATCACGCGGGTGGTCGCCGTGGACGGGTGAGCGCACCAATCGTTACTTGATTCCCAGCGCTTCCTTGGCCTTGGCCACGATCTGGTCGAACGCCGCTGGGTCGGCAATGGCGATTTCGCTGAGGCTCTTGCGGTTCAGCGTGATGTTGGCCTTGAGGAGGCCGTTGATGAGCTGCGAGTAGCGCAGACCCCGTGAAGCCGCGGCGGCCGAACAGCGCGTGATCCACAGCGCCCGGTACTCCCGCTTCTTGAGCTGCCGGTCGCCCTTGCGGTGGTTGCCGGCGCGCAGCAATGTTTCATGGGCGGTCTTGTAGAGTTTGCTCCGTCCGCCGACGAAACCCTTGGCGCGGGCGAGCAGGCGTTTGTGGCGTTTATGGCGNNGGCACCGATACGAACGCGGGGCATGGAAACCTCCGATTGGTCAAATGATTAGGGGTGGGTGGACAACGGACAAGGGCGGATGAACGGCCTTAATCGCGGGCGCATTTGCCCAGGCGGATGATCATCGTCTTGGCAAAGGGGCCCGTGATGGTCGTCGTGCGGCGCAGACGCCGCCGGCGGTTGCCGCTCTTGTTGGACAGCAGGTGTCCCTTGTTGTGCTTGTGGAACTTGATCTTGCCGGTGGCGGTGAGCTTGACGCGCTTCCGGGTACCCTTGTGGGTTTTCATTTTCGGCACGGAGGCCTCCAGTGTTTCACCGCGAAAAACGCGACCCGCGCGCCTTCCTGGGAGCTCTCAGGGGGGCGCGACGCGCCGCTTCTGACCCCGGCCCGGTGAGGAGAGCCCGTCATCATACTCCAACCGGCCCTGTGCGGCAACCGCCGGCAAATCGTTGATTGGTCAAAGGATTCGTTGGCCAAACGTTCAAATGGCCAGGTGTCCTCCGCTTCACGGTCGTGGCGAACCCTGCGCCATGCCCGTAGTCGCCACTCCCGCGTAAGTGATGAATATTATTTACGAATACGAATTGTTGTCGGTCGCCCCATGATTGGTTACTATTTTTCCGTTTCATGCCGCACGCCGGACGGTTCGCCTGCGGCCTGCAACGAAGGACGAAATCCGCTGTTTCCACGGATGCTCCAGGAACACATCAAGCGCCGGAGAAAAGCCTTGAAAGTCACTGGGTTTGAGCCGCAAGGAAGCGGCCGGGTTCCAACGCCGGAGGTCTGCATGAAGCCCCATCGGATGCGTGGTTTTACGCTCATCGAGTTGCTCGTGGTCGTGGCCATTATCTCGCTGCTCATCGCCATCCTGCTGCCGGCGCTGGGCCGCGTGCGCGAGTCCTCGCGGCGGACGGTCTGTGGGACCAACGTGCGGGCCCAGCTTTTCGCCTGCGCCACCTATGCGGCGCAGTTTGCCGACAAGCTGCCCATCGGGACGAATACCTCCACTCCGCCGCTCTGGATGTGGGACCAGTCCAAGTGGTTCTGCGAGCAACTGGTGGACGTCAGGGCCGGCACCGCCTCGGGCATGTCGCGGGACTCGCTGCGCAAGATGCTCTACTGCCCCAGCAACCCCGATCAAAACGTGGACAACTATTGGAACCTGGGCGCCACCCAGACGATCGTGGGCTTTGCGTGGCTCAACGAGCGCACCAATGAGGCCGGATGGCTCGGGCCGGATGCCGGGCCGCTGATGCACAACTCCGTCTTTGACACCATCAACGCGACCCGCGCCCCCAAACTCGCCTTCCGCCTTTATATGAAGGGCACGTACAGCGCCAGCCAGGAGGAACTGCTCTTCGACATCACCATTTCCAGCACCGGCACGGACACCGACACCACCGAGTGGATGGCGGTCGGTTCCACCGGAAACCGATATGTCACCAGCCACATGACCGGCAGGCGCCCGGGCGGGCAGAATGTCGGCTATCTCGATTCTCACGTGGATTTCAAAAAGTTCGCGGGAGGCACGGCGTCCAAAGACTGCTGGCGCACGGAAATCCCCTATTGGTGGCTCGTGCGGCCGTAGCCCCGAGACTGCCGACCTCGGCGACCCGGGAGGACGGGACGCATGCCCGGTCCGCCGGTCCGCCAAGTTCGCTTCGCCCGTCTTGCTACGTCCGGAAAAACCCAGTACCATGAACCCCCTCAATTGGCGGGCAAGTCCGGAGTCAGGATTCCCGCACCGCCACTGTCATTTAGGAGCATGATCTCATGGCAAAAGTTCGCGTCGCCATCAATGGCTTCGGCCGTATAGGCCGAATGGTTTTCCAGGCGCTTTGCGACCAGGGTCTCCTGGGCAAGACCATCGACGTCGTCGCCGCGGTGGATATCGTCACCGATGCCGATTACTTCGCCTACCAGAT
>PMBX01000087.1 GCA_003153915.1 Phycisphaerales bacterium
CGGACATTGTGGATGGCCACATCGTCACCGAGGTCGCAGGAGATGATGCGGCTGTTGGTCAGCCCCACCGGGACGCGCATGTCGTGGAACTCCAGGCATACGTCCTCCAGGCGCCCGATCCGCACCAGTCCGTAGAACTCGCAGTTTTTCACGCCGCGGGGGCGAAACTGCTCGGTCACCAGGATGTTATCCCAGTGATCCGCGGTGTTGGCGTTTTTGACCAGCAGATCGATCTCATCGGCCCGCAGTTTTCGCCAATGCACATCGGGGCGAGTGGACTGGGTGTTGCGGAAGCAGTGCTCGTCCACCCCGGCGGGGGTGAACTCCGCTGGGACGAAGCAGCGGCCCAGGCATCCCGTCGGCACGATGCGCAGTTCGCTCATGGTCGAACCTCCGAGGTCTTGGCGGCCTTTGGTCGATGAGGCTTCCTACTGAATCGTCGGCGCGGCGGGGGGGTGGGCTTGAATCCACTGATAATAGTCCCGCATCGTAAGACCTGCCGCCGCGTCGTCGTCGGCATAGAAGGTGCAGTCAGGATGCATCTGAAGCGCGCTGGCGGTAATCATGGCCGAGACCGGTCCTTCCACCGCCGCGGCAACGGCCTTGGCCTTGGCCCCTCCGTTGGCCAACAGGACGATCCGGCGGGCCTCCATAATTGTTCCTACGCCCATGGTGACGGCGAAGATCGGCACGTCCTCCCTGCGAGCGAAGAAACGGGCATTGTCCTCGATGGTCTGCCTGGCCAGGGTCTTGATGCGCGTCCGCGATTGCAGGGAGCTGAGCGGCTCGTTAAAGGCAATGTGGCCGTTGGATCCAATGCCCAGCACCTGAAGGTCGATCCCGCCGCATTCCTTGATCCGCTGCTCGTACCATTGGCAAAAGGCCCCATAATCCTTGGCCGTCCCGGAGGGCACGTGGACCTGCCGGAGGTTGATATTGATGTGCCTGAAAAAGTTCTCGTGCATGAAGTAGTGGTAGCTCTGATCGTGTTGCGGGTCCAGGCCGACGTATTCATCCAGGTTAAACGACGTGACCTGGGAGAAATCCAATCCTTCCTGCTTGTGCAGCCGGATCAGTTCCTTGTAGAGGCCCAGGGGCGTCGAACCCGTGGCAAGGCCTAAAACGGCGTGGGGCTTGCGGCGAAGCAATTGCGCGACCATCGCGGCGGCGGACTTGCTCATCTCCTGGTAATCACGGCAGACCACGACTTCCATAACGGCATCTCATTCAAAAAAGTGGTTCTTGGGAATTGCTTGTATCCACTTGGTCTTACTCTTGGGAATGCGGCTATCCTAATCGTTGCTGCTGGATTCTGACAATGGGGGAAGTCGTCCCCGCGGAACACCGCCAGGCCGGTCCCGTCATCATGTTTTGGTATTGTTGCCCAAAGCAAGACGTTTTTGCCCTTGGCTGCCCCGATGCGCTGCAATAGTCTATTCCGATGTGAAACAGGTTCCATCCGTGGAATAAGGCCAATGGATCGTGTCATCATAGGTACTCGCCGCTCACCGCTTGCGATTTGGCAGGCGGACTTCGTCCGCTCTGCACTGGAGAAGGCCTGGCCAGCCTTGCGGGTGGAACGCAAGGCCATCGCCACCACCGGCGACCGCGCCACCGGCCAGGCCGCGCGGGAAGCTGCCACCCAGGGCTTGTTCACCAGGGAGATCGAGCTTGCCCTTCTGGAAGGCACGATCGACCTTGCCGTCCACAGCCTCAAGGACCTGCCCACCGCAATGCCCGATGGACTCCACCTCGCCGCCGTCCCGCCGCGGGAAGACCCCGCCGACGCCCTGGTGGCCAAGAATAAATGGACGCTGGAAAGCCTCCCCCAAGGCGCCAAGATCCTCTGCGGCTCGCAACGGAGAGCGTCACAATTGCTCGCCCGCCGCGGGGACCTGAGGATGCTTCCCATACATGGAAACGTCGGCACGCGAATCCGCAAGTTAGACGACAGCGACGCCGCCGCAACGATCCTGGCCTGCGCGGGGCTGACACGCCTGGACCTGGCGGGACGGATCACCCAGCGGCTGGACCCGCAGGATTTCCTCCCCGCCGCCGGTCAAGGAGCTTTGGCCATTCAGACACGTACCGACGACGGCCGATTGAGCGGATTGACCTGCCCGCTGGACCATGGCCCTTCTCGCCTGGCCGTCGCGGCGGAACGGGCCTTCCTGGCCGGTCTGGGCGGGGGCTGTCGCCTCCCCGCCGGCGCCTACGGACGCTTTGGGGCCGATGGCGAGTTGCTCCTGACCGGCTTGGCCGCTAGGCCGGATGGAAGTTTGCTGCTCCAGCGAACACTGTCGGTCTCCTGCCGCGATATCCCCGCCGCCGAGGCGCTGGGAGCGGAACTCGCCCGGCAGCTACTGGCCAAGGGAGCTAATGAAATCCTGCGCCAAGCGGGCGGCGACGGATCACCATCTGGGCAGGATCGAACATGACCGGCCCGGACCAGCACGACGGCATGGTGTATCTGGTGGGCGCGGGGCCTGGCGATCCGGGCCTGCTGACCCTTGCGGGCCACTCGGCGCTGGCTCGTGCCCAAATCGTCATCTACGACCACCTCGTCAATGCCCGCCTGCTGGAGCACGCACCGCAGGCCGCAGAACGCATCTATGTCGGAAAGGAATCCGCCGCTCATACGTTCGACCAGGGCCAAATCAACCAACTCATGATCGACCGGGCGCGCGGCGGCGCGGTGGTCGTTCGGCTCAAGGGCGGTGATCCGTTTGTCTTCGGGCGCGGCGGGGAAGAGGCCCTGTCGCTAACACAAGCCGGTGTGCATTTCCAGGTGATCCCCGGTGTAACCGCCGGCATCGCGGCAGCGGCATATGCAGGCATCCCCGTCACGCACAGGGGGCTGGCCGGGGCGGTCGCTCTGGTCACCGGCCACGCGGCAAGCGGGGAAGAAGCCTCCGCAATCGACTATCACTCATTGGCGCGGTTTGACGGAACGTTGGTCTTCTACATGGCCGTGGCAAACATGGAGGCGATCTGTAGCGGCCTGATCGAGGGCGGCCTGGCGAGCGATACCCCCGCGGCGATCATCCGTTGGGGGACCATGCCCAACCAGGAAGTGCTGACGGACCACATCGGCGGAATTGCCGCCAAAGTCGTTCAGGCAGGCATCCGCCCGCCGGCAGTGTTGGTGGTCGGAAAGACCGTCTCCTTGCGAGAACAGATCAAATGGTTTGAGCTTCGTCCCCTGTACGGACAGCGGATCGTCGTCACCCGCGCCGTCACGGCCCGGCCGGAACTTACCGACGAGTTGGAACGCCTGGGCGCGGAGGTCATCGAAATCCCGGCCATCCGATTCGAGCCCCCCGCCGACATCGCCGCCATAGATAGAGCCATCGCCGACCTGGCAAGCTTCAACTGGGTGATCTTCACCAGCGCCAACGCGGTGGAGTGGTTCTTCGCCGCGGTGGACCGCAACGGGCTGGACGCCCGCTCGCTTGCCGGTGTCCGCATCTGCGCCGTCGGACCGGCCACCGCGGAAACTCTGCGCCACTTTGGCCTGCGCGGCGACGCCCAACCAAAGCATTATCATGCCCCCGCCATCGTCAAAATGCTTGCCTCACGGGAGAAACTCACCGGCATGAGGATCCTCTGCCCTCGCTCTGACATCGCCACGGATGATCTGGTGGAGGCCCTGGCCGAACGCGGGGCGGAAGTCCAACCGGTCATTGCCTACAGGACCGCCCCGGCGGCCGCCGACACCACCAGGCTGCTGGAGCTTGCCCGCGATGACCGTATCGACTGGCTAACCTTCACCAGTTCCTCTACCGCGGCCAACTTCCTGGCCGCCGTCGGCGGGGATAACCTCCGCGGAAGGAAGGCCCGGATCGCCAGCATCGGACCGGCTACGTCGGAAACCCTGCGCAGTTTGGGATTCCCGCCAACCGTCGAGGCCAAAGTGCATACCGCTTTGGGCCTGGTGGCGGCTATCATGGAGCATCAGACCTCACAAGGTTCGTCGTGATAGGAATCTCCAGACTTCTCAGTGGCCGGGCGGAAGCATCCGATGCGCTGCGTTACGGCAGCGCCACCGCCGGACGCGCGCGCCAAGGGCGCCACGCCAGCGGACGCAAACCCGTGGTGGTGTGGAACTGCACCGCCCGATGCAATCTCGTCTGCGCGCACTGCTACGCCGCGGCCACCGACTCGGCCGGGCGGGACGAACTGACCACCGCCCAGGCCGTCGAACTTCTGGAAGACCTGGCCGCCTTCGGTGTACCGGTGGTCTTGTTTTCCGGCGGAGAACCGCTATTGCGAGCGGATTTGCCCGAGCTGGTCGCCCGCTCCACCGCCCTGGGCATGCGCGCGGTGGTATCCACCAACGGCACGCTGATCGACCCCGCCGCCGCCCATCGCCTCCGCCAGGCGGGCACAAGTTACGTGGGCGTCTCGTTGGACGGTAACGCAGCCAACCACGACCGCCTCCGAGGACGCATTGGGGCATTCGAGGCATCCCTGGCGGGCATACGAAACTGCCGAGCAGCNNCTGCGCGACGAGGACATCCCACGGGCCTGTTTCTACCACTTGGTCTATTCCGGAAGGGCCGCGTCGCTGGCCGGGGAAGACCTGGATCACTCGGCAACGCGGAGCGCCCTGGATGGGATCATCGATCACACAGCCGGCCTGGAGCGAGAGGGACTGACCAAGGAAATTCTCACCGTGGACAACCACGCCGACGGCCCGTATCTCTATCTCCGCATGATCGCCGACCATAACGAGCGGGCCGTGGAAGTGATGTCGTTGCTGCGGCGGACTGGGGGCAATTCCTCCGGCATCGGCATCGGCTGCGTGTCGTGGGACGGGGAGGTGTATCCCGACCAGTTCTGGCGGACGGCCCGGCTGGGTAACGTCAAGGACCAGCCATTCTCGAAGATATGGACCGATGAATCCCACCCGTTGCTGACAGCATTGCGGGACCGGCGGCGATATCTCAAGGGCCGCTGCGCCGCCTGCCGGTTCCTGGATATCTGCAACGGCAATTCCCGGCCCCGTGCCCAGGCCGCCAACGGGGATATTTGGGCCGCCGACCCGGCCTGCTACCTCAGCGACCAGGAGATCGCCCCCGCCTGACCGCCGCATCGCCATGGCCACTCGTCAAGTACAACCTCACAGCCCGCCCCCACCGCCCCGGCTGATCGCCTGGGAGCTGACCCGCCGTTGCGTGCTGGCCTGCAAACATTGCCGCGCCTCCGCCGGGGCGGAACCTTCCATGGAGGAGTTGTCCACCGCGGAATGCCTACGACTGGTGGATAACATCGCCTCTTTCGCCAAACCGATCCTGATCCTCACCGGCGGGGAGCCGATGTTGCGGGAGGATCTTTGCGACATCGCCGCCCGATCGCGGCAGGCGGGGATGCGCCCCGTGCTGGCAAGCTGCGGGATGCTCCTTAATGACGAATCTGCCGCGTTGATCGCCCGCTCGGGCGTCGAGGCCGTCGCGATCTCGCTGGACGGGGCGACGGCAAACTCGCATGACGCCTTGCGAGGCATGGATGGGGCTTTTGATGCGGCGGAGGCCGGCCTGGCGGCGGCCCGGCGGGCCGGGCTGCGAGTCCAGGTCAACACGACCGTCACTCGGGACAATGTTGAGGAACTTCCGGCGATCCTGGAACGGGCCGTTCGTCTCGGCGCGGCTACGTTTAACCCATTTTTCCTCGTCCCCACCGGACGCGGCGCGGGTCTGGCGGGACGTCAATTGTCGGCGGAGGAATACGAGAAAACCCTTCATTGGCTGGCGGGCGTAAACAGAAAAGATATTCAACTTCGTGTGACCTGCGCGCCACACTATCAGCGGATCCTTCGCCAACGCGGCCTACCGGCTGAGGGTGGGAGCGGAGGATGCCTGGGGGGAAAGTCCTTCGCTTTTATCTCGCATCACGGCAAGGTGCAGGTCTGCGGTTTCCTGGACTCCCAATGCGGCGACCTGCGCTTCATGGATCTCGATTTCCGGCGCATCTGGGAAACCTGCGATGTCTTCACCCGCCTGCGCGACAGCGACTCACTGCATGGCCGCTGCGGCCGATGCGAGTTCCGCCACCCTTGCGGCGGCTGCCGGGCGCGAGCCTA
>PMBX01000021.1 GCA_003153915.1 Phycisphaerales bacterium
GCCGCCGCGCAGAACCTGCGCAAGCTTATCCGGGCAAGATTCGGAAGGCCCGCAATGGCGATGACTGCGGCGATACAGACGGAGGTTTCCGGCCTGAATCTCCGCGATTCGTCTGTTTGTCATTGGTTCTTGCGTCATTGTCGCCTTGTTGGCGGGCTAGACTCGCTTGCGAAGCTGTTCAAGCGAGCCCTGTTCACCGAGCATCTCCCGCCGACGGCGATGCTCGTAAAAATCTAATTGGGCAACAGGCCCTTCAGGCTTCAGACCTCAGACTCCGGGTTTTACCTGAAGTCTGAGGCCTATAGTCTGTAGCCGATTTCTTCATCATCCCTTCACGTCCAACTGCATTTCGACGGCCCCGACCTCGCCCGTCAGTGGTAAACTTCCGCCGGTTTCCGACACATGCAGCTTGACGATGACCAAAAGCCGGTCGCCCGGCGCAAGGTTGGTGTCGGTTATCGTGAAAGTGTAGTTGGCAAAGGAAGTCGTGAGCGTCTGGGCGTTCGTTGAGCACAGGTCTGACGAAAACGACCCATCCGAGGAAATCTCGTACGCCTGCACGTCAACTGATTTGGCGACTACCCCTCCTGTTCCGAAGTACCTTGCAGAGACGACCACCTTCACATCCTGGTCGGCCAGATACTCCACGGGCAGGGGGAACTCAAACATGGCCGAAAAGGTAAGGTCGTCGTCCGATATATCGCCCGTCGTCAGTTTCAGGCACGTCGGGTCTGCATCTTCACCCCCTCCGCCAACATAAATCCCAAAAGGAGCATTCGGGCTTGCACCAGCACCGGGAGTATTGGTCAACGTCACTCCCTGCGTGGTACGGAAGTCCATCAGCGGGACTTGGTAGCGGGCCAGCGAGTCCTCGACAAGTTTCGACCGGGCCGGGTTGATCGTCATTGCCCCGGTGTTGGAAAGCGACACGTCCCCGCTGACGGCAACGTCAGTGGCAACATTAGAGCCATTGCCGACCAAGATATGGCCGGATGTCAAGGCGGCCATCTTGGCCCCAGTAACAGCGCTGTTGGCTATCGTAATCGCCCCGGTGTTGGCGATTGTGGCATCACCACTCATGGCCACGTCAGCGCCCACGCCGGTTGCACCGCCAACCACGATATGCCCGTTGGCGAGGGCGATCTGCGTTGGCGCCAGTGTCGGCGTTGCGGGAAAATCTGTGTTGGAATGTATTTCCTGGACCATGATTTCAGTTCCTTATGGTTTCTCGTAGAAGAGCGTTTCGATGTGTGCCGTCTGTGTTCCGGTGAATGCGTGCGATCCCAGATATCCGATTGCCCCATTTGCCCAGCAAAGCGGATCGGAATCGAAGATTCGGTATGACTCGTGGACGTACTGGGCTGGGCTGGCGATGGACAGCTTGGCTATCGTCCCTCCACGAAGCCGCTGTATGGTTCCAAGGTCGAAATAGAACGGGTTGCAGCCGAAAAGGTCTTCCGTTCCGCTGGTTTCCCATTGAGGTGAACTTGCCCCATCGAACTTGAAAGACCAGTTGTACTCATACTCGCCAGGGTCGGTAACTTGCTGGGAGGCCAGGATCGCCGCCAGCACGCCGTCGCCGCTTGTTCTGTTGAGGAATACCGTAGGCTGGTTGGAGGTAAGGTTGCCGTGGAAACCCGCAGACCGTAGCCGGTAGTCGCCCAAGCCGGAGGGCAGGGTTCCAGTTTCGTAGCTCACCCATGACCAGACGGCAGTGCTCAAGGGGGCAAAGTTGACGCCGTTGCCGTAACCGACCTGAATCAGACAGCCGTTGGAGAACGGCATCGGCAAGCGTAGTTGGAATGACTTGTGTCGGCCTGCATCCACGCCGCTATCGAAGATGGAAGTTTCTATCCATCGCGGCGTGGTAGGCTCACCGGTAAACCAGCAACCCATCAGCGAGAACAAGGGAAGATCGACCAGCAGGTCGTTTGCGTCCGGCGCATAGGGTGGCGTGAGATTGCCCGTCCCGCTGTAGATGCGTAATCGAGCAGCGTTGTCCCCGCCCTCCGGGAAGGTGTGCGTGGTGAACCATATCGTCCTGATAACGCCGGAGTTTCCGGCCCCCAGGTAGAGGATGTTGCCGTCCTCGTAGGCGTGCTGGAGAGTTTTCGTCGTTCCGACTGAGGGGAAGTGGAAAAGCTCCATCTTGTTCCGGGNNCCCACCAGGATATTGCCGCTGGCCAGGGTTGTTCCTAGCTTGTTGGCGTGTGTGTGTAGCGACTGGGCGTCGCTGGAACTTCCTGCCGACAGAGTTTCAGCCTCCGCGCCGCTGATGTCGGTTGCGGCGAAGAAGGCATCGGCCTCGGCATTTCCTCCACCCCCGGCGGCGCCGGGCACGGACAAAAAGGCACGGCCGCGATAGTCGGTGATGTCACCGTGGGCGTAGATCCCAGTCACCCCGCCGGCCGAGGACGTCCCCGTGGCGATGGTCGCCAGGGGCAGGTGCGGGGTTTCCGATGGCACTGGGAAGTCCGACTGGTTGACAGTTAGCACCCCGGATGCGGTCAGGTAGATGTAATTGGTTGCGTTGTCGGCCAGTGTCTGGGAGGTCGCGCCGGCGTAATTGACGGCGGTGTCGCCGTTGAGCCATCGTCCGGGCCGGACGCCGAATTTCAACGCCCCGGTGGCGTCCTTGTAGACGCGGAGGTCCCCGGCCCGGCGGGCCACGTCAAGCAGCCGGTAGAGCATCTTGTAGAAACTGGTGTAGTACGGGGCCTCGCCGATGGGCAGGAACAGCACCTCCTGCTGAGCATCGGTGGTTCCCGAAAGTGCATTGAGAAGTTGATCAGACGGGTAGCTTTCAGTCATGGTTTACCTCGCTGGAAAAAGACAGTTGGCTGTAGGCTAATAGCTGCATCGCCGCGACAAACAGTCGAACAGTCTAAATACCTAAAAGACTGTTTTTCGTTATCCATCATCATCCTCGCTCAGCGTCCAAGTCAGGGTCAGTGTGTGTGTCTGGGAGTCATAGGCCGTAGCGGTCAGGTTCGTTGGAGCCGTTGGAGGCGGCGCCGCGGCGATTATGAAAGGTTCACTGTCGGTGTAACCGCCGTCTTGACCGAGGGTGCGCACCAGGAGATGGTGCAGCCCGGACCGGTTAAGGACGGCTTCCAGAAAGATCAGGTCGGCGTCGAAGCCGAACTCTCCAGCGCCAAAGGCCCCCGCGCCAAATCCAGGCGAGTCCAGCCCGCCCATGCCGGAGCCTTCCAGTCCGAATGGTCCAAGCCCCCAAAGGTCCGCTTCATTCGGCCGGGCCTCGCGAATGACCAACGGCGTGGGATCCATCCGGCCTGTGGTGTTATCGCCCAGCAGAGCGACGCGATCATGCAATCTCAGGTTCGACATGCGTGGGACGCCGACGGAGCAGACCCAGTCCGGCGGGCCGGGAAGGTTATCGTTGCCGCCGGACATATCCATGTCGCGCCGGAGGCGATCAACAGCCGCGATGGCGATCCGGCAAGGCCCTTCTACCGGCGGCAACAGGAAGCTCCGCTGCTCGGTAGTGTCGGACCAGTCGGCCAGTCGCCCATTGAGATAAAGCTGGTGGTGCATCCCGTCGTTGGTCGAGCGGAAAGTGATCTCCCAGCCGTCGGCAAGCGACCGGGCAACCAGGCAGTCGATGTTGTCGGTAGTGAAAACGTCGATCATGGCAGTTGGCGGAACAGGATGGTGTAATCGCACCAGAAGCCGCGTCCGATGCGGATCGGACCGGTGGCCTGAAACTCTTCGATCAAGACTCGCGGAAAGCTTCGACTGTGGTTGTCCACCAGGGCATGGAGCTTCCCGTCATTGCGCAACTCGATATCACGGATCAGGCCGTCCAGTTCCTCGGCGGTGCCCGCCTGGAGCCTGCCCGTTTGCGTCAGCCTTCGAGATCGGCGGCCCAGGTCCAGTACCAGTTCCCCGTCCAGTCCGGAAAAACCTCGCCTGGCGGTGGCTCGCTGCCAAGTGCCGCAATGCAGTTCGTGTGGTCCGGAGCCAAAGAGGTCGATGTCGTCCAGCGTACTCATGCTCACGAAACCTCCTGGCAGGAGAACGGATCGCATAAGCCCTCGGGCGCCTCGGCGACGAACCGCAGCGTTGCCACGGCGGGGGCATTTTGCTCGCAGGCCACCTCGATACCGACCAGCACCGCGCCGCTCAGGACGGCCTGGCGGGCATTGGAACCGCCCTCTGTAGGGCCGATCTGCCAGGAGAGGTCCGCTTTTTGGGCGAGAACCAGGCTTTCGGCAGCGGCGGTGTCACGGGTGCGAATCTCCACGGAGACGACCGGACGGGCTAGTTGCACGCTGGTGGCGTAAAGGTCAGCGTCTCCGCCGGCGGCCTCGACCTGTCCTTGGCGGCTGACGCGGACCGACAACGGCAGTCCCAAGGCGGTTTGACCGAAGCAGACGGAGGAAATTCCCAGATATCGCTCCATTATGGTTGCCCCTGGATCTCAAAGTGGCAGCGGATAGCGAGGGTAACTTCGGCCTCCGGGCGCTTCATGCCGGGGGCCAGTTCGGTTCGCCCGATTTCAGTAGCCCGGCCGATGGGCAGGTCTTTGCATCGCTGCCCGCGATGCGGATCGGACAGAAGTGTCTGGACACAGGAGGCGCAGAGTTGTCCCGCGCGTTCGATGGCCTCGGCGGAATCGTCGCTGCGCAGGTGGATGGCGATCCGCACTCGCAGGCGAACCCACAACGTGGCGGGGCAATCGTCGGCTTGGAAAAAGTCCTGGCCTTCCAACGATACCGCCGCTCGCGGCACTCCGCCGGATGAGCCGGCGACTCCCAGTGTCACCAGGGCGAATAGCTTCACTGCCCGCAGCGAGGCGACCAGGTCGTCAAGGATTTCCGTCGCCGTCTCCGACACGCTAGAGCCTCCGCAGGTTGACGTTGCCCAAGGTTCGCGTCCGCTCGGCCACACCGTCCCCGTCGGCGTCGACAGCCAGGCGCAACTGCGACTGGAGCCTGGCGAATTCGGAGCGATAAAACTGAGCCTTGATCCAATTGGCGTCGTTGTCGGCGGCGTTTTCGGCACGGGCGACGAAGATCGCCGACAGCGCCCCATGCGCCGTGGCGATCCGTAATTGCGCCGAATCGGCGAAGTCTGCGGTCCCGACGGCATGGACCTCCGCCATCGAGCGGAGTTTTTCAGCCAGCGACTCCGACAGGCAGCGGATCTGCGGCTTGTAGGTGCGAATGTGAAACCGAAGTTTATCTCCCGGCGGCGGGGGAGTGGGCGTGCCCAGTGAGTCGGGCCGCAGGACCGAAATGGTAAGTTCCGTGGCCGAGTCCACCGAGACGATCTCGACTGCCAGTCCTTCCGACGGCGTGGTGGTGTAGACGCACAGGACCCCGCCGCTTTCGACTCCGGCGGCCTGGAAGTCGCTGGATTCCGAGGAGAAGGTCGTGACGTCGATGGCCCCGTCGGTCCCGGCCAGGAGGTTCTGTCCGGCCAGTGCGGTTCCGAGGAAAACGCTGGGTTCCAGGGCCAGAAGGTCTCGGTCTAGGCAGAAATCGTTCATGGTGGTTGCTCCGTTGCTGGAGGCGGCGGACCTGGCCCGCCCGTTCCTGCGCCGGCCCTGGTGGCCTAGGGGCAGCGGCGGGGCAGGCCCGGCGCCTCGCGCCGGGTGCGGTGTTATGACACGTCCAATCCGGTGACCATCCCGTGTGCCGACTCGTTGCGGAGTTCAAGGGTGTACTCACCGATGACCTCGCCGGACTCGTAGTCGCCGGAACTGGCCAGCGGCTTGTAGTGGAAGTTGCGTCCCGCCAGCGGGACTACGTTGATCCGCGAACTGTCCAGCAGAAGCACCGAATCGGCGGGTACGGAACGGGACAGGATCACGCGGCAGACACCGAAATCGCTTTCGTAGACGGCGACCATATCGCGATAGGCCACGTCGCCCGCGCCATATGCGCGGGTGGAGGTGATGAAGGAATTAATCCTTCGTTTCTGGTAGCCGTTGACGACGATGGTGTCCACGCGGCTGGAGGCATGTTCCCAGATTCTCCGCATCGCCAGGTTAAGCTGTGCCTCGGTAAGATCGGCGTCGGCGGGGAAGCCTCCCACTCCGGGGGCGAACACGTTGGTCGCCAGNNGTGCTCTCCAGGTCGCGGAGCAACTCGCGCAACCGCTCCTGCTTTTGGTAATCCAACTCGTCGCCTATCGACAGCTTGCGCACGGCTAGGTCCGATCCGCTGACGCGGACGGCGGCTGTGAAAATCTGTGTCCAGTTGCCTTTGCGGATGCGGTTGGTGAAGCGGGCGGTTGGGGCGTCGTCGCCTTCAAGGGCGGCGTTGCCCAGGATGTGCAACTCCTGATTGTCGGCGAGGTTTTCGCCGGTCGTTCCACCGTAGCCTCGCGTGACTGTGATCGTTCCGTTGGCGGTGCTGACGGCGGTCACCAGCAACAGTTCGCCGCTGCCTTCCGGGCGAACCTGGTCGCCGAGGCGGAACCGCTCGGCGTGATCGACGCCGAAGGTGGCGTCCTGGGCGGGATTGGTCCAGGAGTTGTCGTTAATGGTGTCGGTATTAGGCAGCAGCTCGTCTTCCAGCCACTCGTGGTAGGTGCTGGCGGCCGGGCGGGGGGCGTCGCCGAGGTGGTCCAGCAGCGGCGTCTCATAAGGCGAGACGATGCTGACGATGTCCGATACGTCCTCGGCGATTTCCAGCAGCGTCGCTCCGGCTGAATAGGTAGCTTTTCCTGTAAATGCCATTTGTTTCTCCTATGTTGTTGCTGTGAGATGATGGGATCGGTGGGGTCAGGCCCGCGCGGACCGAGCCGCCTGGCGCCGGAGGCGGAGGTATTCGGCGACATCGCGACGGTCACCGGAGGCCACCGCTCGGTCGGCGGCACGGGTCAATTGCGCCAGACCGTTGAGCGGGGATCTGGCCGAGGCGGTCTTGGGCGGAAGCGTCGCCACCGGTCCGCCGCGCAGGTAAGGCTTGTCAAGCAGGAGTTGTTCGACTCGGCGGGCCAGGCTTTCGGCCTCTATCTCCTGGCCGAAGTCCACCCGCTTGCCCAACAACAGCGAAGCGGCCTCGATATCCACCACGCCGGCGCCGCCGAGCATCCGCTCCGCCAGGCAGCGGTTCTCCGCCACCAGGAGTTGATGACTTGCCTCGTCGCGCTGGGCCTCGGCGAGTCCCAGGTTCCTGCTGCTTGCCTCCAGTTTGTCCTGGAGTTCCTTGAGCTGCTGCTCAAACGATTGGATTCTGCCCTCCGCCTGTTGCGCTCGACGGCGGTACTTGATGGACTCACTCACCGGGATGAGTCTTGCGGTACCCTCGTCGGCGGCCTGGAGGGCAGGTTCCGTGATGTTGGATTCGGTGTTTTCGGCTGCGCTTTGCGTCATGGATCATTCCTTTCGGATGTTTAGTTGCGGATCATTCGGCGGGAGATGCCTGGCGGGGGTAGCCCAGTTCGGCCAGTATTCGATCAGCCGGTATGCCCAGGGCGACCTTGATCTGCGCGTTGCGAAGCTGTTCGCCCTCGTCGGTTGGGATCGGGCTTGGCCAGTGGATCTCCACGCGGCGGTCGGCGGGGCTGGTGCGAAGCGCCCCGGCGGTATCCATCCATCCCAGGATCAACTCAAAGATCCGTTGCAGGCCCGCCCCGTAAGTGAGCCTCTTTTTGGCTGTGCGGGCCAGCAGGCCTCCCAACAAGACCTTCAACGCCGTGGCGCTGGTGAGGTTGCCGACAGCGCCTCGAATCAAGCCTGCCGCCAGGGGCGTCACGCCCGAGAGCTTGTCCATCGCCTGGCGGACCTGCTCGATGTGAGCGTCCTCGCTGGGGGAACCGGGGTCGCTACCGAACTCCTCAATGCAGGCGTCCATGTTGTGCGTGGCCCACATTTGGCCGGGACCCACGGGCCTTTCCAGGAAGTCGTCGATGCCCTTGCCCAGGTACATCTTGAAGGACTGGTAGGTCACGCGGTTGGCCCGGTCCGACAGGCGGGTGTTGAGTTCGTCCTGGAGGGGGATCAAAGGCTCCACCTCGCCGGCGCCTTCGTAGCTTCCAGGCAGCACGATGTTGGGAATGTGGACGACCGGTAGGACGCCTAATGGGTTTGCTCCCTCGGCTATCAGGTGGCGGTCCTCGTATCGCTGCCACCAGGCCGATCCAATGATTTCAATGACCTCCACGACATCCGGGGCGGCGGGTCGGCGGCCCAGGCCCATCCTGTACCACGGGCGCTGTGGGTTGCCCATTCGCGCGGGGTACTTGTCGTATTTCTGCACCCAATAGCGCAGACGGCGGCAGTCGTTTTCCTCCAGGATGGGCAGGACCCGCGTGGCCTCGATGGCCTCCAGTTGCAGATTGGAGGCCATGGCAACGGCCCGCTCGACGGCCGCGGGGTCCAGTGGCCCATCCCGTGGCGGAAAGGAAGGAGCATCTGTCGCTACCGAGCTATTAAGTGGTGTGCCCGGCCGACCCGTCGCCGGGGCTGCGCCGGTGACGGGCGGTCCCGGCAGGCGCCACGGGGATTGTGACGGAGCCTGGGGACTATCGGCCGGGAGGCGGAGGGCAACATCAACAAAGCCGTACACGGCCCCCAACGTCGCCATCTCCTGGAGGAAACCGATGTCACCATTGGCCTCCAGGACGGCGTTCAGTATTGCTTCGATGGTCCGAGCCAGATGGGTATCACCGGCCAGGGAACGGATGGCGGGTTTGTGGCCGAAGAGAAAATTCACGTCCGTCTCGATGCGCCAGGCGATGTCGTTTTCGATGACGACTTCCTTGCGGCGAAGGTCGGTGACCTGGTCGCCGTGGGAAAGTCCGTGGACAACGCCGGTGATTCGAGCGGGCAGTCCCGCTTCCTGGGCTTGACAATACGGGCGGCCATGCGAGTCGGCCTTGTCGAGACACATTCCCATCGCCGGATAGAGTGGATTGCGGAAATAGTTCCACATACGCTCATAGCGGTCGGTCTGGTCGGCTGCCAGATCGTCCACCAGGTAGGCCAGGTAATCACCGTCCAGTTGCTCGTCGCCGAAGTTTTCCAGCTCGAAACCCATCGGTGCACTCCTTACCCTTCCTTGATGCGGCAAGGTTATCGTGGAGAAAAACGGTACCTTCCGGGTTCCCGACCGGCGCAAGTGCAGGAATATGCATGAGAAAAAAATTTTTGTTTTTTAAGGAACGTTGGTTATCCCGGTTGCATTCTTGCGCGCGCAAAAGGTGTCATGGCGATTCGTTCATGCCTGATTTACATGGCAGTGGGCGAAAGGAAGCGGATGATTTCCTGTTACCAAGAAACCAGGTGCAATCGGCGGCGGCGGGGGCTATCATCCTCAGTGGTTCAGGGTAGTTGCACTTCCAAAGGAACTTTTTAAAGGAAAGGGTGAGCCATGACAGAAATGCACGGCACGGAGCAAGGTGTCCCCCAGCCGCCCCTACAGCAAACGCCCGTGGAAAAGGACGCACGCACTTGGGGCATGTTCTGCCATCTGGCGGCCTTGGCGGCCTTTGTCGGGATTCCTTTCGGTAACATCCTGGGGCCGCTGGTGATCTGGCTGATCAAGAAAAACGATTATCCCTTCGTGGATCAGCAGGGAAAGTCGGCGTTGAACTTCCAGATCTCGATGGCCATCTACGCGATCATTCCGTTCCTGCTTGTTTTTGTGGTGATCGGTATTCCCCTACTGATTGCCCTTGGTGTGGCGGACTTGATCATGGTGATCCTGGCGGCGGTCAAGGCCAACAACGGTGAGTCGTACAAGTATCCGTTGTCGATCAAGTTTATAAAGTAGTCCGCTGACCGGTCGGGCAGGACGCCTGCTTTTTGCGTTGTCGTGGGATACCGCGGGCCGGCGTGCCCGTGTAAGGTTTTATTGTCGAGTGTGAATGCGATGAATGATCACCACGCAACTTATTCCAGCCCGCTTGAAGGTCGCTACGCCGGCAAGGCGATGCGTGAGCTTTTCGGCGAGCAACGGAAGTTTTCCCTCTGGCGGAGGCTTTGGCTGGCGCTGGCGGAGGCCCAGCGCGACTTGGGGTTGGACATAACGGAAAATCAACTCCGCCAGATGTCCGAGCACACCGACGACATCGACTTCGCCGGGGCCAAGGAATACGAACGGAAGTTCCGCCACGATGTGATGGCACACATTCATGCCTTCGGCGACGTCGCCCCCGACGCCCGGCCGATTATCCACCTCGGCGCCACCAGCCAGTACGTCAATGACAATGCGGACCTGATCCTGATGCGAGAGGCAATGGGTTTGCTGGCGGAAACCCTGGCCAACATCATCGACGCACTGGGGGCGTTTGCCCAGAAGTACCGTGGCCTTCCATGCCTGGCCTTCACGCACTTTCAGCCGGCACAACCGACCACCGTGGGCAAGCGCGCGGCGATGTGGTGCTCGGACTTTGTGGCCGACCTGCGAGAACTGGAGTACCGCCGGAGCAATCTGGAGTTTCGTGGCGTCAAGGGAACCACCGGGACGCAGGCGAGCTTTCTTGAGCTTTTTGACGGCAACCATGAGAAGGTCAAAAAGCTGGAGGCGAGGGTGGCCGAGAAAATGGGCTTCGCCAAGGTGGCCCGCGTGACGGGGCAGACCTACAGCCGCAAGACCGACGCCGCCATCGCCGCCACATTGGCGGGTATTGGCGCGACAGTGCATAAGTTCTGCAACGACCTGCGCTTGCTGGCGGGCCTTAAGGAGCTTGAGGAACCCTTTGAATCCACCCAGGTCGGCTCCAGCGCGATGGCCTACAAGCGCAACCCCATGCGCTGCGAACGGGCGACGGGCTTGGCGCGGTTCCTGATGGACGTGTCCGTCAGTCCGCTTCACACTGCCGCGGAGCAATGGCTGGAGCGCACACTGGACGATTCGGCCAACAAACGATTGGCCATGCCGGAACTGTTCCTCTCGGCTGATGCGGCGTTGCTGATCTGCCTGAACATCGCGCGTGGATTGGTGGTCTATCCGGCAACTATTGCCGCACATGTCGCCGCCGAACTGCCCTTCATGGCCACGGAGAACATCCTGATGGCCGCGGTGAAGGCCGGCGGCGACCGGCAGGACCTGCNNGCCGGGGGAGACCGCCAAGACCTGCATGAGCGGATTCGCCGTCACAGCCACTTGGCTGGGGAGGTAGTGAAGGCGCATGGAAAGCCCAATGACCTTCTGGATAGACTCAGGTCCGATCCCGCGTTCACCAAAATCGACATCGACGCGATGCTGAATCCGATGGCCTTCATCGGCCGCGCTCCGCAACAGGTCGATGAGTTCCTCGCCGAGGTCGTCGAGCCTATCCGAAGTCAATACGCCAAGGTCCTAGGCCAACAGGCCAAGATTGAGGTCTAGAACATTTCAA
>PMBX01000171.1 GCA_003153915.1 Phycisphaerales bacterium
CTACCTAGATACCGATGATGTTGTCACCCCGCATCCGGTCCCGCCACCCGGCGCCGGGATTGTATATGGAACCGAACGCCAGCCCTTCATTTCCAAAATCTTCTATAGGAGGTCCATGGAGGCGGACCCCAACGTAATTTACACGGACCTCGGAATCGAGCTTTACAACCCGTACACCACACCAATAAACCTTGCCGAATATCGGTTGGAGGACCGCAACAAAAACCCTATCGGCATACCTTGGGGGACTATTATACCGCCGATCAATGCTACTATCGCTCCCAACGACAGATTCATCATCAGGCTCGCCGACGATCCAGGTAAGTTAACCACCGACATAAAGATTGATCTTGGTACAGCGCGGCATGTTGATGTGTTTTGGGCGAATCTAAACAACGCAAGTCCAATCAGCATTGTTCGTACGGGTACCGGACAGGGTATATGCATAGATATCGCGCCTGCCTTGCCTATTGTTGAACCCACATTTAACGGGGACTTCCATTGGATCACGCGGTTTCGAGACGACAGGCGAGATGCGGCGAGATATGCAGTGGGCGGGGCATATCACGATGCGACAGACCTGAGCGACCCCAACAAGTATGACTACACCGTGATAAATATGGGCAGCCCCAACCCGATCGGACTACCCTATGCGCCCGGGCCGCCCGTTCCCGTCTATGTTCGCAATGACCCGACCTACAACCCCACGGCTGACTTTGTCTTCAATATCGGCGAGTTGACCAAACTGTACTATGTTGGACCAAGTCCCATCCAGCCGCTCAGCTTGGCCTTGCAAGCCGGGGATCGCGGTATCGACCCGTGCTCGAACGTAGTCGCCAACATCCCTCCGCGCGTGCCGCTGGCGAGCCTGCTGAGTGAATTCCTCATGGTCCGCAGCCCGGAGCGTGCAGGATTGGGAACATCCGTTTATGGTCTGGTTAACATTAACACCGCCCCCGTGAGTGTGTTGAAGTGCCTGCCGGGGTTGGCGAAACTCAATGATGATGTAGTGCGAAACAAAGTTGCCACAATAGCCGCTTATCGGGATCAATTGAACAATACCGGCAACGGAGGCAAGAATTATGATTCCGTGACCAAGACCAGAGAGGACGCTACAGGCATAACCAACCTTCGGAACGAACCCGGTTTCGCCACATCAGGAGAGATCGCCATACCTATCCGGCAGGTTCTCCCCGCCGCTGTAACAACTTACTCCAATAACGAGCCAAACAACTACACCGTAACAACGGATGGATCCGACGACGGCCTCGATACAGCCGCCCCCAGCAACGACCCTGACAAATACAACGTCTACTATAAGTGGCTGAGCAATCAGGTGACAGTGCGGAGCGACACGTACATTGCCTACATCCTGGTTCGGCCGCCGGGGATAACCGGCCAGGACCGGCGATTCGTGGCGTTGATCGACCGCAGTAACTGCGACGTAGCAGGGAAACTGCCACAGGTGCTGATGATGGCGGAGGTTAAGTAAGCCCACGGCACCGCCGTGGGATTCTTTCATTATCCGGCACGACCGAGGGATTGCAAGCCGTTACGCTGGGGATAAAAGTCCCGTCGCGCGGAGGCACGGTGGTTGCGGAAAAAATTAGGTTATATCGTTTTTGTGCTTGACTGCCTATCAGGCGCAGTAAAATACGTGAGAGGCCGGTGAGGGCACGGCAGTAGCGTACCGGCCACGGACCGCGGTAGATTTCTCACAGAAGGTTGTTGGCCTGAGGAAGCAAACGGCAGAAAGCCGGCTTCCCCCCGAATCGCCGGTTCGGCCCGGCGCATGAGGGAAAACCACGGGGTGAGAAGGGATGTGGTTTATGAACGCGCGCAGAGGCTTTACACTGGTTGAACTGCTGGTTGTTATCGCCATTATAGCTTTGCTTATCTCGATCCTGGCTCCATCGCTCAACGCGGCAAAAGAACTGGCCAAGACCACAATGTGCATGGCAAACCTCCATAGTTTGTGCCTGAACATCCACCTGTATTCCGAGAGCAACAAAGGAATAATTCCACCCCAGCGGTTGGGGACAAAGGATCTAATTCCGATCGTCCCATACTATACGCAGTGTGCCTTCAAAAACACCGGTATTGACCCTAATGACAGACTGTTAATGGATCGCCGAGGTTTTGCCGTAGTGTATACCCTCGGCGCGGTGACCCAGCCGGAGCTTTTCTACTGTCCCGGTCAGTCCGACCATTTTCCGATGGGGCAGATCAAGACATACCCCAAGCCTTGGGGATCGGCGGTTGCGACCCAGAACATCGGCACCCAGTATATCCGGGCCGGATACCTTTACAGTCCCAACGTCGATGACAATGCGTCGTCGTTTACCGCCGGGCTTAACATAGATTCATTCAATCGCCAGTATCCACTGGCACTGGACATCCTGACTCGTGTGGATGGCTTTGCGCATAACATGGGCGGATACAAATGGAACGTTGGATATTCCGATGGCCGTGTCGAAGGTAGGACCAGCGCATCCATTACCAAGCTTGTCCAGGACAATAATTTCTCCGTTAATAATGAAGCCGAGAACGAGTGGTCCTACTTCAATGTTATTTACGCTTCATTGATGGGCAGATAACGAATTACCGGGCCGGTTGACGAAAAAATCTACCCTTGCTTAAGCCTGCCCGCCGATTTCGGTCAATAGGCGGAGGCGCATCGGGCCTTCTTCCGCGCATCACGACCGGCCCGTTCGCGTCGTAACATCCTCCTTGCCGCAGGCGGGGGTTATGGTAAGCTTCCCCTTCTTGTGTGGGCGGATTGGGTCCGTTACAGAAAGTTTCGAGACGAAAGGAGCCGGCCATTAACACGCAAATAACATTCCCTGGCAAGACATGGCAGACGCGCAAACCCGATCAGGTGGGGCTGGACGAGGCTGTTTTGGCGGAGTTTGTGCGACGCCTGGCCCGACCCGAGGAAGGCCACCAGACGTTGCGCCCCGTCGGCGGAGAGGTCACCCTCGGCTGCATCATCCGCGACGGGTACCTGGCGTATTCCTGGGGCGATCCTACGGCGCGGTTCGGCTGGTACTCGGCGAGCAAACCGGTGTTGGCGACGCTGTTGTTTTTTGCGGTTCAGCGGGGACACCTGGAAAGCCCGCAGGCACTCATCGCCGACCAGGGCTGGTCAATGTCGGAAAAAGACCGCACGATGAACTTCTTCCACCTGACCAACATGATCAGCGGTTACGGTTGCGCGGAGAAGCCCGGAGATGCGTGGGCGTACAACGACTTCGCCATACACCTGCTGAGCTTGAGCCTGGAGCGCGCCTTCAAGCAGCCCCTCAACGACGCGGCCGTGCAATGCTTCGCGCCGCTGGAGCTGGAGTGCGAACGAATCCTCGGACCCGACAATCACAAGGGCCACGGCGTGACGCTGGCGCCGCTGGACTTCGCGCGGATCGGGTGGTTGTGGATAAATCGCGGCGAATGGGCCGGGCGGACCGTGCTGCCACGCGCGTTTTTCGACAACTACATGCGCCCCCAAGTGCCGAGGGGCATTCCGAAGTCGGTGACTCCCGACAACGGAGGGGATGACTACCTGGGCATCGGAAGTTACGGCGGCGGATTCAACCAGAAGACCTACGGCGGCGGGACGTACGGTTACGCCTGGTGGTTCAACGGGCAGACCAACGAGGCGGGCAACCTCAACTGGCCGGACGCACCGGCCGATACGTTCGCGGCAATGGGATACGGCGGCAACATCATGGTGATGATTCCCTCCAAGCGGCTGGTCGTGGCGGCGAGGGGCAACTGGTCGAAAAGCCGCCCAAAGGTCGACACAGTCAGCGAAACTCTCAAACTGCTGATGGAGGCGATGAGGTGAAAGGCGGGGGCAAGCTTCCTCCGCCGGCCCAGGCGATTAAGCCATCCCGATGGCATTGGCCGATGCGGCTGGCCATGTGCGCCCTGGTGGCGACCGTCTACGGGGCGACGCTCCATCCGGGCGTCAATCGCGGGGATTCAGCCGAGATTCAGTATGCCTCGGCTACGCTTGGGGTTTGTCATTCGCCAGGCTATCCGGTCGAAGTTCACTTCGGCAAGTTCTTCACTTTGTTACCGGTAGGCAACGTGGCGTGGCGTATCAACCTGATGATGGCCGTATTCGGCGTGTTGGGCTGCCTGTCGCTATTTGACACGGTGCATCGCATCTCGGGGCGCCTCCTTCCGGCGTGGGTCGCCGCGACGACGCTGGCCTTCAGCAGCGTCTACTGGAGCCACGCAATCGTTGCCGAGGCTTACGTGTTCTACGGGGCATTCATGCTGGCGGGCGTCTGGGCGGCGACGCGGTTCGTGTTCACCAACAAGGCGATATGGCTATACTTCATGGCGCTGGTACTGGGGATATGTTGCTGGGACCGGCCTTCGGAGTTATTCGTGCTCCCTGGTTTCGTGGCGATGTGGCTGGTTTTTCGTGGGAAGGTGAAGCTGGGCGCGCCACGAGTGGCCGTGGCGGCGGCATTGTTCCTCGCTCCCTTGGCCTTCAGCGTCGCCAGTTACCTTGTCTACTATGCTCCGCAACGCCTGCCAAATCGCGATGACGTTCTGCGTGACAAAATCCTCTCTATGCCGCGGGGAGACCCAAAGTTCGCCTCGATGGGCACACTGCCCAGAGCGTTGTGTTACTGCCTGGGACTGGGCTGGGCCGATCAGGGCCTGTCTGCGCAACGCGCCTGGCCAGATCTGGTACGGTACGGTTTTTACCTTTCTGGCGCTGGCGCTTTCGTTGACTTCGGCCGGATGGACGATCGTACAACCGCCATCGAGCAAGGGCGAGGAACCAGCCTCTCTTGTTTGGGTTTCCTTTTGGCTGTCTGGGGTAGCATCCTATGGCGCCGCCAGTTCGGATGGGTCCTGTTGGGCTGGGGGCTTTTCGCGGGCAACTTGGCGTTCTATTTGTGGAACAGCCGATGGGACGGCCTGACCTTTATCGTCCCAGGCATGGCGGGCATGTCCCTGTTGGCCGGTCTGGGCGCCGCCTGGCTACCGCGTACCGGGCGGGCGCGGCGATGGGCTTTTCAGGCTGTCTGCCTGGCCGTCCCCCTGTTCCTGTTGGCAACCAATTACCCTCTGTTAGACCGCTCCACACCAGATGAACATCACCGCCAGGAAATGCTGCAAGATATCGCGGCAACGCCCCTGCCCAGGGAAAGCGCCTTTCTTTTGACGTATTGGCCCGCGATGACCTTCCGCGCTTTGCTTCACGTAGAAGCCGGCCGACCGGACATCCACGTCTTCAGGCTCGACAAAAAAGAGGACTTCCCCACGGTGCTCGACTATTGCAGGAAAAAAGAATGGACGGCATTTCTGCCCAGGTACTTTTTCGAGCCAAGCCCGGAGGTTCAAGCCGCCGCGGCACGAACGCCCAAGGCCCTGCGGGAAATCGGGCTTGTCCAGGTGACTTCGCCACTGTAAATACGGCGCGGCTCGTCATATTCCTTGACCCCCCGCTCCGGCGGCCCTATAGTAGCTTCGCGGCGATGCTTGGGACGGTTGCGATTCGTTCACCCGCCCGTCCCGGCGCCGAAGAAGCCCGGAGAGGTGGCTGAGTGGCTGAAAGCGACGGTTTGCTAAACCGTTGTAGGGGATCAAACCCCTACCTCGGGTTCGAATCCCGACCTCTCCGTTGACGCCCGCCAGGCGCTATCTCCTTCGCATCGAAAGGTAAGCGTCGATGCAGGCGTCGGCGTTTTCGATGGGGACATTGGGGGCAATGTGGTTGCCCACGGCAAAGAAGTACCCCGGACAGCCGCGCCCCAGGTCCATGCAACGCTGGACCTCCTTGTAGACATCATGGACCGTGCCGAAGGTGAGGATGCGGCAATCGGCGTTGCCCATGATTACGTGCGTCCGGCCATACGTGCGGCAGATGTAGGCAAGGTCCGTGGTGGGTTCGAAAATGAATCCGCCGGCCCCGGCGGCTACGAGGTCATCGACGTACTGCGTGTAGTTGCCGTCGGATGTAAACAGGACTTTTTTTCCGGCGTTGCGGGCGGTGGACCAGTATCGTTTGTAGTTGGGGAACACATACTTGCGGTAGAACTCCGGCGAGAAGATCCCCCCCGCCGTCCAGACCATGTCGTCGTGCGTGTGGAAGATGGGGATGTCCGTCATCGCCTGGGCCTCCACCCACTGCATCAGGTAGTCGGCCCAGCGGTTCAGCAAAGCACCGAATCTGTCAGAGTCGACCCCTGCCGCCAATAGCAGATTCTCCCAGCCAAATGCCGCAATGGCGAAACTGACCACCGAATTGTACGTGCCGTTGGGGATGACGTAATCGCCTTTGCGGGCCTTGTCGTACCATGCCTGGTATTCGGCGGCCTTGGCCTTCACGTCCAGCCGGCCGTATTCTTTGAAGGGATCAAGGGCGAAGATTTCCTCGGGGTCCGTAAACGGAGAGGGTTTGGGCAGGCGGTAATCACTGCCGTCGGCGGCGAAGACGGCGTGGCCCATGTCGGTCCATCTGCCGGGCTTGGGGGTCGTCGGTGAGTCCACGTTCCATAAGAAGTCGAAGTCCAGCAACTCCTCAAACCCCGCCTTGGGTTTTCCGTGCTTGCCCCGGAGATGCTCCAGCCATGGCGAGTGCATGGTGTACTGGGTGTGGGGAATCTCCGCGGGCATGTCCAGGTTGAAGGCGGCCCATCCGCGATCGTAGCTCATTTTGTGTCCTTATTGTTGTCCGTGTCCTCTATTCCATCGCCCCGCATGTCATGGGTTGGCGCACTTGGCGGCTTCTTCGATCATGGCGAGGAGGTTCTCTTCGGGCGTTTCCCGTCCCACCTGGTCGCCCGTTCCGACAATGACTCGCGGATTGCCCCGGAAGGCATCCAGGATTTCCCTCACCTCGCGACGGACATCGGTGGCTTTTCCGCGAATCAGGGTTTCGACCGTGTGGACATTTCCGTTCATCGTAGTGCGGCCGCGCAGGAGTCGCTCGACGGTTTTCAATCCCTCCAAGCCAACGACATCGCCGCCGGGTGGGCGCTCGAAGGGACAGACGCAATTGATGCCGATTTCGGCGAAGTCCGCCACCGTATCCATGCATCTGCCGTGAAAATGGACGTGCAGCAGCTTTCTATGCCGGTGGATTTCCTCGGCGACGGCGGCTATGACAGGCTTGTCCCACCGCCGCCACATCGCAGGACCAATCAGCGAGTTACAGCTCCAGGAACAACCGATCACGAAACTCTCGAAGGGAGTTTTCTCGCACAACAAGCCGGCCTTGGCGACAATGTGGGCAATGTACTTGCCCCGCAGCGTGTCGAACACGTCGGGGTGCTCGATGAAGTCGATGATCGCCACTTCCAAACCACCCTCTCGGCCGGACGCATAGAAATCGAAGAACGGCACGCCCAGCCACCCCTCCAACAGGTAACTCTCGCCGACTTCCTCCCACGCGCGGACCATCCCACGCGCGTCCATGCCGGATAAATCCGGCAAATGGGCGTCCTCGAAGGCCCCAAGGTCACGGGCGGGGTCCTTGATCGGCCGCTCGATCTCCCATGACGGCTCGTGGCGGTCTAACAGCGACGCGCTAGTCAGTTCACCGTGCGGCGTCCGCGTCACGCGGCGAATTTCCAGACGGTCAGGGGTGACCCACCGCTCCTGCGAACGGCTGGTGACCTTGTCGTTGTGAATGTTTGGGAAGGCTATGCCCCAGCCCTCGCAGCCGAATTTCTCAAAGGTCGTCTTCAGCGCCAGGTGAAAGGGAACCTTGCGCTGGAACTCGATCATATCCACCCCCAGCAGCTTGGCCGG
This sequence comes from Phycisphaerales bacterium, assembly GCA_003153915.1. Lineage (GTDB taxonomy): Bacteria > Planctomycetota > Phycisphaerae > SM23-33 > SM23-33 > FEN-1349. Next base: position 7,777 of record PMBX01000171.1, read on the forward strand.
GTAGTAGTACCAGAACTCCGGAGCGACGGCAGGACGGTCGTTTGGCATGCCCCGATAGGCGTTAAGCATCCGCTGTTTACCCGTATATGGCTTCAGATCGGCCATTGGACCTCCACCGCCTGATGCCCCTCGGCGCTGCGCTTGATGTGGGCGATGAGGTTATCCACCTCGTAACCGCCCAAGGGCGATTGGGCGCCCTGGCTACCTTGTTCGATGTTCTTGCAGAAGAAGCCCACCGCGCGGTCGAACGGAGAGACCGGCGAGTAGCGATACTCCGTCGCCACGCCCGTTGCGTTGTCGTAGTGAACCAGCAACGATGCCTTGGCATCGACCTGGTCCCAGGCGGAACTGAAGACCTCCAGCCGCCCGCCAACGCCGTTGATCTCCACCCGCTCGTCCCAGCCGTCACGAAGGAATCCTACTCGCGTCAGCGGATGCGCCAATGCCTCGAAACAGACCGTACCGTTGTCCGTCTCCATCAACGCCGTGGCCTGAAGGTCGCAGTCCATGCCCGCCGGGGTATGCATGGACGCAAAGAGCCTCCTGGGCCGGCCAAGGAAGAAAAGGACCAGGTCCAGAATATGGCTGCCGCCACAGACCAGGATCCCCCCGCCATACTTGCCCCGCACCACCGACACGGCGCCGGGTGGCGCGTGGAATATGCCCTTGGCCGGCGTGGCGGCCCAGAGGTTGCCCCAGCATTGATGGGCGCGGATGTGCGTGGAGATAATTCGTCCCAGCGAGGGCATTAGTTCCTTGGCCTTCTCCACTGCCGGGATGAAACGTTTCATGTAGGAGGTGTAGAGGATCGAGCCTTTGCGCTGAGCGGCCTGGACGATCGCCAGGGCGTCGTCGGCGTTTTCGGCGAGGGTCTTTTCGCAGATGACGGCCTTGCCTGCTTCTATGGCCGCCAGGCAGATGGCCTTGTGGACCGAGGACACCGTGGCGACTACCACCGCGGCGACCTGCTTGTCGGCGAGGATGTCCCGGTAGTCGGCGGTGTACTTGGCGGCGAACTGTTCCGCCCAAGGTCGTGCCACCGCCTCCGACAAATCGCAGACCCAGGCGACCTTGGCGCCGGCTTTTTTAAGCCCGGAAAAATGGAACCGCGAAATCCCACCGCAACCTATCACACCGACCGTTACGCTCATCGTGACGCTCCTTGCGCGCCTCCCTGGGCGCGGTTGAACTCGCCAAAAACCTCCAGCATATACTCGTAGTTAGCCAGCGGCATCCCGGGAAACACCGTGTTGGAGGTGCTGAAGACATATCCGCCTCCCGGTGAGCCATGCCGCAGGCAATACTCCGCCGAACCGCGTATGGCTTCCTTGGGTCCGTCTTGCAACAGACTACATTGTACATTGCCCATCAACGCTAGTTTGCCGTGCGCACGACGCTTGACCTGTGCGATGTCCACCCCGGCCATGGGATCGATGGACTGAAGGCAATCGGCGCCCAGGGCGATCAACTGGTCGAGGATGGGCATGATCTGGCCGTCGGTGTGAATGAAGGCGACGGCCCCTCGCTCCTTGACGTGCTCAATTTGGCGCGCCCAGTAAGGCGCGACAAACTCGGCGAATTGCCTCGGTGAGATAAACGGGCCAGCGTTGAAGGCCACGTCGTTGGGCATATAGACGAAATCGGCGCCCGCGTCGACCAACCGGTCGATGGTCCGCAGCGTCGTGGCACACTTGGCCTCGGCGGCTGCGTGGACCTTGGCGGGATTCTCAATCAGGTCGATGGCGAACTGCTCCCAGTCGCTGACCGCCTCGATCGCCCACACTCCCCCGCCGGCCATTCCACCTATGAGAATGTCCCGCCCGAAGGCCTTCACCGCTGCGGCAACCCCGTCGGGATCACTCCAAGGCCAGAACACCGCCAGTGCGTCCCAATGGAACCGCTCGATGATCCTAGCGTAGATTTCCATGCAACGCGCAATGGCCCGGTCCTTATCCTGGGCGTTCATGCCCGCCCAACTGTTGCGGTCAGGGAATCGCAGGCCGAAGGCCTCCTGTTCCAATTCGAACATGGCCTCGAAATGCGGCGGGCGGTCCGGCTGCTCGAACCGCAGGGCCTTCAACATCCTCGCTCGTCCGTTGATCGCCCCGGTCACGTTCGCGCGCCCTCCCACTTGCCAGGCCGGTGAAGGATAGCCTCGGCCCACAGTTCCGCCATCCGTCTCATCCCCTCTATATTGGGATGCACCGGATCGCCGCCGTAGTATCGCTGCTTGTCGCGCGAGTAGGCGTCGAAAAAGTCCGGGCCGCGCGACAGGCCGCGGCGGGCGATGAGATCGTCAATCACACGGCAATAGGATGAAAGGATCGCCTCGGCGCCGTCGGCGTAATCGTAACACGGTTTGGCCAGGAAGATCGCCTCCGGCTTGGCCCCGTGGCGATCCATCAGCAAGTCGATGATCGCCTCCAGGTCGGCGGCAACTTCGCCGGCGCAGCGGCGGCCTCGTTCGTCGTTGACGCCCAAATGGATCAACCAGACATCAGGCCGGAGCAACGCCATTCGCCGCTGCCAATTGTGGTCCTTCGTCATCAGCTCCAGATAACCGGAGGTTCTGTAACCACCCCAGCCCTCGTTAGCGATAAATACCGGCCTGGCTAGTTCCTCCGAAAGCAAATTATTAAGGTCCGTCATCCAGCTTTTCATGCAATGTGGCCTACTCATGTGTTGCGCGGTGGTCGGGCCAAATTGCGGAAAATTCCGCCCGTCGCGCGAGACGGCCTCTGGCGGTAAATCACCGGCCGAGAGGTTGCCGGTCTTGTCGAAACATTCACCATAGTAGCCTTCCGTGATGCTATCGCCAATGGCGGCAAAGATCGTCCCCACGCCGATCCGGCTACATTGGAATTGGCCGCGAGTTTTTCCATCCCGGTCTTTCGCGGCAGCGCCAAGGGTATACTCTCCCGGTGCAATCCCACGGAACACCACCGACTTCAATCCCCTTTTAAGCAATCTTTCCTCAACCGTGCCGCCTGGGCCGGAAAGCGAAAGCCCGATTTCCGCGATATCAGGGTCGCCAAAGTCGGCCGATATCTCCAGGTCACGGCAGGACTGGATATAAGGAATCGTGTAGGCGTCCTTGGCATCTGGAATTTCCAGGAACAAGACACCCTCGTTTCGGCCGTGGCGAATAGTTCCCTCGCCAATCCTAAGCCCAAGTGGAAGTGTCATACGGGTGTTCCCATCATTGGGTATGTTCCTTCTCCGCGGAGGACCGTACCCGCGGTACAGGCGGGCTAAATCCTCGGCATTACGTTTCCGCCGCAAACCGGCAGATAGACGCCCGATACAAACGCCGCCAAGTCGCTTGCCAGGAAGGCGATGGCGTTGGCGACATCCTGGTCGTTGCCTCGATGGCGAAGGGGGATGCCCTTCTCGTAACCAGGCTGCCGTTCCGTTCCGGCCGCGCGGTACTNNTCCAGCCGGGGGCCACCTGGTTGACGGTGATGTTGTATTGGCCGATCTCCGCGGCAAGCACTCGCAACAGTCCGTCCATGCCCCGCTTTCCCGACACGTAGGCCGACTGGCTGGGGGTGCACTGCATGGCGCATTCCGTGTTGATGGCGATGATGCGCCCCCACTGCTTGTGGATCATCGCCGGGGCGAACGCCTGGGCCATCAGCACGTTGTGCAGCACACAGGAGCGGTACTGGCTTTCGTAGTCCACCGGCGACTGGTCCAGCACGGCCTTCCATTCGTATTGGATCACCGCGTTGTTGACCAGGATGTCGGGGTCGCCCAAAGCACCGGCGACCTCCTTTTGCATACGCTTGACCGACGACTCATCGGTGACATCCGCCTGGACGGTCACGGCGCGTCGGCCCAATGCCGCAACCTCGCCCATGAGCTTGGCGGCCATTTCACGGTTGCCGTGATAGTGAATGGCCACGTCAGCGCCGCAGCCGGCCAGCGTGCGGGTAATCACACGCCCCAGTTCGCCCGTCGCTCCCGTCACCAGCACCACGTGCCCCGTCAGATCGATCTTCATCAAGTTGGTCTCCTTGCGTCCTTTATTTACGAACACATGCGTAATTGCGGACGCGCGCGAAATTTGTGCGTGGATTGTACCGCCTGGCGGCTGGATTGGAATACGCCACCGTCAGCGTGAAGGATCGTTGCCCGTCAGTTGTATTCATCCGGTCGATAATCGGGCTATGATGGTATGCGAAGTTATTCCCAAATAAGCCCAAGACAAGTCAGGAGCCACCCATGAGCCAGTTACCCCGCTTTCAACCTCGTCGCCTGCTGGGCCTGACCGGCTTCACGGCATCGGTCCTGGGCATCGGCGACCTTGCCGACCGGGCCGTGCCTCTTGAGCAGTGCGTGGCTACCGTCAGGCGGGCGCTGGACGCCGGGCTGAACGTCATCGACACCGCCCCGGGCTACGAGGACGGTTACAGCGAGCGGATCGTCGGCGAGGCCCTGAAGGGTAGGCGCGACGGCGTGTTCGTCATCGACAAGATCGACCACCACGACCAGCCGGTGGCACCCCAGGTGGAAGCCAGCCTGGCCCGGCTTGGGATGGAGGCGGCGGACCTGTTCGTCTTTCACGGCCTGTCCACGATGGAGGGCTGGCGCAATGCCGTCGCCCCCGGTGGAGGGATGGAGCAGTTGGCCCGTTGCGTCCAACAGGGCAAGTGCCGCTTCCGCGGCATCTCCAGCCAC
>PMBX01000179.1 GCA_003153915.1 Phycisphaerales bacterium
CCGCTGCCTGACATCCCAGATAGCGAAAGCAAACATGCCACGGAAGCGATGGATGCAGTCTATACCCCATTGCTCGAAGGCGTGAAGGATTACCTCCGTGTCGGAGTGCTCGGTCTTCCAGCGGTTCCAGCCGAGGGACTCCAGTTCCCGGCGGATTTCCACGTGGTTATAAACTTCTCCGTTGTAAACGATCCACATGCTGCCGTCGGCGTTGGACATAGGCTGGCCTGCGGCGGTGGACAGGTCGATGATGGACAGGCGGCGNNTTGAAGACTACCCAGACGGTCCGATCTTCGTTCGTCATGGGCTGCTCGCCCGTCGCAAGATCGATGATGGACAGGCGGCGATGCCCCAGCCCGACGCGCCCGTCAGGGGAGATCCAATTTCCCTCGCCGTCAGGCCCGCGATGGTGAAGCGTCTCCCGCATGACCGTAAGATATTTCTCGGTCACCCGAAATCCGCTGCCCTCCAGAACCAGAGTCCCTACAATTCCGCACATATCACGAACCCCTATGAAGACTCTATCTCGGCGTCTTGTATATCACGATTGCCCCGCCGCTTTTAGCGTCCAAGGCCGCGCGGTAGACCTCGCGCCAACCGGGCGGAACCTCCCTGTGGTCGTTATCCCCAAGAATCCGAGCAGCGTAGTCGAATCCCGTGAGATTGTTCCCCATAAGCCGCTGAGCATAGAAAGGGATTCGGGTATCTTCCGAGGCGACTACCGTCGCGGCGGAAGTATTTGCGGCCAGCCATTGGGAACTCTGACGAAACGCCATCTTATCCATCCTCGGCGGATCGAGGAGCTTCGGCAGGCAAAACAGGATCCCGCCAACCAGCAGCAGCACGTCAAACCGAGGAAGATATCCGACGTTGATAGCCTTGGGACCAACGAGTTTCAGCAGCCGGCGTTCTAGTGGAAAGCCGATGGCCGCCAGCCCCACCGGGATGTAGAACGACAGGATCGCCACCAGCGGAAGGACGTATCTGGAGCTTAACTTCGGACTGACCTGGTAATAGCGGACAGCCAACACCAGGCTCGTTAGCAGCAAGGCTGAGAGGATGAAGAATCTCTCCTTCGCGGCGGAGGTGTGACGAAGGCGGCAAACCATGCCAACGACCAGCGCGGGAAAGTATATCCAAAGCAGGTTCTGACCGAACTTCCCAAGCATATCCCATATCAGATCAAACCCAGGCACGCTGCCCAGGAACAACCACGAAACGACCGGCATGTGGCCGGCTGGGTACAATGAGGCCGAGGCAGCTACCGCTACCGGGACTGGCGTCCCGCCCTGCAGGAGATCGAACTCGTATGGCAGCCGCCAACCCCTGCACCAGAGATAAAATACCGCTGGAATAGCGAAGCCAAGCAGTAATAAGCCCGCCGCCTGGAGCGATCCTTTGCGAGGCAGTCTGTCTGCCCCCAGGACCCCGATGGCCATCCAACCCAGGCCATAAAACAGAAGCTGAGCCGTTTCCGTACGCACCATGCACCCCAGCCCGCAGACCACGCCCGCCCATCCGTACAGCCAGGGGCGATCATTCCCCCCTTTGAGTAGCAACAGGAATCCGGTGGCCATAAAGAGAATCGCGGGCCAGTCCCGCAGCGCGTCGGAGCCTACTCTCGCCGGGTCTGGCAGGAATATCAGAGCGGCAAGGCCAATCATGCTCGTTCGTGGGCCGACAAAATGCCTGCCGATGAGGTAGATTGGAATTAGTGAAAGCACCCGCCCCGCCAAGGCGACCAACTGAGCCGAAAGCACCCACATTCCTACCGACCGATCACCCGCCGTCGCTGTTATCGCGGTGTGAACCAGGTAAATCAGGAAGGGATAGGCGGGCGGCCGCCCCTGGCCGGTTGCGCGCACGTCGTCGCCGATTTTCTGAGCGCATTGAATGTAATAGACTCCGTCCCTGGAGATCACAACCGTCGTCGTGATGAGATACGCTCCTATTCCTGATGCGAGCAACAGTAGGCTTGCAATCAGCGCCAGTTCACGCCGGCGCGGCCAAACCGTACCTTGAATAGGAGAGGACATGCGGGATGATAATAGCCGTGAAACCTCAAATTCCAAACCCCAAAGGCGCGTCATCCCAGAAAATGTTGCCACCACGGCGCCGGCCTAAGTAGAATCCTCCGGGCGTTGATTTCATACGATGGTAGCCTGGGAGAACTGCTCGTGAAGCAATTGCTTGAGGAATATAAATCCGGGGATATTAGCCTTTGCGAGGTTCCCTCTCCTGCGCTAAGGCCGGGCGGGGTGCTGGTGAGCACCCGTGCATCGGTCATATCTTCCGGGACTGAACTGGCCCTGATGCGGCAATGCCGGGGGGGGATGCTCGCCCGGCTGCGCCGCCAGCCGGAAGTGGTCGGAAAGATCGTTCGTTCCACCATCACGCGCGGCCTGCGGCAGACGTGGGACGGCATCAATGATCGGCTGGCGGACCTGATAGCCATGGGCTATTCATGCAGCGGCCAGGTCATTGCCGTCGGCGATGGCGTCGAGGACCTGAAGGTTTCCCAGCGCGTCGCCTGCGCCGGGGTGGGCTACGCCACGCATGGGGAGGTCAATTTCGTGCCTCGCAACCTGTGCGTGGCGATCCCCGAGGACGTCAGTTACGAGGATGCCGCTTTCGTTGCGATGGGTGCGATCGCGCTGAATGGCGTACATCGGGCGGAAGCGAACTTGGGCGAAGTGGTGGCCGTCATGGGTCTGGGCATTGTCGGCCAGATCACCGCCAGGCTCCTGCACGCCGCCGGGTGCACGGTGGTCTGCACCGACCTGTTGGACAGCAGGCGCCGCCTGGCTCGGGACTTTGCCATTTCCGTTCCACCGGAGGATTTTGCCCCAGCCGTGCTGAGGGCATCGGGGGGGCAAGGCGCAGATGCGATAATTCTAACGGCCTCGACTCCGTCCAATGATTTGATCGTCGCTGCCGCCGAGGCGACCAGGATGCGGGGCCGGCTGGTCATTGTCGGCTCGGTGGGGATGGACCTTCCCCGCCAGCCATTCTACAGCCGCGAGATAGACATTCGCTTCTCGATGTCATACGGGCCGGGCAGATATGATCCGACATACGAGGAGGGCGGGCGCGATTACCCCTATAGCATGGTACGTTGGACCGAAGGGCGCAATATGGCCGCGGTTCTGGACCTGGCGGCCCGTGGAAAACTGATCCTTGGAGAGCTTATCTCGCATCGGTTCCCCATAGATCGCGCGGCAGAGGCCTACGATCTGCTGGAAGGCGGGGGGCAGGACAGCCTGGGGATCGTAATAGAGTACCAAAGGCCCGAGCGGGAACTGTTGGCGAACAAGCGGGTGGCGATGGCCAAGGAGGCTTGCGGTTGTGTTGATGGAGCCGTTCGCCTCGGCGTGATCGGCGCAGGCCAGTTCGCCCGTGGCACGTTACTTCCCGCTATTAGGCGCTGCAAGCAAGTGAGCCTTCTCGGCGTTGCGACCGCCAGCGGTCGCAACGCAATGGTCGTCGGCAGGCGGTCGGGTTTCGAGTATTGCACCTGCGACTATGGTGAAATTCTCCGGGATGGGCGAATCAACGCGGTGGTCATAGCCACTCGACATTCATCCCATGCCGCGCAAGTGGAGGAGGCATTGCGGGCCGGCAAGCACGTCTTCGTCGA
>PMBX01000004.1 GCA_003153915.1 Phycisphaerales bacterium
ACCACCGGACGACCCGCCAAGGTCTGGTCGGTAGGCTGATTAAAAAGAAGCTTCCACACACCCAGCGGCGGACGGATTAATGGATTCTCAAGAATTGCCGCCCTGTCATCGAAAACGAATTTGCCCGGAAAGCTGTTTCCATACGCCGCCAAAATAGCCAAAACCAATACCATCGCTGACAGTAATGGCCACGTTGGATGTCCTGCGGTCTGCTTGCGTACCGGGAGAAATTCCTCGCCCGCCGATTTCCCAGGCCTTTGCTTGAAGCGTCCCTTCACTTGGCAAATACCTCGGCCACCCGATTCACGCCTGGGACTTGTCAATCATGGTTTCCCTTGGGGAGCTGGTGGTTTGGGCGCCCTGACGACTGGCTTTGTGATGCCGGCGGCCTCGCGGTACGGCCGATAGACCAGCATGTCGTAGTAATCGCTGACAGCGGTGCCTGGCGGGCAGATGGCGTCGATCCTACGATAGTCCTCATCGCTGAATCGGACCTCCAGTGCCTTGAGTGACGAAAGCAGGTGCTCCATCGTCCTGGGACCGGTGATCGGCGAGGTAATGCCCGGCTGTCGCAGTACCCACGCCAGGGCCAGCTCGGCCAAGGTCACTCCCTTTTCAGCAGCCAGCGGTCGAAGAGCATCGACGGCGCTTAGTGCCGCTGGACTGAGGCGATGGTCCAGCTTGTCGTAACGGCTGTCGGAAGGCTGCTCGCCCTGGCGCACATACTTGCCGCTGAGGATTCCCGCGGCGATGGGCCCATAGGCCATGATCCCCACGCCGAACCGCTGGCAGGTGTGAGTCAGTTCGTTTTCGATTCGCCGGTCCAGGAGGTTATAGGGCGGCTGTTCGCTGACGAAGTACGTCCAACCGTACCGTTGGCAAGTCATAATGGCCTCGACCAGGTAGGCGGGGGCGAATTTCGAGCAGCCGGTGTAGATCACCTTGCCCGCGCGAACCAGGTCGTCAAGGGTACGAAGCGACTCTTCCAAGGGAGTGGCGAAATCCATATAGTGAAGCTGGTAGAGATCGATATGGTCGGTCTTGAGTCGCCGCAGGCTCGCCTCGACCTGCTTGGCGATGTGGTAACGGTGGCTGCCGCGGTCATTGACACCCGGCCCCATGCCGGTGGTCACCTTGGTGGCCAGGACGACCTTGTCCCGCCGCCCCCCTTCCGCCAGCGCCTTTCCAACGATGGTCTCCGAGGTCCCGCGACCATACGAGTTGGACGTGTCGATGAAATTGATGCCCTCGTCGATGGCGCGGTGGATGATCGCGATGGCATCGACCTCGCTGGTGGCATCTCCGAAGTTCATGCAACCCAGGCATAGCGCCGAGACCTTCACTCCACTGCGGCCAAGTGTTCTATACTCCATAGACACATTTGACATGGTTTATTACACCTCCTTCTTGCTTCTTGAGAAAACGCATTGGGGTTCACCAAGCTTATCGCTCAGCAACGCCGCGCGAGATTATCCTGTCCCGCGATTCGCCGCAAGGCCAAATGCCGTTGCATTTTCCATCTGCGGCGCGGATAATTCCTTCTTGGCATGGCGTACCGCCGTCCATCCTCCGCCGCGCCCCGCCAGGGGAATTCCGGCAAAAGCAGCAATCGCGGATTTGGAACTCCAAAGGAAGGCTCGAAATGAAACGAAGCATGGTAATGATGGACGGCAACGAAGCCGTCGCACGAGTGGCACACCGCATCAACGAAGTCATCGCAATCTACCCGATCACGCCCTCCAGCCCGATGGGCGAGCACAGCGACGATTTCAGCGCCGTCGGGCATCGCAACATCTGGGGCACCGTCCCCCTGGTGGTGGAATTGCAGTCCGAGGGCGGCGCCGCGGCGGCCGTCCACGGGGCGCTCCAGAGCGGCTCGCTGACCACGACTTTCACCGCCAGCCAAGGCCTGCTGCTGATGATCCCCAGCATGTACAAGATCGCCGGGGAACTGACCAGCACCTGCTTTCACGTGACGGCCCGCTCCCTGGCCTGCCAGGCGCTCTCGATCTTCGGGGACCACGGCGACGTAATGGCCGTGCGCCAGACAGGCTTCGCGCTGATCGCCAGTAACTCCGTGCAGGAGGCCACCGACCTGGCGGCCATCGCATCGGCGGCGACGCTGGAATCACGCGTGCCGTTCCTGCACTTCTTCGACGGTTTCCGCACCAGCCACGAGGTGGCCAAGGTGGAGGAACTGACCGACGACGACCTGCGGGCCATGATAGACGACAAGCTGGTCCAAGCGCACCGCATGCGCGGCATGAGCCCAGACCGGCCTGTCATCCGAGGCACCAGCCAGAATCCCGATGTGTATTTTCAGGGCCGCGAGACGGTCAACAATTACTACCTGGCCTGCCCGGCGATCGTGCAAAAGCAGATGGACAAGTTCGCCGCGATGACCGGCAGGCAGTACCGCCTGTTCGACTACGTAGGCGCGCCCGACGCACAACGTGTCATCATCCTGATGGGTAGCGGCGCCGAGGCCGCCCATGAGACCGTGGACCACCTAACCGCCAAGGGCGAAAAGGTCGGTATCGTCAAGGTGCGGCTGTACCGGCCTTTCGATGTTGGGGCTTTCGCCGCCGCCCTGCCGGCAAGCGTAAAGTCCATCACCGTCCTGGACCGTACCAAGGAGCCAGGCGCAGCGGGCGAGCCGCTGTACCTCGATTGCGTCAACGCCCTGGTTGAGGCCGGCCGCGCGAACATCAAGGTAGTCGGCGGGCGTTATGGGCTTTCCAGCAAGGAATTCACCCCGGCGATGGTCAAGGCCGT
>PMBX01000230.1:0-9970 GCA_003153915.1 Phycisphaerales bacterium
CCCACCAGGCAGATGCCGATTCCGTAGTTGTTGTATTCGTTGTTGGGTGTCCCGCCGCAATGAGCGCCCCACTTCTGGCTGCGCCAGCGGCTGCCGATTTCCAAATTCCCGTCTGGTCCGCCCTGGCCGTTGTCGATGACGAAATGGTAGCCCAGTTCGTCCCAACCACGGCGGCGGTGCTGGAGGTCAAAGGTCCCGGCGTTTCCAGCGTCGGTGGCGCTGTGGTGGATGACGATGTAGCGCCACGGACGAGGGTTTCGCGGCGAGGCCCAGGCCGCCGGGGCGTCTTGGGGCGCAGCCGGCCCGGCATAGACGGCCGGTCGAGGCGTGGAACAGTGGGGAACCGACAGATCAAGCTCATGGGAAGGCAACCGGCCCATCGGTTTGGAACCCGTGCAGCCGCTCAGCCAGGTTGCCCACGCGGCGCAGATCAGCCCGACTCGGAATCTCCAGGTTCCCGACGACTCCTCCGCCGCGACTCGTGACCACATATGACCAGTTCCCTTCGCATGAGGGTAGTCCGACCGACTCCGCCTAAGGCATTATCGGCTGGGAGGCCAGGTATTCCTTGAGCCTGGAGATCGACTCGTGCCTTCGCAGGCCCTCGATTTGTCTGCCTCCTTGGTCGACGGGCGAGATCAAATCCGTGGAAAAACCCGCCGAGGTGGCCTGGGTCGCCGTAGCGGGCTGATCGGTAATCACCGTGCAATGCGTCCTGATGGGTCCGGCAGCGCGGTGCACCGTGGCCAGTTCGTCGCCCAGTTCCCGTGGTGCCCACAACAGGGGCGCCTCGGCGTGGAGGTGGCGAAGCCTTGTGCGATGGGCCAGGAATTCCTGGCGAGACCCGACGTCGAAGAACGCAAGTTCCCCGCGGCGGCGCATTTCCGTCAGACAACCGCGAAGTTCCCCCACCCTTGCGTCCGGGGCGTCCAGGTACATCGCCGCATCCACCAGGAACACCCGCCGTCCGTCGGGGATGATCCGCAGGATCGCCTTCTCCTGCTGGAACGCCACGGCGGAATACGGTATCCCCGTGACAGTCACTCGGTAATCGCCCAGTTCGGCAGCCTCCACAACGGGATAAAGCGTGCCTTGGCTGGCCTCCACCAGGAGCAACGGGCCGTCCTCCAGGTGGCAGACGGCCAGGACCGGGGCGTAATACGACAGGGACGGTTGAAAGTAGCCCCAAACCAGGCGTTTGGGATCTTCCCGCCGATAATAAACCGCATCCGGCACGATCATTGTAACTCCGACGTCGCCGACGGCCGTCTGGGCAACGCGAAGAGAAATCCACCCGATGGCGACACAGCCGCAGACGGTCAGGGCGAACAGTGCCCATCGACAGAGAAAGCCCCCCACTTCCCAGGCGTTGCTGCTGCTTGCCGAGGGCGGACCGTCGTAATGTGGAGCATCCGAAAACACTCAGGGACTTCCCTGTCTTTGCGACGAGGTCTAGGTCGTCAGCGACATCAGCCGGGCTATACGATCCTTTATCGGCGGATGTGTGTCAAAGATGCTGGCAGATCGTTCCTCGGTTTTTTTGATCGGATGAACGATGTACAACGGGGCCGTGGCACGGTTGGCGACTTCCAGTACCTCCGGGTCGTCGGACAGTTTGGCCAGGGCGTGGGCCAGACCATCGGGATTGCGGGTCAGTTCCACCGCCCCGGCGTCGGCGAGGTATTCCCGCTGGCGAGAAATGGCCATCTGGATGATCTTCGCCAGGATGGGCGTGATGATCGCCAACACTATCGCGACGACGACAAGGATCACCGCGCCGCCCTGGGAGCCACGGTCGCGGGAATCTCGTCGCGATCCGCCCCACCACCGGCTACGCAGGAACACGTCGCAGAGCATCACCAGCACCCCCACCATCACGGCGATCAGCGTGGCGAAAAGGATGTCGTAGTGTCGCACGTGGGAAAGCTCGTGGGCTATCACGCCCGTCAGTTCGTCACGAGTAAGCCTGGTGCGCAGACCCGTGGTTATAGCCACGGTCGCGTGGCGAGGGTCGCGCCCAGTGGCGAAGGCGTTCATTGCCGTGTCGTCGATCAGATAGATTTGGGGCATCGGAAGCCCCCCGGCCAGGCAAAGCTCCTCCACCACGTTGAACAGTTGCGGATCGTCGCTCTTGACGATCCGGCGTGCCCGGCTGAGGCCCAACAAGACCGCGCCACCACCGTAATAGCTGGCCAGGGTCAGGACCAACGCCACTGTCCCAGCGATGACGGCCAGGCCCATCCCGCCTCGCCTGTCGCCGATCCATGCGGTCCCGATCAGCATCCCCAGTCCGACGAAAACCATCCCGAACAGGACAATGAGCAACCATGTATTCCGCTTGTTGCGGGCAATCAGTGTATGGAATGTCTCCACGGCCATTTCGGACACCCGCCACCGACTTGGCGACAGCCTAGAACTTTACCTGCGGCGCCTGGCGTGCCGCGGGATTGTCGATCTCGAAGTATTCCTGCCTCCCGAAGCCGAAGGTATTGGCGATCAGGCTGCTGGGGAATGTCTCGCGGGCGGTGTTGTAGACGGCGGTTGAATCATTGTAGTGCTGGCGGGCGAAGGCGATCTTGTTCTCCGTGCTGGTCAGCTCTTCCTGAAGCTGGGCGAAATTCTCGTTGGCCTTGAGGTTTGGATAGCTTTCCGAGAGGGCGAACAGTTGTCGCAGCGCCCCGGACAGGAAATTTTCGGCCTCGGCCTGCTGTTTGACGCCCTGGGCGGAAATCGCTTGGTTACGGGCGTGGATGACACGCTCCAGCGTGTCCTTCTCGTGNNTGCACGTCGATCTGGCTCCATGCCTCCTGGCAGCGAATCCGCTTGCCCACCAGGCCGTTATATATCCCCACCAGACCCGCGATGACCACGACAATGACCCCAACGATGATGACGGTAGGCAACATGGCATGTCCTTTCCTGTTGGAACGGTCACGTTGAAAAACCCTTCAAGGGGTTTATAACATTTTACCCCGTCGCCGACAAGTGGATAGTCGCCCGTCCCACCAGGGTCTTTCAGCTCCTGTCGCACAAGACCGCGGAAATCACAAAGGCCACAAGGAAAGAAATTGAAAAGCTTCGCTGGTCTTCGTGTTCTTCGAGGTCTTGGTGAGCTTCATGATCTCTTCCAATCCACCAACTGAAAGACCCTGGGAATCCCCCCAAGACCGGCGCCCGTCACCGTGGCGGATTGGGGAGCGTCTCAAGGGGTACGGTAGAATTTACGCCGTAGCAGCATCATGCCGAAGCTATCGTCCTGCAATGGCGGCTGGCCGGTCAGTGAGACGGGATCATAATTAGATGCGATCCAGGCGGCTATATCACGTCCGTAGTCGAGTCCAAAGAACCGATGGCCGAACTCCGATGTGTCTTTGTGGACCAGCAGGACCCATTCCGGATTTGCGGCCCGCAATGATTCCAGCATCCGCTCCTGGCCGAAGACCAGCAGCTCCGGCGGCATAAAGTTGGTATAGGGCGTGGGGTTGCGAATTCCCGACAGGAAATTCAGCATGGCCCCTTCGGGAAACGCCACCAGCGATTCGCCAGGTTTGACGCGATCGGCCAGTTCCTCCAACAATGCGTTAACAAACTCTCCTCGACGGTCGGTAATCAATACGTTTGGCCCCCGTGCAACAACGTAGGTCTTCACCTCGCGCTGGTGGTTTTGTGCTTTAAGGTGCACGAACACCACCGGGATGAGCATCCCCATGGCAGCGGCGCGGAAGATCCACGCGCATCCACCGAAGTTCCTGATGGCCGCGGGAATCCACTCCAACATCGCCACCACCACGATCATCGCCGCCGGCATGGCCAGGACGAACCCATAGTTGCAGATGCGGGCGTTGAGGACCATCTTCGCCAACAGGCAAAGACCCAGAAGCGACAAGCTGATCGGGGCCACCAAGGCCGTCGCTCTCGATGGGTCGCCGCGAAGGCGGACAAAGCGAACCAAGAATACGGCCAGCACCGCCAGCACGATCAAAGGAAACGGCCGCGCAATGCCCACCCAGTCAACCATGGATTGGCAGGACCAGACGATTGCCAGCGCCCCAGCAAAGGTGGCCAGGCCCGCCGCCCATAGCCACTTGCCCGCGCGTCCCAACGCCCACGCCAACACCGTCACCGGAACGGGAATCACCAGGTACTGCCCTAGTGTCCATAACATCTGCCAGAGATTAAACGAGACGTTGTCCACGCCCAGCCCCTCGCGGAAGAATCGCAGTCCGGCCAACTGGGGGTAGGCTAACGTCCGCCAGGAACCGATCGTGCCCAGCAGGGCCATTCCGGCGGGCATCGCCCCCCAGAGCAGGCCAAATGACACAAGGGGCGGCAGTAGAAAACCTGCCAGGAACATTCCGATCATCCGGGCGGCTTGTTTTCGGCCCGGCCGTCCGGCCCAGATCGTCGCCCCCAGCGCGGCGACAGCGCCCGCCGCTCCGGCTTGGAAGATTTCCGATTTGGTCAGGAACGCCCCACCCAGGCACAGCCCGGCCAGCAACAGCACGGGCAACCCTCTCCGCGGGTACGCCCACACGCACGCCGTCGCCGCCAGCGATAGCAGCAAGCCGTGGGTCATCTCATGGGCGTAGGGACAAACGTAGTTGTAGTTGCCGATGCCCGAGTACTGGCCGAAGGCAAACACCAGCACGAACACCAGGCACGCCCCAACGGTCGCCAACTCGCCCGCCACGCGGCGAATCATGTGATGGAGCAGGATAATCAGCGCCGCTAAAAGGACGAGGTTGGCGATCACCAGCGTCCGGAGGCTTGCCCCCAGGATCAGGAACCACAAGGCGTTCCAATACTGCGACAACGGCCCGTTGTAGGTGGCGATGTCACGATAGAGCACCTGGCCTTGGGACAATTGCCGGGGAATATAAAGTTGCTGACCGAAATCCACCACGACATCCGGCCAGGTGTTCCAAGACCAGACGAGCATGGCTGTGGCGGCGGCAAGGATGAGTACCCATCCCCCCAGGCGAATCAAAAATCGTGCTGATTCGCGAACATCGCATGTATTGGCCGAAGTTGTCTGCAACTCGCACACAACCCCGGCGAGAGGGTCTTGTCCGCGGGACATTCGATCCTAGGCTTCCTACATTGGTCCTGGTCTATCACCCTTACGAAAAGGTTTGCCCGAAACCACCCCTCCAAAACTAAGAGCCTAAAACCAACCGCCACGACAGCTTCAGGCGACGCTTTCCTGTTTGTCGTCCTCTTCGTCTTCCTTCAATGCCTCGGCTACGAGGCTTTCCAGCGAGGCGATTCCGTTTTCGCCATTGTCCGCTCCGGCGGCGATGGGAGCACCGGTGTCTTCCTTGGCCGTCACTTGGCCATGGAGGGAACTTTCGGCCAGTTTCTGCCCCCGGGTCTTGACCGGTTGAATCTCTTCGTGCACGCCATCGATCTGTACAGTAAATACCACCGGTCCGACCACCAGACGGTCGCCGGCGACCAGTTCCCCCTCGGTGATCCGTTTATTGTTGAGGTAGGTGCCGTTGGAGGAGGACAGGTCTCGCACTTTTATCGTCTGGGCAGAAACGGTCAGTTCACAGTGCTTCCGCGAGACGCTGGAAAGGGGTACTCTCAGGTCGCATTCTTCCCCGCGACCGATGGTCACGGTGGCATTGACAATGGGAAAGTCCCGCCGCTTCCCGTCCAACTTGAACATAACCAGCTTTACGTCCATAACGCGTCCGCCCGCCCTTTGTATTCCGGCAGCCTCACGCCCCGCCGGTATAATACTATTGTAAAATGTCTTCCCCCAGCCGCAAGCAGGAAAATACCGACGATTCCGCCCCGATACGGGCGGGCGCGCTGTACGTCCACGTGCCTTTCTGCCCGCGAAAGTGTTTTTATTGCGATTTCTACTCGCTTTCCATCGATGCCCCGGCCGCAATGGCGTATGTCGATGCGGTCCTGGCGGAACTTTCCGCCGACGCCTCGGTGCTCGCCCGTCCGTTGGAAAGCGTCTTTGTGGGCGGTGGAACGCCCACGGTATTGGGCGCACCGCTGTTGGGCAGGCTCCTGTCGGCGTTGCGGCGATACATCGGACCGGACACGGAGTTCACCGTCGAGGCCAATCCGGGGACCGTCAATCGGGAAATCGCCGACATCCTGGCGCACAACGGCGTCAACCGCGTCTCTTTGGGCGTCCAATCGCTCCAGGATGACGAACTGGCCCTGCTTGGCAGGTCGCACAAGGCCACCGATGTCGCCCCGGCCATTCAACAGTTGACGCAGGCTGGGCTGGCCAACCTCGGTGTGGACCTAATCTACGGCATCTGCGGCCAGTCGCTGGATTCCTGGCGGGAGACACTGCGGGGGGCACTGTCGCTGCCGATCGGCCATCTAAGCTGCTACGCCCTGAGCATCGAGCCTGGGACTCCGCTGGAACGCCGCATTCGCGCGGGGGAACTGGCGGAGATGGACGAGGGACTCCAGAAGGATTGCTACCTTGCCGCCATCGACGCCGCGCGCGGTGCGGGGATGGAACAGTACGAGATATCCAACTTCTCCCGCGTCGGCCTGCAATGCAGACATAACCTGACCTACTGGCGGAACAAACCCTATCTGGGCGTCGGCCCGGCAGCGGCCAGCTTTTTGGCCGGCGTGCGTCGCAAAAACCGCCCGGACCTAACGGCCTATATGGAGGCCGTCGCCGCCGGCGGCCCGCCTCCGGCCCCCCAGGAACACCTCACGGGTCGAGGGGCCATGGCCGAGGCTATCATGCTTGGGCTGCGGCTGACGGAAGGCATTGACAGATCAGTGTTTAAGGACACTTACGGCCTGGATCCGCTGGATGCCTTCCCCGCCAGCCTCACCCGCTATGCCGATTGTGGGGCATTGCAAATTACCCCCCGGAACCTGCGAATCGATCCCCACTATTTCTTCGTCTCCAACACGATCCTCTCCGACATCCTCTCGGAAGCCTGAATCCAGTCCTGCTCGTTGCTTAACATCGCCCCCGGGCTTTCCGATGAGTGAATCAAGAGGCAAAGGCAGGCCAGGCCATTGGCCGGACCCCCGGTGGAAACTTATCTTACACAAGGACAATTAGTGGATGGCGGAAAAGGGCAAACCAGTCGCGAGACTGGGGCGCAAAGCGTTGAATCCCCCGAGGATAGTCGCGCTGCCCGCAATCCCAAGCCGCCCCGACGGGCGGCTGGTCTGCCTTGGGCGCGTTTGCGTGCCAGGATCCTTCCTCGGGGCCACCCGCCTTCCCGGAGTGCGCTATGTCGCTAAAAATAATTAAAAGCAGGAACCTTCCCATCGGACTGGACCTTGGCTCCAGCACTGTCAAGATGGCACAGCTTCGCCAGAGCGACCAGGAATACGAACTGGTCGCCGCCGACTGGGCACAAATCCCAGCGGACTGCCGCGCTGGGATCAAGGAGCGGTTACACTTCCTGGGGGGCGCCATCCGAAAAATGTTGGCCAACAACAAGTTCCAAGGTTCCAAGTGCATCCTCTCCCTACCGGCGGAGGCCACCTTCCTCCAGCACGTCAAAGTGCCCAAGCTTCCCCCCGAACAGATGGACCAGGCTGTCTTGGCAGAACTGGAGGGCAAGCTGCCCTTCCCCACATCGGAAGCAATGATTCGCCACGTGACGGCGGGGGACGTTTTGGGAGAGGGGGAACCCAGGCAGGAAGTCATCGTGGTAGCCGTATGGCGGACGATACTGGAGGCGTATCTTTCCATGGCCGCTCACGCAAAGCTGGACGTCGTGGGCGTCAACGTGGAACCTTGTGCGATCGTAGAGTGCTTCTGGCGAATTTTCCGGCGGGCCAGCGACGCGGCGATCATCACGCTGTTCGTGGACATCGGGGCAAGTTCCACCCAGGTGGTTCTGGCGATGGGAAACCGGATCGTTTTCGCCAGGAACCTTGCCGCCGGAGGCGACCGCATTGACCAAGCGGTGGCCGCGGGAATGCACGTGCCCATCGAGCAGGCACGCGATGTCCGCCGGGACCTGCTGGGCAATGCGGGCGACCCGGCCGCCCGGGACGAACTCTACCGCCTGCTGGACGGGACGATCCGGTCCATCGGCGACGAGGTGACGCAGTGCCTGCGATACTACGAGTCGGTCTTCCGTGACTCTAGCGTCGCCAGGGCTATCTTCGTGGGTGGGCAGGCATATGACAAGCGGCTCTGCCAGGCCATCGCCCAGAGACTCAACCTTCCCGCGCAGATCGGCGATCCGCTGGTGCGCATCCGCCGCATCGAGGGAGCGGGAGTCAACGTCGGATTGGATTGGCGCCAGCCCCAGCCGGCCTGGGCGGTGGCTGTGGGGTTGAGCCTCGGGGCCACCATGGCGGCTTGAGGAAATATCCATGAGCATTATCAACCTGCTTCCGGAAGACTACGTAAAACGACGCTCGCAGAACCGGGCCAACAAGCTCTGCCTGATTCTGTTCGCCGCCGTGATGGCCGCCGTGATCGCCGCCGTGATCGTCTCGGACCAGTCCACGCGACACACCCAGGCCGTTGCAAGGCGCGTGGACGCCGCCTATGCCGACGCCGCCAAGATGATCGAGCAACTTCGTGAATTGGAAAACCGAAAACAGGCCATGCAGCACAAGGCCGAACTGACCGCCTCGCTGCTGGAACGCGTGCCGCGCAGCACGCTGTTGGCAATCGTCGCAGGCGCCCTTCCGCGAGGCGCGTCCCTGACACAGTTCAACCTATTTCCCATGAACGTCGTAACCCGCGCCGAACCGGCCAATAAGAACGCCTCCGCCACCGACAGCAAGTTCGCCAAGGTCCAGCAGCAACGTGAGGCCAGTGAGTCGGTGACGGTTGTGATGATGGAGGTCACCGGACTGGCTGGAACCGATGTGGAAGTGGCCCGCTTTATCACCAATCTGGTCCGCTGCCCACTGATGAAATCGGTGGACCTTGTCTACAGCCAGGAGAAAGTCCTCCAGGACACGCCCATCCGGGAATTCCAGGTGAAGATCGAGTTGAAACCCAACGTCGACGTCATAGATGTGCTGCGAGCGGCTGAGCGAAACGGCTCCGAGGATGCGGCCAAACCGCTGGCGGCCGTACAGGAGCAGGGAGCACGAACATGAAACTTGGACTCCGCGAGATTCTTTTCATCGCGATGCTGATGGCCATACCAATGGCGGCCTGGCGATTGGTCTTTGAGCCGCAAAACCAGCGCAAGGCCGAGCTGGTCAAGCAGATCAATGCCCGCCAGGAACGGCTTGGCGAGTTGAACCAAGCCATCGTTGCCATGGGCGACCTTCGCAAGGAGATCGAATCGTTGGAGCAAGCANNATCGACAAGGTGCTCCAGGAGGTCTGGCGCCTGGCCGAAGGCAACCAGTTGGTCGCCAAGAGCATCCGCACCCTGCCGCCCGGGACCGACAAGACCACCATTACCGAAAGCGCCGAGCCTCACGAGCAACTCATCGCCATGCAGTTAGAGGGTGATTTCCACGGCTTTTACGCCTTCCTCCAGTCCCTGGAGAACCAGCCGCGAATCATGCGAATCAAGAAGATGACGATGGAAAAGCTCAGGGGAGGTCCGGAAGGACACGTCCAGGCCAAGTTCGATATGTCCATCTTTTTCGAGCGAAGCGGCGAGGAAGAACCATGCCCGACCAAGAGTTCAACGTAACCGGCGCATCACCGGTCCAGTCGATCGACAACCTCGCGACGCCCCCACCGACGGCTGGGGCGAACCTGCTGGCCCGCCTTGGCGCATGGAAGCAGGGCAATGTCCTGCTGGCCGTGCTGTTTGTCGCTGGGATCGGCTGTGTGTATCTGCTGAGCCTGCGGAACGGACCGGCGCGGGCCTCCGCACAGCAGAAAGACGAGGAACTGAAGGTGGAAACAGCCCTGACGCAGATCCGTGTCCGGTCCGCCCAGCCCCCCGCCGGCAGGGCTGCCAACACCAATGTCCTGGTGGACACCTTCTACTACGAGACGCGCCAGCGGCAAATCCCCGCCGAGGAGCTTCCGG
>PMBX01000230.1:9985-11444 GCA_003153915.1 Phycisphaerales bacterium
CCGGCGGCGCGACGGCCATGATTTCCAACAACCTGCTGACCGAAGGCCAGTCTATCGCCGGATGGACCATCACGAAAATCGAAGGCCGCCAGGTGATGCTGACCTGGGGCGATCAGACCTACACACTGAAAATGCCCTGACGGGCGGTACTTTCCCGGAGGAAATCCCAGGACGGAAGAACGTGACGCAACGCACCGAACAAACTCTCCAGACGACGCCGATCAAGGCGCACAATCCCACTGCCGTGGAAACGGTTGAGTTCGCCGAGGTCTGGCGTCCCAACCAGGATACGGCTTCTGCCCATGGTCCCGAGTTATTCCTGTTAAAGCAAGGGAAGGTCACCCTCGCCAATTTGACCGACGCGGCCACCCGGCGACGGGAAAACCCGCGATTGACGGTCCTGGAGGCCCTTGTCCAGGCAAATGTCATCGACGAGATCGTCGCCTTCCAGGCCGTGGCGGAATATTTCCGCCTGCCCTTCGCGCGAATCAACGCCTCGCAGGTGGCCTCCGATGTCTTTGAACTTCTGCCACGCGATTTCATCAAGGCTAAGACGGTCCTGCCGGTCCGTCGCAACGGAGAGACGGTCCTGCTGGCGATATCGGACCCGGCCGACATCTTCCTCATCGACGATCTCAAACGGCGGATCAAAAGTAAAATCCAGTTGGTGGTCAGCCCCAAAGGCGACATCGCCAAGGCCGTCGAGGAACTTTCCATCTCCCCCACCCAGCAAGTGGACGAGATCATCAAGGACATCGCCGATGATGCAGTGGAGGTGGTGGACCGCAAGAACGAGGAGGTGGCGGACCTGGAGAAGATAGCCGGCGAAAGCCCGGTCATCCGGTACGCAAACTTCCTGATCTCCTCGGCCGTGCGGGAAGGCGCCAGCGATATCCACATCGAGCCGGGCGAGAACCGCCTGCGCATACGCTATCGCATCGACGGAATTCTCTTCGAGCAGCAGGCCCCGCCGATGCAGCTCCACGCGGCCATCATCTCGCGGCTTAAGATCATGGCCAACCTCGATATCGCCGAGCGGAGGCTTCCGCAGGACGGGCGCATCCGCGCGACGGTGCGCGGCCAGACCGTGGACCTTCGCGTCAGCACGCTTCCCATCAACCACGGCGAGAAGTGTGTAATACGAATCCTGGACAACCGCTCGATCCTGGTAGGCCTGGAGAACCTGGGCATGGCGCCTGGAACACTGGAGGCCCTCCGCCGCCAGATCGACCAGCCCCACGGAATCATCCTGGTCACCGGACCCACCGGCAGCGGCAAGAGCACCACGCTGTATTCGGCCTTGCAGGTGATGGACAAGGTGAAGCTCAACATCTCCACGGTGGAGGACCCCGTGGAGTACGAACTGGACTCCATCAACCAGGTCAACGTCCACGACAGCATCGGGATGAGCTTCTCGGCGGCACTGCGGAGCATGCTGCGCCAGGACCCCGACATCATC